>CALBTC010000378.1 GCA_937967805.1 uncultured Anaerolineaceae bacterium
CGGCAACGCCAGCGGCCTCAACGACGGGGCCTGCGCCGTGCTGCTCATGTCTGCCGGTAAAGCCGAAGAATTGGGGCTCAAACCAATGGCCCGCTGGGTAGCCTCCGCTGCTGCCGGGGTTGATCCGCGTGTGATGGGCTTAGGCCCTGTTGATGCTACGCGCAAAGCGCTCCAGCGGGCCGGCATCTCTCTGGGTGAGATCGATCTGGCCGAGCTGAATGAGGCGTTTGCCGTACAATCTTTGGCCGTGCTTAAGGAGCTGGGCCTCAGCCAGGAAATTACCAACGTAAATGGCGGGGCTATTGCCCTGGGACACCCTCTAGGCTGCTCCGGCGCGCGCATTCTCACCACCCTGCTGTACGAAATGCGCCACCGCGCCCAGGCTGGCGAACCGATGCGTTATGGGCTGGCCACGCTTTGCGTCGGCGTGGGCCAGGGTGAAGCGACGATTGTTGAGTATTTGCCCTAACCTGCATTGTTTCTGTGAGACGACTAATTTCCTGAGATTCGGTTACGAATGCAACCTTTTTGTATTGACTTCCAACCATTCATCACTTAAAGTTCAGCAATCTCTTTTGAACTTAATTTGGAAGTAGTTATGTCAAGAATGAATTTGAATTTACAAGTGGAACGGCCGTTGGTGTTAGCCTGGGGCGTTCATCTTTTTACGGCCACCGGGGCGCTGTGGGGTCTATTGGCCATCATGGCCACGGTGCAGCATCAATGGCAAGCCGCTTTTTTCTGGTTGGCGCTGGCCGCCCTGGTAGACAGCCTGGATGGAACGTTGGCGCGCCGCTTCAAGGTAAAGGGCGTGCTGCCAGGCTTTGACGGTGCGCTGCTCGATAACATTATCGATTATCAAACGTATGTGATCGTGCCGGCCATCTTCTTGTATGAAGCCAGCTTGCTGCCGGCTTCGGTCACCATCGCCGGCATTGCCATGGTCGTTTTGGCCTCAGCCTACCAATTTTGCCAGGCAGATGCTAAGACTGACGATAATACGTTCAAGGGGTTTCCCTCCTATTGGAACGTTGTCGTCTTTTACATGTTCATGTTTAATGCCAATCTATGGGTTAACTTCTGGGTGATTGCCATCCTCACCGTACTGGTTTTTGTGCCCATTAAATACCTTTATCCGTCACGAATGGTGCGCTATCAAAAGCTAACCTTGAGCCTCACTGCGGTTTGGGGCATTTTATGCATGATCGTCTGGCTGCAATATCCAGCCTTCAATCCATGGATGCTCTGGGCTTCTTTACTATACGTCGTTTACTACGTCGGCCTGAGCCTATACATGATGGTGCGCTAATTGCACGTCATTTTATCAATTCAATCCGCTAACGAGACCTGGCTAGCAAATCTGCCAGGTCTTTTTCTTTTCGACCGGCTTTGTGGGCAAATTCAAGCCTGCCAAAATCAACCAATTGCCAGGCTTCAATAAAACGAAGTAAAGCAATTGTCCAAAATTAGGAAAAGCTGACATAAAATCATTGCGGAAGCGGCGCAGATATGATAAAAATTGCATAAGGATTGAGAGATTACCCCGCTACTTAATTGTGCAAAATTATAGACTGACTGGAACTAGACGCTCCGGGCGATGAATCAAATCAAAAATGTAACAATTGTCTAGACGGCTACTTTCTGGTCAGCCAATGTCTTAAAAAGAGGAGGCATTCGATGACGGACACTATTCTCCACCGGCTGCACGAAAACGGCCGTATTCGCCCCAACGCTCCCGCCTATTATGAAAAAATTGGCAGCGCCTGGGTGCCTACATCCTGGCAAGAGTACACAAACCAGGTCCGGCAAGCTGCCCGCGCGTTGGTAGCCCTCGGCGTGGAGCCAGGCCAAAATGTGACCATTCTTGGCTTCAACCGACCAGAATGGGTTATTTTCGACCTGGCCTGCATGATGATTGGCGGTGCACCAGCCGGCATTTACACCACCAACTCCCCGGCAGAATGCAAATATATTATCGAAAACTCCGAATCGAGCATTATCCTGGTAGAGAACCAAAGCCAGTGGGAGAAAATTGCCGAAGTTCGCGATGATATTGCCTGCCTGAAATATATCGCGCTTATGCGGGGCACTGAAATTGATGACGAGATGACGCTGAGCTGGGAAGCATTCATGGCCAAGGGATAGGAAGTGTAAGTGGTCGTCATCGATGCCCGAATGGATGCGCTGGAACAAGATCAGCTGGCAACGCTCATTTACACATCGGGCACCACTGGCCCACCAAAAGGCGTAATGCTGTCCCATCACAACCTGTCCAGCACCGCCACTAATGCCAAAGGGTTGATCGACCTGTCTCCTTCTGACAGAACCATCTCTTATTTGCCGCTGTCACACATTGCCGAGCAAATGTTTTCTATTCACGCAGCAATAACGGCCGCTTACCAAGTCTACTATGCGGAATACTCACCCCAAGACCACCTGAATGACAATCTAAAAGAGGTCAAACCAACCATTTTCTTCGGTGTGCCCCGTATTTTTGAGCGGTTCCAGGCGGGCGTGGCTGCCCAGCTTTCCCAGGCGGAAGGGGTGCGGGCTAAGCTCGTCGAATGGGCGCGGGGGGTTGGTCATGAGGTAACCATGCTGCGTAATCGGGGCCAGGAACCCGGTGCTTTACTGGCGTTACAGTATCGAATTGCTAACGCTCTGGTTTTTTCCAGGGTCAAAGAAGGATTGGGGCTTTCCGAAGCGCGCCACATCATCGTCTCTGCCGCCCCCATTTCGGAAGATATTTTGCACTTCTTTGCCAGCCTGGACCTGCCGATTATGGAGCTGTATGGGCAGTCTGAGGATTGCGGTCCTAGCACTACAAACCGACCAGGTGCCATCAAGATTGGCACCGTGGGGCAGGCCTGGCCCGGCTCAGAGGTGAAGCTGGCCCCTGATGGAGAGATTCTGGTGAAAGGCCCGAACGTGTTTATGGGCTACTTTAAGGATGAAGAAGCGACAAACGACACTTTGGAAGACGGCTGGCTGCATTCTGGCGATCTGGGCGAGTTTGATGAGGACGGCTTTCTCAAAATTGTGGGGCGCAAGAAGGAAATCATTATCACGTCTGGCGGCAAGAACATTGCACCTAAGAACATTGAAGGCGCATTGAAAAACCTCGAGCTGGTTTCACAGGCAGTGGTAATCGGCGAGCAGCGCCGCTTTCTGACCGCCTTGCTGACTCTTGATCCCGATGCGGCTTCTCAATTTGCCCAGGAACATGGTTTGGAAGGCCAAACGCTGCATGAACATCCCAAGCTGCGCGAGCATTTGCAAAAACAGATTGAGGAAAAAGTTAATTCGCTGTTTGCAAGGGTGGAACATGTGCGCGACTTTCGCGTGCTGCCTCGCGACTTTACGGTAGAAGAAGGTGAATTAACGCCTACCTTAAAGATCAAGCGGCGCGTCATTAACGATCATTTTGAAGATGAGATTGAGTCGATGTACGAAGGTTAACGACCGGCAGTTCAGTATCGTTTGAAAAATTGAAGCCTCTGGACTTGCTGCCAGAGGCTCTTTTTTTGCGGTGTTGGTTTAAATGTCGGCCATCCCTACCCCTACCTGATCAGTTTCTCCGGTAAAGCCGCCACCCGCCGGGCAGCAGCAGCGCCGCCGCCACAATCTTGAGCACATCTCCAGGAATAAACGGCAGCAGACCCACTGAAAATAGCTGAGCCAACGGCAAAAACTGCGCTAACCAGAGCAAGCCAGCCACATAAATGACAACATTGCCCAGAAGCATAGCGAGTACGGCCGTTCCCACCTGACGATCCCAGCCTTGCTCGGCCAGCCAGCCCACCAGATAAGCCGCCAACACAAAGCCAAACAGATAGCCGGCAGTGGGCCCAAACAATACGGCTGCCCCCGCTGCACCAGCGGCAAAAAAGGGCAAACCCATCGCCCCCTGAGCCAGGTACAACAACACGCTGGCCGCACCCTGTCGGGCACCCATTAAAGCCGCCACCAACAAAACGGCAAAGGTTTGCCCCGTTACCGGCACCGGCCAGAGCGGAATCTGAATTTGGGCGCAGAGGGCAATCAACCAACTGCCCAACAGTATCAAAATAAGCGTTCGCGCCCAGCTCTGCTGCGGCCACAGCGCCTGTGTCAATACCGGTTCATGGTTAAACGTTTGTCTCATAATTTGCAGCTTCTCCTTGCGTGGTTTGATTTGTGAAACTCCACGGTTCTAAACACACCCGGAAGCAATTGGTCACGCATCATGACGGTTCCATCCTGCAAGCAGGAACTGTGAGGGGTTAATAAGTGTTAGAATGGTCCAACTCGCGGTAAATTTGGTAACGGCCGTTCCCATTGATATAGTTCTGGCATGAATAAAAAATGGATAGTGGGCATGCTTTTGTGCCTTTTTGTCATCGTGGGGGAGGCAACGGCCGTTCAGGCCCAATCTGCCTCCGCCATCTTTCAGGAAGTAAACCAGTTCCGGCTAAATAATGGCCTGGCTCCGTTTGAGTACAGCAATGCCTTGGCCGCTGCCGCGCAAAACCAGGCAAACTTTATGGCGGCCAACAATGTCTTTACCAGCCACGTTGGGGCCGGCGGTTCTACGCCGCAGAGCCGGGCCGCCGCCGCCGGCTTCGTGGGTCGAGTGAGCGAAAACATTGTAGGCGGCACCGGCATGACCGCCGCCCGGGGGCTCAACTGGTGGGTTAACAGCCCGGTGCATTACAACACGCTCATCACCAGCCGCTACCAGGCAGCCGGCACCGGCTTCGCCAGCAACGGCAACGAAAACTTCTACGTTCTGGTTGTGGGCCAGCCGTCCGACGCGCCACCGCCGCCCGCTGCCGATCCCAGCCCGGAGGTGCTCTTCATCACCCCCATCACTCTGGCGCAGCCGGGCGAAGACGGCTCGATTGTGCACGTGATCCAGGAAGGCCAGCCGTTGTGGTCGCTGGCCGCCCATTACGAAGTGCCTCTGTCTGATTTGCTGCTGTTCAACAGCCTGCCACCCGACGCCATTGTGCAGCCCGGCGACCGGATCACCATACGGCTGGCAGAAGGGCAGGCACCCCCACCCACGCCCACGCCACCAACCATGCACATGGTGCGGGAAGGGCAGTCGCTGTGGTCGATTGCCGTGCAGTACAACGTGAAGCTGGGGGATATTTTGTGGCTCAATCAGCTGCCGGAAGATGCGGTTTTGCAACCTGGCGAGATGATTCGCGTGCGGCTGGCGCCGGACGAAATCCCGCCCCCTACGCCTACTCCGATTTTGTATCACTCGGTGCGCAGCGGGCAGACGCTGTGGGAAATTGCGCTGACTTACAACTTAACGCTGGACGACCTGCTGGCGCTAAACAATATTGATCAAAACGCTCTGTTGCAGCCTGGTGACCAATTATTGGTACGCGAGGCCGGGTCGACGGCCGTACCCATCCTGCCACCCACAGAGACTCCTATCCCGGCTACACCAACCGCAGCCCCTACCATGACACCGACTGCACCGGGTACGGCCGTTGCTTCCTTAAGCAATCAATCATCATTAACGCAAGCCAGCACGCCGGAAGCCGAGGTGGAAACGGCCGTTGCCCCCCAAACAAACGAAGAGCGACCGGCCATCGTCGGCATTGCTACCGGATTGGCGGTTGGTTTGCTGGTGATTGGACTGCTGGCCGTGGTGGTGCTGCGCAGCGAGATTATCTGAATGAAGCATGATTAATTCTGGTCACGTTTCACGCAACACGTTTCACTATGGTATTGGCGACCATTGCGGCTCAAAGTCGCGGGCCGGGTGGTTGGAAAGATTTTGCAGGTTGGTCCCGTCCACGTTCATGACATAAATCTCGTCGTTGCCGTCCCGGTCGGTGACAAAGGCTATCTGGCTGTCATCGGGAGACCAGGTAGGGTGTGAATCTTTAGCCGGGTGATTAGTGAGATTGATTGCTTCCCCGCTGGCTAAATCCAGCAGGATGATTTCGCTGTTATCGTCGCGGAAGGAGTGGTAAGCCAGGAAACGGCCGTCGTGCGAGAAAGCAGGCCCGGCGTTGATATATTCATCGTTGGTGAGCTGCGTCACAGCATCATCCGGAATGTGCCACAAAAAAAGCTGCAAATTGACGCCCGTTCCGCCGCACGATTTGGAGCTAAAGGCCAGCGTTTCACCGTCTGGCGACCAGCCCATTGTCTCCTGATTGCCCACATGCCCTGAAAGAGGTTCCATACTTTGCGTGCCCCCATTTACCGGCATGAATCCCACGCGATGCACCACGCAGCTGTGCCCTTCGCTGCCAAACCGGTTGCTAAAAAAGGCCAGCGATTGCCCATCAGGGTGCCAGCGAATGTAAAACTCTTCAAATCCGTTTTCTTTGGGGTCCGGGGCGATGTTATGCGGATTGCTGCCGTCGGCCCCCATGACAAAAATGTCAGCATTGCCATCACGTCGTGACCAGAATGCCAGGGAACGGCCGTCCGGCGACCAGGCAGCACCGCCTTCAGAAATGTCCGTTTCTGTCAGCCGCACCAAGTTGCTGCCATCCGCGTCCATGCGGTAAATTTCCCAGTTGCCATCACGTTCGGAGGTGAACACTAAACCGGGAACTGGTTGTGACGCAGCAGGGAGGGTGGTTACGGCCGTTGCCAATTCACGGTTAGAACAGGCAGCCAAGAAAACAAACAAAACAAGCAGAATATCCAGTTTTTGCATGACGATCCTTATGGTACCGGCGACCAGGCCGGCTCAAAATCCTTGGCGGGATGGTTGGTAATGTTTCGCGGATTGGCGCTGCTGGCAAACGGTTCCAAAATCACGTCCATCACGTAAATCTCGTCGTTGCCGTCCCGGTCAGAAACAAAGGCAATCTGGCTGTCGTCCGGGGACCAGGTGGGGTGGGAATCTTTGAATTCCGGGTTGTTGGTGAGATTAGCCAGTTCGCCTGTTTCCAGATCGAGTACAAAAATATCGGCAGCGACATCGGGGCGGACGGATTGGTAGGCCAGGTAACGGCCGTTGTGCGAATAGGCCGGTGAGGCATTAACAAACCCATCGTCGGTAAGCTGAACCACCTCGTCTGTGTCGATATCCCATTCAAAAAGCTCCACCGCCTGTTCCTGAGTCATGTCACAGCGCGAGCTAAAGGCCAGGCGACGGCCGTCGGCGGACCAGCCCAGCGTCTCCTGTTCGGTGAGCGGCTCTTCCAGCACCTGGATATTGCCTGCCCCGCCAGACAGGGGCATGATGGCCAGACGGTGCCAGGCACAGCCCACAGCCGGCGAATAAAACCGGTCGGTGTAGAGGGCAATCATCTCTCGCTGCGGGTTCCACTCCGGATAAAACTCATCAAAAATGGAATCCTCGGGGTCTTTGACCAGGTTACGCCAATTTTCGCCATTGGCGTCCATCACAAAAATGTCGGAACTGCCATCCACCCGAGAGCGGAACGTGATCTGACGGCCGTCCGGCGACCAGGATGGACTGGTATCAACCCGGTCATTTTCAGTGAGACGGATAAGGCCGGTGCCATCCGGCTGCACCAAGTATAATTCCCAATTTTGGTGTAAGCCGGGGGTGCGCTCTACATGGCGCAGCGTTACAAACACAATGCCGGGAGTAGGATCGGCCGTTACCGGCTTGATGGGATCTGGCAGCAGGCTCGTCAAATCATCATCAGGCAGACAAGCTGTCAGCAACAACACCATACAGATACCGGCTAATAACAGGCACTGTTTCTTCTTTCTCATCATTACATCTCCACCTTCAACAAAGAAATTTCGTCACTATATTGTCCCTTAAAGTCCACTTTTAAGCCACTAACGCTGATTTAAGAAAAGCAACAGTTCTTTGCCTTTTTCGTATGGAATACCATGATGGCGGCTGCGGGGTGTTCAGAGAAACATAAGTCATCAGGCATTTTCTAAATTTGTGCAGTACAATTTTATAACGCTAATTTCAAGGTGATTCAGGGCTGTTTGCCCTGAATCAGGGAAGAGAAACATGGAAGAAAGGCATCGGCAAATAGATTTATGGTCGCAGCTACAGGTGCCGCTCAAAATCATTGGTGGCTTTATTTTGCTGCTGTGGGTTCTGGAAATTGTTGACCAGTTCATTTTTGGCGGGGGACTGGACAGCTTTGGGGTTCGACCAAGAACAATCACTGGCCTGTGGGGCATCCTTTGGGCTCCATTTTTACACGGCGGTTTCCAGCATCTTTTTGCCAACACCGGTCCAATTCTTATCTTGGGCAACATTGTCATGCTTTCAAGACCATTAAAGGATTTCTTCAAAGTATCTTTTATTGTGATCATTATTAGCGGGTTGGGTACCTGGCTGATTGCTCCCACGGGACAGGTTCACCTGGGAGCCAGCGGGCTCATTTTTGGCTATTTTGGCTTTCTGCTGCTATCAGCTTACTTTGAACGCAGCTGCCGCGCCATTGTGATCGCCCTGGTCGTTTTGCTGCTTTACAGTGGCATTATTTGGGGCGCTTTTCCGCAGGGGAATGGTATCTCCTGGCAAACCCATCTGTTTGGCTTTATTGGCGGCGGCGTGGCGGCCTATCTGCTCTACCAAATGAATAATAATTTCGACATTGTCATTCGTAACGAATATTAGCGGACCGAATTTTCTGTAACGGCCGTTGCCAAATGATGGTAGAAGTAAACGGCCGTTACCATCCCCTTCTCTAAATGTGCCAGATGATAGTGTTCATTGGGGGAATGCCGGTTATCATCCAGCCCAAACGGCATCAGCACAAACGGCGCGCCCAGCAGCTTCTGAAAGGTGGCCACAATGGGCAAAGAGCCGCCGCCGCGGCTGAGCAAAGGGGCTGCCCCCCAGCCATCCTCATAGGCGCGAAACGCCGCCTGAATACCAAGCGAATCATAGGGGGTGACGGCCGCATCCGCCCCAGCCTGCACCGTCACTGCCACCTGCACCGTCGGTGGTGTGAGCTGCTCAATAAATCGGGTGAACTGATCGGCAATTTTGTCTGCATCCTGATTTTCCACCAGCCGCATACTAATTTTGGCACCCGCTTCGGCAGGAATGATGGTCTTAAATCCCTCACCGGCAAAGCCACCCCAAATGCCGTTAACTTCACAGGTAGGCCGTGCCGTCATGCGCTCAAAAAAGGTGAATTCAGGCTCGCCCCAGGGAGCTTCGACGCCCGTCTCTTGCTGCCACTGGCTTAACGGATACGGTATTTTTTGCAACAGCTCACGCTCGGCGGGAGACAGAGTGTCTACGTCGTCATAGAAGCCGGGGATGGCCACACGGCCGTCTGCATGATGCAGCGCCGCCACAATCTCGGCCACGGCCTGGGCGGGGTTATGCACGGAGCCACCAAAGCTGCCGGAGTGCAAATCCCGGCCAGGGCCCGTTACGCGAATCTCGGCGGCCACCACGCCGCGCAGGGCATAATCAATCGACGGTTGGTCCGATTGGGGCATGGCCCCGTCTGACACCACCACAAAATCAGCGGCCAACAATAACTGATGTTCGGCGACAAAGGGAGCCAGATTGGGCGATCCCACTTCCTCTTCGCCGTCGAAGCAGATTTTCACGTTCAGCGGCAGCCTTCCGGCCGTTTGCAGCATCGCTTCCAGCGCCTTGAGGTGGCTAAAATGCTGCGCTTTGTTATCGCTGACGCCGCGGGCATATAAACGGCCGTCACGCACCGCCGGTTCAAACGGAGGCGTGGTCCACGCTGCTAACGGTTCAACCGGCTGCACATCGTAATGGCCGTAAATCAAAACGGTCGGTGCATCATCGCCGGCGTGCAGCCAATCGGCATAGACCACCGGATTGCCTGCGGTCTCAATCTGCTGCACGTTCTCCAGACCGATTTTGCTTAGGCTGGTTTGCAACCATTCGGCTGCCTGCAAAACGTCGCTATGGTGTTGGCTGAGGGTGCTGATGCTGGGTATTTTTAGATAGCGGCCCAGCTCTTCGAGGAAGGTGGTTTGATGCGTGCGTAGGTAGGTGACGGCCGTTTCCAAATCCATCACGGCTACTCAACCGCGACCGATCGTTCAAATTGCCGTTGGCCCACAACCGCCAAACCAATGCTCAAAATATATAAAACCAACAGAGGGGCCATCGTTAGCAGCATTGTCACCGGGTCGATGGACGGGGTGATGACGGCTGCCAGCACGGCAATGCCCACAACGGCAAAGCGCCACTGTTCACGCAAGGATTGGGCAGTCACCACCCCAACCCGCGCGATAAAGTAGACAATCACCGGCATTTCAAAGGCGATGCCGATCCAGAACAACATGCGCAGCACAAAACCAATGTAGCCGCTGGGGGTCCAGTCTGTTTTGAAAATGGTGCCCAAAAAGTTGGCCAGAAAGAAAACGGCCGCGGGAA
>CALBTC010000379.1 GCA_937967805.1 uncultured Anaerolineaceae bacterium
ACCCCAGGAGGGAATCGAACCCCCAACCTACAGATTAGAAGTCTGTTGCTCTATCCGTTGAGCTACTGGGGCTGGTGACTGAAGCAAACAACTCAAGCCAGTTGAAGTCAAGTCATTGCTTCGATTCAGGCGGCAATTCTAAACGGCAAGAGGATAGGCGTCAACTTTGCCTGAGGGCAAGCGCGGCCGGAATGATTTCTTGCTGGAAACGGCCGTTTTCCAGCCACGTCAGCAAGCTGTCCAAATCCGGCAAAATTTGGTTGGCGGTAAAGCGGATAGCCCAATGGTGCACAAAAGGCGTGATGGCAATAATGTAGGTATTGCCCTGGTACGCCTGCCACATTTCCATAGCGGTGCCCATGCTGAGCAAAGGCAGATAGGCAATGAGCAAATCGGCTTCGCTGGCCTTGGCCGTCATGGTGAGGAAGGTGTGCCTGGCCTGCTCGTCATCGTAGGCCAGGCTGCCGGGATTGTCGGCCCACGGATCAATCAATTGCACGTTGGGAACATGCTTTTGCAGCGCGTCCCGAATTTTGATGCGGTACGCCTGGCTCTCTAGCAGGGTATCCTGCCGGTTGGCCTGCATAACCCCGGCAATAAAGACACACAGCGGCTGGCTGCCACCGGCGGAGGGTGGGAAGAGGCTGATCTGGTCGCCATCTTGCAAGACGGTATCCAGTTCGGCCGTTTCGCCGTTGATGGCTGCGCCGGCGATTAAACCGTCTTCGATGCCTAGCTGCTTTGCTACGTGAACGGCCGTTGCCCCCTCCGTCAGCGTTATGTCAAATGAGTGGTGGGGTGCACCACTCGCCTCCGGTGGACGGTTGGCCCGCAGCACCCCGTACAATTTTACTTCTACCTTCACGGTTAATCGTCGTCTAGAATGGGGCGCACGCCCTGGTAAATTTTGGGGCCGCCCATTGTTCTAATAATGGTGCTGGGAGAACGCTTCACCTTTTGTGCAATTTCGGTGGCGGTCATCGGCTTGTTGGCATTGGCCAACAGCACGCAAAAAACGGCGTCTACCAGCGAAGTGCGGGTAACAAAATCATCCGGTAATTGGCTAAAATACGCCTGTACCACGTACTGGAAACCATCCACGCGGGTGACTTCGCCCGTTTCGGCATCCACCAGATCAACCTCATCGGTTTCAGATTCCAGATTAATCTCTTCGCCAATGTCCAGGCGAGTAAACAGGTATGTTTTCAGGTCCAGGTCAGATTTGTCCCACCAGTCGTAATCTATATAAAAGCGTGTATCCGGCGTTGCCTTTTTAAGCAGCGACGGTCTTAATTGTGGTCGTGGACTTTTAGCCAAAGTAATTCTCCAATATAAGTTAGGCCCCTTCTTGCCAGCGATTTTTGTCGAACTGCCAGTAATGATCGCCCACCGGCAGGAAGGCTTGATGGCGCACCAGCTCAGCAAACAGCGGGCCGGGCGGCATACGGCGCAGCATATTGATGGCGCTGTAAAGCGTTTTGGCATGAACGGCGCTCTGCGGCGTCAGGTCAGACAGCTTGGGAAAGATTTCGGCCAGCAGAGAAGAGACGGTGCGCTGTTGATTTTCGGCGCGCCGCCACAGGGCGTCGATGGCCGCGACTACGTCCGTACCGACAATCATCAAATCATCAAAGCCGCAGCCAACGGAGCGGCGCTGAAGTTCAAAATGGATGCGGTTATCGACGGCCGTTGCCAACCGTACCCATTCCCGCTGCGGCCGTCGCCGGTCGAAGCCCAGGCTCAGCACGCCCGCTTCCGGGCCCGGCTGAATGTGGACAAAACCGCCGATGGGGATGCCGTTTTTCTCGTACCAGTCGCCCAAGCCATAGATGTAGCGGTGCTCCTGCACTACCCAGCCAACCACTTCTTCCTCCGTCTGGTCGTCAATGAAGACGACGCGCTGGCGGGGCGAGTTGCTGGGGGGGAATAACGGCCGTATCCGCGAGCTCAGCGGAATGACCCCGGCATGGCGATGGGGAAACATCAGCGTAAAGACCACCGGCTGGGGCGAGGGCGGCTCTTCCAGATCAGACCATTCATCGTCCAGTTCGCGCTCCAGCAGCAGCAGCTGTGGGCTGAGCAGCGCCCGGTCGTGGGGAATGGGATGGTAGATTAAACGCTCGGGCGTTTTTTGCACCTCTTCCGGCTCCAGGCGACGTAAAAACCAGGCCACCTCGCCTCTGGGAGCGACTTCGTCAAAGCGGGCATCGTTTAATAAATGATAATTCAGGGAAAAATGTTGGACCGATTTGTCCAGTGCAGGGTCCATATCCAGATGGGGCACAATTTCTTCAGTAGGCAGGGGACCGCCGTCATTAATTTCAAGCACAGCCTCGGTCAAATGCAAATGACCGGCATTCACTTCGGCCATGAGCTGTTTCACAAACCAGACATCGCCCAACTTAACAAATTCGGGGCGGTCTTTAAGTTCCTGGGCAACGGCCGCTTTCACCCAGCCGCCATACAGCGTTATCAATTCATCGACATCCACCTGCACCAGCTCATCCAATGCACTGCCGTTACTGGCATTTAGCGTATGGTCAGACTGGAGAGCAGCGGCAAATTCGCGCGTGTCATCATCCATCTCAACGCTAATTACTTTAAACTGCCCATCGTGAGGATTGTAGCCATCGCGTACGGCCGTTACATCGCCGTGAGCAAATTGCAGGGCAGGGAATACTAACTGATCACCAACCTCATAGCTGTTTTGCGGCTGGTAAATCGTGCGACCAGACAGCTTTTTCTTGACCGTGTTGGCTTCTTCGGCCACGCGGTAAGCCATAATCATCCGCGTAATCTCATCGGCCGTTTGCGGCTTCTCGACCTCTAAAAAGTGGTTATAGATCTGTTCGATGTCGGTCTTGGTTAGGGCAAAATCCGGTCCCCAATAAGCTTCATTCTGGGTTCGGGGCTGAATCACAACGTTCTCCTCGTCAACAGGGAAAATCAGGTATTTGCGTGCTCAACTCACACACTGTTAACGCTTTTT
>CALBTC010000380.1 GCA_937967805.1 uncultured Anaerolineaceae bacterium
ATGGGTGTTTATGCGGGCCAGCACTTTTTTTTTTTTTTTTTTTTTTGTAATGTAATCGACAGCGCCTACTTCTAGTCCTTTCACCTCGTCAACCACATCGTTTAAAGCCGTCATAAAAATAACGGGAATATCTTTGACTTGCTCAATCTCTTTAAGACGACGCAAGGTTTCAAATCCATCCATGCCCGGCATCATCACATCCAGCAGGATAAGATCGGGCACAATGTGTTGAACCCGCTCAAGCGCGCTCGGCCCATCTTGAGCCACCACAATCTTTAAATCTTTGCGATTGAGATATTCGAACAGAACATTTAAGTTCGTGGGATTGTCATCAACAATTAGGATGGTTGCTTGGGATTCGCCTGTCATGATTGCATGTATAACGAACGCTTCATCTGTTTCTGCCAAAACAGACGCGCGCTGGCGGAGTGCAGCAACATCCCCTTGTAAAGCCATTTCGTTTAGTCGCTCTAATTCGGCACGGGGTGGTAGTTGGTAGTCAGTTACCAGCTCAATGTGCGGCTCGTTATTGGGCAGGGATTGATAACACCAGTCGATCTTTAAATGCTGTTGCAGCAAAGACAACAAGCGGTCTACCTGGATTGGTTTGGCAATAAAGGCATGACTGCCTACCGAGGCACACTGGTCCAAACTATCCTGCTGCGGATCGGCCGAAGCGACAATGATGACCATATCCTTTATCTCAGGTATGTTACGGATGCAGGTGGTCAACTCAAGGTCATCCGTTTGCAGCATAACAAGATCGACAATAATAGCGTGCGGTTGTTCCGTTTTGGCAATGGTCAAAGCCTCAGGCCCATTGCTGGCTTCCAAAACCGTAAAGCCTATGGGCGACAGCAAATCAACAATGAGCAAACGGTTTTCAGCGTTGTCATCAGCAATGAGTATGGTAGGCGCCGGTCCGTTGACGCCGATGATGTTGGGGGCGACAGCGGCCGTTTTTGCTTGCCAATCACGAGAAGTTACCAGGGGAATATCAAACCAGAAGGTGCTGCCTTCTCCTGGCCGGCTCTGAACGTGTAATTTGCCACCCATGAGTTCGATGAGCGTCTGGCTTATGGCCAGACCGAGCCCACTGCCTTCGGCGCGATCCTTTTTGCTGCCAACCTGCTGGAAAGGTTCAAAGATAGCCTGTAAATCATCGGGCGAGATGCCCCGACCGGTATCTTCTACAAGGAAGCGAAAACGAGACGTTGTGGACGATGTCTCAGATTCTAACGGCCGTATGCAAAAAGCAACACTGCCCTGGCCGGTGAATTTTATGGCATTGCCCAACAGATTGATTAATACCTGCCGCAAACGTTTTGAATCGCCGTAAACGGCCGTTGGCAGGGACGCACTCTCAAAATGAAAGGCCAGCCCTTTCTCCTCGGCCCGAAAACGCATAAATTCCGCAATATTGTACAAAAAGGTTGGCAGATAAAATTCTGCTTCATGCAGCTCAATTTTGCCGGCCTCAATTTTGGCCAGGTCCAAAATATCGTTGATGAGCATGAGCAAATGTTTGCCGCTTTGCTCAATGATGTTCAATTTGCGACGCTGAGCGGGTGGAACAGCCTGATCTCGCTGCAAAATCTGAGCATAGCCTAAAATACCGTTCAGCGGCGTCCGCAGTTCATGGCTCATCGTCGCCAGGAATTGGCTTTTGGCCTGGTTGGCCAGCTCGGCCGCTTCTTTGGCCTGCTGCAATGCCGCTTCTGCCTGTTTCCGCTCGCTAATGTCGCGCACAATGCTAAGGATGTGCTGTGGCTTACCCTCATCATCGTACACTTGCAACGGGTTAACCTCTACCCAGATCGGGGTGCCATCTTTTTTGATCATCACCCGTTCATAAACGGGCACGGTGCCTTCTTCGTTTAATGTTTGGGCCACTTGTAAGGATGCCTCCCATGTTCCGAGGGCAACAATATTTTTGATGGGCATATTCAGCAATTCTTCAACCTGATACCCCAAGAGGTCGGCTGCTTGCTGGTTCGCGGCATGATGAATGAGATCCGTTCCCAATGTTAAATCTGGCCCAATAATAAATACGGCATCGTTGGTCTGCTCAAAAAGCGCCTGGTAACGCTGCTGATGCTCGCGCAGCGCCTTCTCTGTTTTTTTGCGTTCGGCTATCTCTTGTTCCAGCTGAAAGGCGTGCTGCTGCGCCTGTTGGTACAAACGAGCATTTTGTAGGGCAACGGCCGCTTGCGTGGCAAACATGCTCAATAATTGAATATCATCCTGGGTAAACTTATAGTTTTGCCTGGCTGAAGAGAGGGTAATGACCCCTTGAACCTGACCATCCCAATAGATAGGAACGCCGGCCCCGGCCGTGTGGCCAATTCGCGCGGCCAATGATTGAATCTTACCTTCCCACGCCCGGTAATCCTCTATTACCATTGGCGCGCCAGTTTGCCAAATTTTGCCCGCTAACCCTTCTCCCCGTTGAAAGGTTCGGCCAAGCAGCGGCATATCGGCGTCATTGGTCGCCACAATTTTCAAAATATCTTCGTCGGGATCGTAAAGAGATAGCGCCCCCAAGTCTGTGTCTATTAATTCCGTCAGGCGCATCATGATGGAGTTCAACAAAACATCTAATTCTAACTGTGATACAAGGTCCAGTCCTATTTGATGCAGGGCCTCTAGTTGGGCCGCCTGTTGGCTCAATCGTGCTTCGGCCTGTTTGTGCCCGGTAATGTCTCGGTAATACCAGACACGGCCGTAATGAACGCCCTCTTCATCTCGTACCGGGCTGCTGTATTGTTCGAAGATACGGCCGTCTTTCATCTGAATTTCATCATGGGCCTGTTCATCTGGAAGGCCATATAGCTGTTCGATTCGGGCCAAAAACTGTTCGGGATTTGCCACCTGATCCTTGACAGTTTGCAAAGCTAATTGACTCTCTCCCCTGGCAGCCACCTGCTCGGGAAGTTGCCACATTTCAATAAAGCGCCGGTTGCACGAGAGCCACTTTCGCTCATTGGAAACCACCAGAATGCCATCCGGCGATGCTTCACTTTGGGAGGCAAACAACATTTTTTGAAAAGCCAGGCTTTCCTTTTGCTCAGATGTCTCCGTTGGCTTCCGTTTAACGGCGTCAGCAGTGCTTGCTTGCTGGTTTCTTTGCTTGGCAACGGCTTCACGCTGCCCCAGTTTATTGGTATTGGTTTGGTCTGTCATGATCTTGTTGCGAAGGGTATTTTCATCCTGGCAATTTGCCCATAAGTTTCTCGTCCTATTAGTATACTCGTTTAGACCTGGACAAGAACATGCCGCTTAAGACCCAATTTGCCTTTAGCTTTCCCACCAACGGAGAATCCGCAAAGCACGCAGCGTGTTCCACCGGCTTGGACCACCCGTTTTTTTCATCTGGAAAAAGTCCCACCCCGAAAGAGCGCAGAAAACGCATAGGAAAAACTCAGCGTTCTCCGCGCTCTCCGCGGTCAGTTAAATTTTATGAAACCGGCTCACGTTACGGACAAGGTGCCGGCAGCAGGTGGCCACCCGGCGTAGCCAGGTCTGTAAACTGGCAGCCGTACGGTGCACCGGCCACCACCGCCGGATCGGTAACAATATCACCGGCAGGTTTTACGCCGTCTTCCACCCAGCTAACTAGGTCGGCAAAAGCAGTCTCGTACTCCATCGTGGTGAAGCCGCAGTGGCCCACGCCGCGAATGGCCCGCTGCACCAGCAGATGGCTGTTGCCCCGACGGGCTACTTCTTCGGCATAAACAATCTCGTTGTGGAAAGGCACAAAGAGGTCGCCCAGATTGTGCATGGTGAGCACCGGCACCGAAATGTTGCCGGTGACGGCCGGGTTGGCATGGCTCCTGCGGGCGAACGGATCGGCATGAACGCGAGCGATGTTGGCGTTTAATGCTTGTTCAGCGGCACTCAAAGCCGGGTCCAGGTCTGTCTGGTAGACGATGTCGGTATTGTCCACCGCCATACCGGGGTGCCCTGGCAGTGTACCGTTCAGACTCCCCAAATCGAAGAGGAAGTTGCCGGGGATGCCGGAACCGAATTCGGGGAAGCTGTTCCAGAAGAACCACGCTTCATCAAAGTTGGGCCGGTCCCCGCCGGAGCGCAGCTCAACAAGCTGCTTGAACCCTTGACCCTCGGCATTGAGCACCAGCGGCCAGCCGCCGGGAACGGCTTCCAGGTTGGCTTTAATTTGGGGAGCAGTCAGCACCGGGTAGGCTGGATCAACGGGGAACTGGGAGGTTCCCAGGCCAATTTGCTGGGCAGCAACGTTGAAGTCCAGAAAGAAGTCAAACAGTTCAAAGTCACCCACGACGCCACAGACCGGCAGCGCACCGTCGTAAAACGTGTGGTATTTTTCAATGGAGACGGCCGTAATATGCCCACCCATCGACGCCCCCGTCATGTAAATGCGGTTGGGGTTCCAGCGCCGTTGGAAAAAGGTCGCCAGGCGGTGGGTGTCGCGCACCCCCTGGCCCACGTTGTAATCATTCTTGGCGTAGGTGGAAGCGGCCCAGGCATACCCATTTTCAAGCAGATATTGGCGGAACGGCACTTCTTCGGGATTAAAAAAGAGCCGGGTGCCGGTGCCCCGGTAGCCGTGGGCCCACATCACCAGGTCGCCGTTCCAGTTGGCCGGAATTTCAATGCGATACCCGGCTCCCCTAAGCGCACCCCACAATCGGGTAGAATCTTCGAAGCCGGGCACAGGGTCAAAGGGCAGGGTTGTTTCGTCCAGCCAATAATCCGGTTCGTCGTCGGCAACGGCCGTACCCGTCACGGTAACCAGGATCACAAATAACAAAAGCAATGGGAGCAAAAGCACACGCTTCTTCATGGGGTATCTCCTTGTTGGACTCGTTTGAATAACACAGCTTGTGGAATACAGGTGGTTATACTACCTCAGAAATAGATGACAACCAAAACCCTTGCCTGATTACCCTAAACCACCTGATAATAGGCGCGGGTTTGAAGCAAACTCTGGCTTTTCTTTAGGAATTGGGATGAACGCACTGCCGGCACCCGGATTTGTTGGGCGACAAAAAGAAATGAGTCAGCTCACCGCTGCCTTAACGATTGTGCAAGGCGGCGTTGGTCGATGTATCCTGGTCAGCGGTGAAGCGGGTATCGGCAAGAGCCGCCTTTTGGCAGAAGTGCAAACCCAGGCTGAACAATCGGGTTTTAAGCCGCTGCTGGGCCGCTGCTTTGAGCAGGACCGAACGTTTCCCTATGCTCCCCTGGTGGATATGCTCCGCACCTTTTTTGCGCAAGATGTGGCGTCTGGCCAGGACGATGGTCCAGGGCCGCTTGCGCCGGAACTGGCCCGGCTGCTACCTGAACGCAGCCCTTCGCTCGCCACCTCTCACGCTGCCTCCCCACTCGATCCTGAACTTGAAAAGCGACGCCTCTTTGCCGCGCTAACCAACCTGTTTTGGCAACAGGCCAAAGGCAGCCCGCTCTTGCTCATTGTGGAAGACCTGCACTGGAGCGATGAAGCCAGCCTTGAGTTCCTGCTTTATCTGGTCCGGCGTATGGCAAACATACCGGTTCTCCTTCTGCTCACCTGTCGCACCGCAGAGCCTCAGCCCGGGCTGACGGACTTGCTGGCCGGTTTGGATCGGGAGCCAACCGCAGAGGAAATCAAACTCAATCCGCTGTCCCGCGCCGAAGTCGCGCAGCTGCTGCAAGCGATTCTTGACCAGCCGCAAACACCCTCGCCGGAATTCGTGGCGGCAATCCATAACCTTACCGAGGGCAACCCCTTCTTCGCCGAGGAAATATGCAGCTCCCTGATCGCCAGCGGCGACATTTATTACGCCGATAATCAATGGCAAAGAAAACCTTTAGCGCAGATTGATATCCCCGACAGCATACAGCGCCTGGTTCAGCAACGTGTGAGCCAGCTCAGTTGGCCGGCCAGACAACTGCTTGATCTGGCCGCGGTCAGCGGGCGCAGCTTCGATTTTGCGGTCTTGCCGGACTTAACCGGCCACAGCGACAATGAACTGTTGGCCCTGGTGAGAGAATTGACGGCTGCCAGGCTGGTTGTTGAAGAAAGCGCCGATCGATTTGCGTTCCGCCATGCTCTGACGCGTGAGACTTTGTACGGCCGTCTTCTGGCGCGCGAACGGCACGCTTTACATGAACAACTGGTGCAGACTATCGAACAAGTTCACGTCGGCGCGCTCGAGTCCCATCTGGAGGCCCTGGCTTACCACGCTTACCAGGCAGCCCTGTGGCCCAAGACGGCTGCCTATGCCCGGCAGGCCGGTGAGAAAGCCCTGGCGCTTTTTGCGCCCCATGCGGCCGTCGAGCAATTTTCCAGAGCGATCAAGGCGGCAGAGCAGCTATCTCAAGCGCCGGACCCCGCCGTGTACCGGCACCGTGGCCAGGCGCTTGATACCCTGGGAAAGTTTGCCCAAGCCAGAGCCGACTTCGAGGCCGCCCTACAGGCGGCCCAGGCTGCCGGCGATGAGACGACGATGTGGCAGATTTTGCTGGACCTGGCGCTGCTGTGGGCGGCGCGGGATTATGAAAAATCCGGCGACTATTGCCGGCAGGGCCTGGACCTGGCGCGCCAGATGGAGGATGAAGCGGCGATTGCCCATTCGCTGAACCGGCTGGGGAACTGGTTGATGAACAGGGGACGGCCGTTTGAGGCATTGGATCACCATCGAGAAGCGTTGGCCCTCTTTGAGGCGCTCAATGACCGCGCCGGCATCGCTGCCACACTGGACTTGCTGGCAATGGCCAGCAATCAATGCGGCGATTCCGCCGGAACGGTCACTTACTACGAGCGGGCCATCCCCATCCTGCAAGCGCTGCAAAACTGGCAGACGCTTTCTTCCAGCCTGGCCAACCTGGCGCTCTATACGCTGCGCCGGGAACAGGCAGAGGAAGCGGTAAAACGAGCCCGAGAAATTGGCTGGCTGTCTGGCGAAGCGTATGCGTTAAACTGTCTGGCGGTTGTGCTTTTTCACCAAGGTTTTTATGGTGAGAGTTTGAAGGTTAGAGGTCAAAGTCTTGACCTGGCCCAGGCCATTGAGCATCCGCAATGGGCGGCCAGCAACCATGTTTATTTGGGACTGAGTTATAAAGAACTGCTTGTCCTGGACAGGGCTGAAGCGCATCTGGCAAAGGGGCTGGCCCTGGCCACACAGGTTGGCTCCACCTTTTTTACCTGGATGGGCGGCGGCGGTCTGGCCTCAGTCTATACATTGCAAAACCGGCTGGACGAAGCACAGGCGCTGTTGGCCGACCTGCCTCGGGACTGGATCCCATCACTATTTGGCGTCCGGCTGGCCCGGATTGAGCTGGCCCTGGCCCAACGAGACGGGGACCGAATGCTCGAGCTGTTGGCCGATTTGCTCAGCGTGCCGATCGTCACTGAAGAGGCCATTGGCATGATCCCTTTCTTCCAGGGCCCGGCTCTACTATCAAAAGCGGACGCTTTTCTGCTACTTGGCCGGCTGGATGAGGCTGAACAAACGCTGCGCCAGGCAGTTGACCTGTACACAAAACATGACCTCGTGCACGGGCTGTGGCGAATTCAGCTTGCCCTCGGCAAAACGGTCCTGGCAGCTTCACGGACGGCAGAGGCCCGGGAAATATTTACGCAGGTTCAGGAGCAGATCAACGCGCTGGCGGCAACCATTGAGGAAGTGGAACTACGCGAAAGTTTCGTGCGCCGGGCAGTGGCCCTCATCCCGAAACTGCCGACATTGACAACCCGGCAGGCAGCCAGGCAAGCGTTCGGCGGCCTGACACGGCGCGAGCGCGAGGTGGCAGCCATCATCGCCCGCGGCTTGACCAACCAAGAAATTGCCGATGAACTGGTGGTAAGTATTAAAACCGTAGAAGCCCACGTCACCCGCATCTTATCCAGACTCGGTTTTTCCTCCCGCGCCCAAATTGCAGCCTGGGCGGTAGACAAAGGTTTGGCGGCGGCCCCCCAGGATTTAGATTCCCTCACCCGCGACAGCTAAGCCCACCTGTCTTCTTCAATTTTTCCACATTTTATGACCCAAACCTAAAAATGTAGGGTTGCCCCACCCCACAATGTAGGGTTATCCCCGACGACACCCGCTGCGTTTCGCCTTATGATGCAGGCAATTAAACAAATCCATCCATAAGGAGAAAATGATGAACACAAACAAAACATTGCAGGCAGATGTATTAAATGTCATTAACAAATTGACGGACACGTATCAAAAACGGGATATTGACGGGATGATGAGCCTCCTGCCCAACGATGATGATCTGTTTATGTTTGGCACCAACATCGACGAGAAGCGGCAGGGGCGGGAAGAATTCAGAGCCCAGGCCGAACGAGATTGGGCGCAGATGGATGCGCTGGCCTTCAATTTTTCCTGGCACCGGGTGTCGGCCGCCGGGCCTGTGGCCTGGGTCGCGTCCGAAGGAGTAGGCCAGGGTCAAGTAGGCGGCCAGGAAATCGAGTTTCCGGTGCGCATGACAACCGTCCTGGAAAACCAAAACAACAAATGGTTCATCCGCCAGGCAAACTTCTCTTTACCCGTCATTGCCCAGGAAGAAGGTAGCTCTGTGCCCGTATAGGCAAAGCAGGCAGTCCGCCGGTCTCCAGCCCAGGCTGGCCAGGTGGCTCGGTTGCGCAATATGCGCCGACGCCGGCCACAGCTTGAAAAGGTATATTGTTGCTGCAAATGTTCTTGCCATACGGGGAGCATAAACATGTTTGCCACCCACGTTATTCCGTTCAACTTAACTTATAATAAAACGGCCGTACCTTCCTCGCCCTGCTGCCCGACGGCAAAAGCCGGCTTGTGGGCATCGCTTCTTTCGTCACAAACCCGGCGCTGCCCATCGCTGCCGAAATCGCCCTGCTGATGGTGGATGCATATCAAGGGCAAGGCATTGGCCGAAAATTGATGAACTGTCTTGTTGCGGAAGCACAAAAACAGAACATTCGCTTTTTCGACGGCTATATCAAAAGCTCAAACCGGGTTATGATCCATCTGCTGCGCAGCAGCGGCAAGCTGATTGAAAACCATATTGATTACGGCTGTATCGAAATGCGGATTGAGCTGGGCGCAGAGCAGACAAACCCGCTGCTGCCCGTATGATGGCATTCAGGAGAAAATCTAGTGACCGAAATAGTGACCAATTTTTCACAACGCTCTCTGGCAACGGCCGTAAAAGCCAACCTGTACCAATTTTTTCACTTCATGCGCCATTCTGAACAGGCCATCGTCCGCGAAAGCCAGCACGGGTTCAACTGGCTTACCCGCATCCCCCATCCCTGGTTCAACGGTGTGATCGCAACCCGGCCGCCAGACTCCGAGGCAAGCCGGATGGTGCAGGAGACCGTCGATTACTTTCAGGCCAACGATGTTGCCGGCTTTACCTGGTGGCCGGCTCCCGAACTGGAAACGGCCGTCTGGCGCCAGCAGCTACAGGCTCACGGATTCAGTTTCGACAGCAACACGCCGGGCATGGCCATGGATCTGACCCGTTTACCCGATTCTGCGCCAAACCCGGTCTCAATCCGCCGCGTGGAAGATTTACAGACGCTCACCGAGTGGAGCCGTATCTTTGTTCGCGGTTTTGCGATGCCGGAAGCGATGGCTCCTTCTTTCCTGGCTTTCTTTGCCGGCCTGGGCACCAGTCTCCCCCTGCGCCATTACCTCGGCTACGTGGACGGCCGGCCGGTGGCTACCTCAACGCTGTATCTGGCCGCGGGCGTCGCCGGCATCTACAACATCGCCACGGTGCCGGCAGCTCGTGGGCAAGGAGTTGGCTCGGCCATGACGTTACTGCCCCTGCATGAAGCACGGGAAATGGGCTATCGGGCCGGCATTCTGCAATCATCAGAAATGGGCTACCCGGTGTACAAGCGGCTGGGATTTGCGGAAGTATGCCGCATGGATCACTTTTATTGGCAGGCTGCCAACGCTGTTGGGGGGAACGGCCGTAACCATAAAGCGCCGTAAAACGTCCCATATCCCGTTGGTCGTCGATGCAAATGCCAAACGTTGCGCAAAAACCTGCCGGCGAGTAGAGTAACAGGCAGCGATCATTTGTCATACGATAACTGGGACAGGGATAAACATGAAAGCAATGTTGCTGCACGAAATCGGCACTCTGAAAGAGAATCCAACACCGCTTGCCCTGGCCGATTTGCCCATGCCCACGCTTGAGGCAGGTGACATCCTGGTCAAAGTCTCAGCTTGCGGCGTTTGCCACACCGAGCTGGATGAAATTGAAGGCCGCACCCCGCCGCCCCGTTTACCAGTTGTGCTTGGGCACCAGGTGGTGGGCACCGTGGCGGAATGCGGCGCAGATGCGCAGCGCTTCAAACCAGGCGACCGGATCGGTATCGGCTGGATTTACTCTGCCTGCGGTGAATGTTCTTACTGTTTGTCCGGCAATGAAAATCTCTGCCCTGACTTTAAAGCAACGGGGCGAGACGTAAACGGTGGTTATGCGCAATACATGGCGGTGCCTCAGGATTATGCCTACCCCATTCCCGCCACCTTTTCTGATGTGGAAGCCGCACCTTTGCTGTGTGCCGGGGCCGTCGGCTACCGTTCGCTCCGGTTAACCCAGTTAAGCGATGGCCAGAATCTAGGGCTGACCGGCTTTGGCGCTTCGGGTCATCTGGTGCTGCAAATGGTCCGCCACAAATTCCCCAATGCCGACGTTTTTGTGTTTGCCCGCAATCCCAAAGAGCGTGCATTTGCCGAAGAATTAGGCGCAGTCTGGACGGGCGACACCGTAGACAAAGCTCCAGAAAAGCTGAACAGCATCATCGACACGACGCCGGTTTGGAAACCGGTGGTGGAAGCGTTGAAAAATCTGGCACCAGGCGGCCGTTTGGTCATTAACGCCATTCGTAAAGAAGGCGGGGATCAAGAGTACTTGCTCAAGCTGCAATATCATGAGCATCTGTGGCAAGAGAAGGAAATTAAAAGCGTGGCCAATGTCACACGCCAGGACATTAGCGAGTTTTTGGAGCTGGCGGCCGAAATCCCCATCAAGCCGGAAACAGAAGAGTTTGCCTTAGAAGAGGCAAATGACGCCTTACTGTCTATGAGAACAAAGGAAATCAGAGGCGGAAAAGTGCTTCGCCTGGAGCCTTAAACGCAAACAAATACAGATCGCGCCCCCCGTCAGGCAGGTGTATAAACCAGCTTCAGGCCCGGAACTTGCTCCAGGGCGGCTTTACTCTTCAAGGCGGTTTTGAGGGTGCTTAATGAGAGACGAGCGTGTTCGCGCGTTAACGATTCGGCTCTGGCTCCTTCCCGGTTTTCAATTGCTTCCACAATGCCTTTATGCTGTTCCTGAGCCACAAAAAAGACCTTCCAGGCATTACCCAGCTCCGATTGCGCCATGACAAATGCGTTGGCTGAAGCAAAGGGCAGGGCGTTAATGCGGCGCAGCGCGTGTTCAATCACAAAACTTTCTGTTAACATAACGAGCTGATTATGAAACAGCTCATTCAGATCAAAGTAGCGTTCAATATCTTCGCTTTCCAGCTCCGTCTTTTCTAGCAAACTATCAAACTGTTCCAGCGATTCCTTGATTTTTCTTAAAGCCAGCGGGCTAACGCCGCGCTCTGCGGCCAGGCGGGCCGCCATGCCCTCCAGGCTGCCGCGCGCCTCAATAGCGTCTTCAATATCGCGCACGGTGAACGCGCGTACGGCGTACCCGCCGCCGTTCACCTCCTCCAGCAAACCTTCTTCGGCCAGCCGGGTAAGGGCGGAACGTATCGGCGTGCGGGAAACGCCCAAACGCTCCACCAGGGCCAGTTCCAACAGACGCTCCCCAGGAGCCAGTTCACCATTTAAAATCTGTTCTCTTAAAGTGATGAGTGCGTTTATGGTTTGAGACATTATTTCCTCGCTAAGGTTAACTCAGGGTATGCCACCTGTATACTCCATGTATACAACAATCGCAAATAATGTGGATTATTAGCCGATATTAACTGCATTTCGCCGAATTTCAGCGATAAATGTATACAGGGCATTTCTCATTTTGCAGAGCATGTTCCATTCACACGCCTTAAGCCCGCCAAATTTAAGATTGCGATGTATACAAAGGTATCTGGTTTTTGTTCTGTTCACTCACAAATTGCCCATCTTTAGCCAGTTTTCTGGCGAAAGCTTGCCAGTTCCGTCGATTCATGTATACAATACAGCAGAGGCAGCCGATTTTACCTCGACAACAACTTTTTACTGGCGCTACGCAAGCGATGCCAGCCAAATCGGGATAACGTTGCATTGCGTACGGCCGTGCGCCACGCTAACCAGACAAAGATGACTGTAAAATGGAATTTACCACTGTCAATAACGTGACGTTACATTACGCCGGCGAAGGTGCTCCAGAAGGTCCGTCCCTGGTTTTTGTTAACTCGCTGGGGACAGATTTGCGCATCTGGGACGAGTTAGTGCCCCATTTCAGCGACAGCCACCGCATCATCCGCTACGACAAGCGCGGGCACGGCCTGTCGGACTGCCCGCCGGCGCCGTACACCATTCGCGATCACGCAACAGACCTGGCCGGATTGTTGGATCAGCTAGAGGTGCGCCAGGCTATTCTGGTAGGCATTTCTGTGGGTGGGATGATTGCCCTGGATTTTGCCGCCACCTGGCCGGAGCGGGTGCAGGCGTTACTGTTGTGTGATACGGCGCCCAAAATTGGCACGGCCGTTCTCTGGAACGAGCGTATCAACAATCTGCGCCAGCACGGCATGGACGCCATGCGCGATGCCATTTTGTCCCGCTGGTTTACCAACACCTTCCCCAGGCGAGAACCGGCGGCGTTTAACGGGTATGGCAACATGCTCACCCGCATGCCCGTGGAAGGATACACCGCCACCTGTGCCGCTATCCGCGATGTGGACCTGACCAAAGCGGCTCAAACCATCACGACATCTACCCTTGTACTGTGTGGGGCAGAAGATTTGGCCACACCGCCCGCTTTAGCCCAAGGTCTGTGTGACCTCATTCCTCACGCCCAATTTCAGAAAATTCCTGATGCAGCGCATCTGCCCTGCATCGAACAACCGGACATCATGGCGCACTATATCGCCCAGTTCATATGATCGTTATCCGAAAGGCCCAAAACGTTATGAAAGACAAGTTCGAACAAGGTATGAAGATACGACGGTCCGTGTTGGGCAATGCCCATGTGGATCGGGCCGAAGCCAACAAAACGCCGTTTGACGCTGATTTTCAGCAGTTCATCACCGAAACGGCCTGGGGCACCGTCTGGTCTCGGCCGGGGCTGGACCGCAAAACGCGTCATCTGCTCACCATCGCCATGATGGCTGCGTTGGGTAAAGAACACGAACTGGCCCTGCACATCCGCGCCACGCAAAATACGGGCGTAACGCCCGATGAAGTGAAAGAAGTGCTGCTGCAAGTGGCTATTTACGCCGGCGTGCCGGCCGCAAATACAGCAATGGCCATTGCCAAACGCATCTACCAAGAGCTTGACGAGGAGGCAGCAAAACCATGACCAAATTGGTAACATTCAATCCGCTGGATCGGGCGATACACCCTCCATATCTGCACCCGCCCTACAAATCAACGGTGACACGTGCGCCCAGCCGCCCCCTGATTCCACTGGCGCAAACGCTGTCGGAATTAACCGGCCCGGTTTATGGCGAGGATGAGATTCACCCGTTAGACAACGACCTCACTAAAAACGCGGTGAAAACGGCCGAACCCATTGGCGAACGCATTATCGTAACAGGCCGATTACTGGATGATCGGGGCAAGCCGATTCCCAACGCGTTAATCGAAATTTGGCAGGCGAATGCGTGCGGCCGTTACATGCACAAAGTAGACCAGCACGACGCACCCCTCGATCCCAACTTTCACGGCTCCGGCCGCACCCTCACCGACAAAAACGGCGTTTACCGCTTCACCACCATCCGCCCCGGAGCCTATCCCTGGGGCAACCATCCCAACGCCTGGCGGCCGGCCCACATCCATTTTTCTGTCTTTGGCAGCAACTTTTTGCAGCGACTGGTAACACAAATGTACTTTCCTGGCGATCCGCTGCTGCCGCTGGACCCCATTTACAACGGCATTCCCGACGAGGATGCCCGCAAGCAGCTCATTTCAGTCTACGATCATGACGTCACCCAACCAGAATGGGCCTTGGGGTTCCGTTTTGACATCGTCGTATGCGGTCCGCGCCAGACACCCTTTGAGTAACTTTAGAGAAATCAACATCCTATGTACGCACCCTCAAATAAAATTCAACGTGAAGACGCAGAAACATCAGGACTTTTTTCTCTGCGCCTCCACGCTAAATTATTTTCAGAGGAGGGCAAATGAAGCAAACAGCCAGTCAAACAGTCGGTCCTTATCTGCGAATTGGGTTGATTTATGGCGAGCCACAAAACGACCTGGTGCAAGAACAGACAACCGGTGAGCGCATTAAAATTGCGGGCGTGGTGCGAGATGGAAACGGCCAACCCATTACCGATGCGCTGGTGGAAATCTGGCAGCCGGACGCCAACAGCATCTACAACCACCCAACTGATCCTAAGCATGAACTGGCCGATCCCCATTTTCGCGGCTTTGGCCGGGCGGAAACGCGCAATGAAGGCACGTTTGAATTCAGAACGATCAAACCGGGTGGCCGGGATGGACAGGCGCCTTACATCAACGCCAACGTCTTTGCCCGGGGCATGTTAATTCACGCCCTCACCCGGATCTATTTTGAGGACGAACCGGCCAATGCCAATGATCCCGTCCTGAATGCAGTGGACAGCAGCCGGCGGCACACGCTCATCGCCGTTCCTGAGCAATCGACTGAGTTACCCACTTACCGTTTTGACATTCACGTACAAGGGGATGAGGAAACCGTATTTTTTGAGCCCGAGTAAAGCGAAATGGCATTTTCACTTCTTGATTCGCAACTATTTTCTACCCTGTTCAACCATGCCGAAGTGGCCGAGCAGTTTTCCGATGCGCACTTTGTGCAATACATGGTAGACGTGGAGGCGGCCCTGGCCATCGTGCAGGGCGAGTTGGGCATCATTCCTCAGGAGGCTGCGGCACAGATTGTGGCAGGCACGGCCGTTTTCACCCCAGATTTCGATCAGCTGCGCCGCGGATTGGAAAAAGCGGGCGTGCCGGTGAGTGAATTGGTGCGCCAGCTGCGGGCACAGGTTGGGCAAGACGCAGCCGACTACGTCCATTGGGGTGCCACGACGCAAGATATCGTGGACACGGCACGGGTTTTGCAAATTCGGGCGGTGTTGGCCCTGTTGGAACCAGCGCTTGAAGACGTGATAGACAACCTGGCCCGGCTGGCTGACCAGCACCGGCATACGTTGATGGCCGGCCGCACCCATTCGCAGCAGGCACTGCCGATCACGTTTGGACTCAAGGTGGCCAACTGGCTGGCTCCACTGCTGCGCCACCGGCAGCGACTATCTGAAATGAAGCCGCGCCTGCTGGTGGTGCAGTTTGGCGGGGCAGCGGGGACGCTGGCAACGTTGGGGGAGAAGGATACGGCCGTGCAAACCGCCCTGGCCCAAGAACTTAACCTCAACGTGCCACCCACCCCCTGGCACACTCACCGCGACACCCTGGCCGATCTGGCCAGCTGGCTCTCTCTGGTGAGCGGCAGCCTGGCTAAAATGGCGCCAGACATCATCCTGCTGGCCAAGTCAGAGGTGGCTCAACTGCGCGAGACGCCCCACCCCCACCGAGGCGGCTCCAGCACCATGCCACAGAAGCACAATCCCATCATCAGCGAATTGATCATCGCCGCCGCCCGCACCAACGCTTCACTGCTCTCAGGCATGCACCAGGCACTGGTGCAGGAGCATGAACGGGCCACACACGGCTGGCAAATGGAGTGGTTAACGCTGCCGCAGATGGTGGGGTTGACGGCCGTATCCCTCAAAAAAGCCCGCTTCCTCAGCCAAAACCTGGTCGTGGATGAAGCCCGAATGCGGCAAAACGTGGCCGCATCCAACGGCCTGATGCTGGCCGAAGCCCTCACCTTTGCCCTGGCCCCCACCCACATGAGCCACGCCGAGGCTAAGCGGTTGGTGCGCGCCGCCTGCCAGGTGGTACTGGCAGAAAATCGGCATTTAGTTGATGTCGTTCAAGAGAAAGTAGATGCGCCGCTTGATTGGCAGGCTCTACGCGATGAATCTGCCTATTTGGGCGCGTCAAATGAGTTGATTGATCGGGTACTGGCCGATTGTAAAATGGATTAACTGATTTAGGCAGGCAGGTCCGTATCGCCATCGTTAACCGTGTAGCGGCGCACCAATTTACCCGCCTCAACCACCAGCATCTCAACCCCTTTTTCCCGCACCGTGTTGGCCAGGATTGTCAGGTAGCCCTCGGTAGTGATGCCTTCTCCCTCGCTCGACTTGCCAATGACCAACGACTCCACCTCTTTTTCGCTGATCACGTCGGCCAGCGCCTCGCGGAAGCTGCCTTGCCGCACCATGATGTCTGCTTCCACACCGGCCTGATGCTTCCGGTCCTGGGCCATGCCCAGCAAAAACTCGCCCATTTCATCCAGTTCGTGAGCCACGTCTACCAGCAGCGGGCTGGAGTGTGAGATGGGTGACCGGCAGGCCGACCTTCATAAATTCAATGGGAGACGGCAACCAGCAGCAGCAGCAGCGACCGCCGCCAATGGTGTCAGAATGTGATCATAGGCTAAGCTCCTTGTTTTGCCCTGCCCCGATTAAAGGTTGATGATGTTTACGGCCGTCGACACCACGCTATTTTACCAGTGATCTTTGCCGAAATGTAGGCAAAGCGGTTACAACTTGAACTCAACTGTAATCATCTGCTTCACAGCATCCACCTGGGACTGAGAATTAATGTTTTCCCAATTGACCAGCTGGGACAATTTATTGCGCGCCTACCGCCGCGCCAGCAAAGGCAAGCGAAGCAAACCGGACGTGGCTGCTTTTGAACACCGTTTGGAAGATAACCTTTGGCAGTTGGCCCAAGAATTGCAGCAGAACACGTACCAGCCTGGGCCGTACAAAAGCTTCCTTATCCACGATCCGAAGCGACGCTTAATCAGCGCTGCGCCGTTTAGAGACAGAGTTGTTCATCACGCGCTCTGCAATTTGATCGAGCCCATTTTTGATCGTAGTTTTGTTGAAGACAGCTTCGCCAACCGCCGGGGCAAAGGGACACACGCTGCACGCGCACGCTGCCAGCAGTTTGCGCGTAGCTTTCAATTTGCACTGCAATGTGACGTGCGCCAATTCTTCCCCAGCGTCGATCATGCCATTTTGCGAAACCAGCTGGCGCAGAAGATTGACGACGCGCGGGTATTGTGGCTTATTGACCTGATTTTAGACAGCGGCAAGGAGGTGCTGAAGGCGGAATATGAGATGGTCTACTTTGCCGGAGACGATCTCTTTGCCATTAACCGGCCACGCGGCCTGCCCATTGGCAACCTGACCAGCCAGTTTTCGGCCAACGTCTATTTGAATTCGCTAGACCAGTTCGTGAAGCGACGGCTGCGCTGTAAAGGGTATGTGCGGTATGTGGACGATCTCTTGTTGTTCGCCGACGAGAAGGAGACACTTTGGGCATGGAAAGCCGCAATTGTGGCCCGCATGGCCGAGTTGCGCTTGACGCTCCATCCTGGCGCTCAGCCGCGGCCGGTGACCGAAGGAATTCCCTTTTTAGGGTTTCACATTTTTCCCAAGCGGATACGGCTGAAACGACGAAAGGGGATTCAATACCGGCGTAAATTTCATAGATTATTGGAAGAGTATGCAGCCGGAGAGATTGGCTTGGACCAGGTGACAGCCTCGGTGAAAGGGTGGGTGAACCACGCGCGCTGGGGAAACACCGTTGGCTTACGCAAGGCGATTTTGAGCACAACCAAGATTGGTCCAATTTCCAAAATTGGACCAATCTCGAAGATGACCGCGCCACAGGGATAAACCGAGGCGGCGCGACCGTTGTTATTTGCCCGGCTCTAAGCGCAGAGACGCCACGAGCGCGGCCAGGACAAAACCCCGCCATTTCTCGCCTCGGCGCGGCAGGCGTACCCGCCGCGCATTTCTGGCCGGGACACCGCCCAATGAGAAGTGTGGACACCACCACCCGCACGCCGTTGTTGTCGTTGAAGTTGTTGTCGGGATTGTTCCTGTTGCGCGCCGAACATGGGTGTCTGGGTCTTGCCCCACTGCCGATTGGCAGTTCTCGACCATCAAAACACCACATGGCTTTGATGACTAAAAACTACCCACCGATTATTGAACACCACCAACTGTCTTTAGCCAGCCACCAAGCAATCGGCCGATTTCCGCCAGCATGGCAGCGGCATGTTGGTATTGACCCGGCGTCAGCCAGCGCCAGCGTTCGGCCAGGCGCAGGTAGAGGCGCAGCCGGGCCAGGGCTTCGTCCGCCTCTTGCAGCCGGGCGCGGCGAGCTGCACCACGTTGCAGGTTCGCTTCTTCCAGGCGCTCGCGCAAATCGAAGGCGGCGTCGAGCAGGCGTTGAGTTGCCGTGTGGCGATGGGCGCGGGGAAAGTTGTTGGTGATGGGCAAAAGCCAGGTGAGCAGGTCGAAGGTTTTGCTAAAGATGGGCATCTCTTGTCGTGACATGGTTCAGTGAATTATTAAAGCGTCGTGCGATTTGGAAAATCGCACAACGAAAGAACAGAGGGCGGCTGCGCCGCCTTTTTCAGAGATTCAGAGGCCAGAGATTCAGCGGCCAGAGGCGAGAAATGGGGACACCACCACCCGCACGCCGCTGACGCCGAGGAAGACGTCGGGAGCGCCCCTGCCGCGCGCCGAACATGGGTTCTGATCTGAATAGTATGAGCCGCCACGCAAAACGATATCATTATTGTTTCGGGAATCGGCCGTTTCAAATTCCGGCGTTAGCTCAGGTGGAAACGGTTTGCCGTGCAGGCTGCGGGTCCATTCCCACACCTGGCCGCTCATATCCAGGCAGCCAACCGGGCTCTGGCCGGCGGGGAAGCTGCCCACGGCGCAGCGTTCACCAATGCCGGCGCTCCCGTTGTTGGTGCGATAAATGGCGTCTCCATCGGTTTCCTCTTCCTGCTCTGGCGCGTTGCCCCACGGATAAATACGCTGTGGCAATGGGTTTTCTTGCCAGGGTAGTTCGCCAACTGCCTGGGCGGCAAGCTGCTCTGGCGTCACAATCTGCGGCCGGGCCAGGATTTGCCGTCCGCCGCGGGCCGCCTTTTCCCACTCTAGTTCGCTGGGCAGCGTCACCCGGTAGCCATCTGGCAGCCAGCCCTTTTGCCGCCAGCGTGTCTCCAGCCATTCACAAAACGCCAGGGCATCGTACCAGTTCACCCAGGCCACCGGCCAGTTATCGGGTCCATCCAGACTACCCCGTGGAAAGCTGGGGTTAAAGTGACTCTCTTGTACAAACTCGCGGAATTGGGCTACCGTCACCGGGTGTTGGGCCAACCAGTACGGCCGGTCCAGGCCGTCGTACCAGTCGTCCCGTTTTCCTTTTTCCCAGCTCTCCAGCCAAAATGAGCCTGGCGGCACCAGGCAGAGCGGCATCTCGTCGCAGCGCAGGACGCCAGGGCGGTGGTCGCCCAGCGCGGCCAGCGCAGCGCCGGCCAGGGCCCGGTCACGCGGCGGCAACAGCCCGCGTTGCAAAATCGCCTGGTGCCACGCCTGCACCCGCGCCCGGGTGGCGCGCTCCATCTCGTTTTGCGCCGCTTCCGGTCCTGTTAGTTCCGCTTCGGCCAACACCTGTCCGGCCAGGAACGCGCCCCACAGGTCCGGGTCGTTGGCGTCACTGCCGGCAGCAGGCGGCTGCTGGCACAGGCTGGTCACCAACGACCAGACAGTGTAGGGCACTTTGCGCTGGCTGGCGGCGGCCAGCAGCAGCGCCTCGCGCCAGCGGCCGGGGTCCTCTTTGGCCAGCCGGGCCAGGTCGTAAGGAAAGTTTTGCTTGAGCAAATGCAGCCCGGCCAGGTATTCCTGGAAGGTGCGGTGCGGGAAGCGGTATACGTCGTCGCTGTCGTCGTCGTTACGGCCGTGGTCCTCCAGCAGGCCGGCCCGGTCACGCACGTATTCGATGATGTCGTCGGTGCTGACGGCCGTCTCTTTTCCCCTGTATTTATGCAGCTTGCCCGCCAGCAGTTCGCCGGGAATATCGGCCGTTTGCTCCTGCTCAGCCTGGTCACGATGGGCTACAAACGCCACCTCAGCCAGCGCCTCCATCAGCCGCTCCGTATCCACACCCAGCACCTCAGACAGCGTTTTTGTTTCCTGGCCGGGAATCGACTTAGAGCGCCGCCAATGGTCCAGCAGCAAAATCACGCTAAGACGGTACAGCTCTTCCCGCCGCTGCGGCAGCGCACCCCCTTCCCGCCCGCGATGAATGAGGACCATCATCGTCAGCAGCAAGGGATGGCGGGCCAGCTCGCGCAGATTGCGGTTTTGCTGCACCTGCTGGATCAATCCCTTGCCGTACTGCTCCGCCTTTTCCGGGCCCAGCGTGCCGTCCTTTTGCCCCATCACCGCGTACCACTGGGTGACAAACGCTTCGATTTGCTCATCGCTAAAAGGCAGCAGCCACGTTACCTGGAACGCTTTAAGCTCCCAGCCACTGCCATAAGCATAAGGGCGGCTGGTGACAACAATGCGTACCTTTTCAAAGTCGCGGGCAAAAAGCTCAATATTATCTTTTAGCGACTTGCGTAATTCACTGGCCTTATCGACCTCGTCTAACCCGTCCAGCAGGAGGATGCCGCCTTCATTTTCCAGCCGCCGCTTCAGATGGGGCACGTAGCCCGCTAACTTTATCGTAGGACGGCTGAGGTCAGCGGCGATGAACTGCCACACGTCCTGCCCCTTAGACAGGCCGCGGGCCGCATATTCACGTAGAATCACGCGCACCGGCCAGAGCCGCTTGTGGCCCAACTCCCAGCCGTGTTCGCGCAAATCGTCCTGCGTGACGTCAACCTCGTCGTCATAATCCCCGGCCAGCCGGTCGCCGGCCAGGCAAAGCGTGAGGTAGTTCACCAGGGTAGATTTGCCGGAGCCCGGCGCGCCAAGCAGCACCAACCGATCGTTTGCCGCCCGGCCAATGGCGGACAGGGCCGGTTCGCGCTGGAGCCGCTCCGTTTGCTCTAGCTGAGCCAGGTCGGCCGTCGCCATATCGCGCAGATGCTCGGCGTGCGGCACATCGAGCGAGGTGAAGATGTGGTCCAGGGCCAGCTTTTCGGCATGAAAGCCCGCCTCTTTGATGTCCACCAGGGCCATCGACGGTGGATACAGGCAAAGATGCATCAGGTGTAGCAGGTAGCGTCGCTCCCACTCGGCTACACTCACCGCTTCCTGCTCACGACCGGGCGTATCTGCTGGCTTGTTGTCGTCCCCCGTTTTATCTGCCGGAGGCTCAACCGAGGGAGGAGAGTCTGGTGTTTCAGTTGGACCAGTGCCTTTCTCCCGTCTTTCCAGCAGGTCGAAATAGCGATTGCCAAACGTGAAAACCAGATAGGCAATGACAGCGACCAGAAAGATGGCAATCAGCAGGGTCCAATCCGGCAGGCCACCGGTGATCCAGCCAAAGAAAAGCAGGAGCGCGGTAAACAGGCCGGCGAAAGCAAGTACGGCCTGGAGCCTGCCAAAGCCCTCGATGAAAGCCTTGATCGTATCTAAATAACCACCAGATTGGGGATCGGGATCAGGCTGGGTCATAGGTTTTCTCCAAAATTGAGTTTTGTGGCAAGTACTGTTTGTTGGCAAAAGATAGCACAGGAGAATGAAGATTGCCAGCCGCGAACGAGTGGGTCAGTAAAATCCGAGGATGCTTGGTATCAGTGATTGTTGTTTAGCTGGGTCATGATAGAAGCAACGGCCGTAACCGCCAGCAAATGTTTGTTTAGCTCGATTAACTCAGGAAGTTGTCGTTTGCGCCCAATCCCGGAACCAGTTCATGTGCCAGTCGATAAACTGCTCGTTGGCCCAGTGATCGCCCTGCTGCACGGCCGTATAGCGCAGCACCAGGCCCATCAGGAAAATGTGACGAATGGGAGGTGTGTTTTGGATGGCTGTTATCTCATCGGATGCTAGGGGGCGGATACGGCCGTATCCCGACAAAAAAGCGTCTAGCTGGCGCTGTCGTCTCTCTTCTGCCTCGGCGCTGATATCCATCCAATCGACAGAAGCCAGAAAAACACCAATGTCCAGCGCCCGCCAACCGCATCCGGAGCTGTCAAAATCAAAAAGCGTCGGTCTGCCATCCGCATCGAAACAGACATCACCACCATGCAGATCGCCATGACAAACGCCAAAAGCCGGTTTTTCTTTACCCTTGAGCAGAGCAAGGTCCCGGCACTGTTCTGCAATGCCGGCAATCAGGGCCAGATCGTTTGGACGGTGCGCCATAAAAGGTGTGATAACCACCATGTTTTCGCCGATAAGATGGTTCATGTCCAGAGGCGTCCGGCGATATGGCCGCGGAAAAGCATCCAGGCTTTTATGCATCCGGGCAACCAGGGTACCAAACGCGCTGATTTTCTCTTCGTCACCATCGTGGCCGGCCGCACCTGGGGCAGATTCAAAAAGAACAGCGTACCGCGTGCCTTCGGGGGCGGCCAGGCAGTTCACGTACTGGCCGTCGCTGCATTTCAATGGCCTGGCTACCGAGATGCCGTCTGCCGCTAAGTAGTTCAGCAAATGAACTTCTTCGGCTACGGCCGTTTGGTCACGCCGACCCTGTTTATAAACCTTCAGGTAGTATGTTTGATCGCCGGCAAATACCCGATAGGTGTCACAAATCCCTTTTCTGAAGAAGCGGCACTGTACTGTTCCCGGCAGCGCGTAATTTAGCCGGACCATCTCTGCCAGCGCGTTTGCTGCCAACGTTGAATCTTGCACAGGGAACAGATGATTCATTAATGCTTACGCGAACCAAGTTGACCCATGATTTCGGCAACGGCCGTAACCGCCAAAGACTCATTGTTTAGCTCGATGAACGGCCGTCCGGCCAGCTCCAAAGCCGCCAGCTCTTCGTCCGGCGGCACGACCCCCAGCAGCGGAATTCCCATCTTGTTGATGTGGTCTTGCAGCACGTCGGGCACAGGGCCGCTCAGCCGGTTCAGGATCAGGCCGGTGTGCTCAATCTCAATGTCCAGCTCGTGGCGGAAGGCGGCAA
>CALBTC010000381.1 GCA_937967805.1 uncultured Anaerolineaceae bacterium
CACCTCCCTTTGCACCTTGCCCAGCTTGATTAACAAAACCGTCAGCAAATGGCGCAAGATTTCCTGGTTGGCACGGCCGTCTGCACTGTTAAACTCCGCCAGCAGCAGACCCAACAGCGCTTCAAAATTGGGCAGGGCGTTTGGTGGGACGGGCAATGTGTGGTTGATGGTGACGTTGTTGAACAGCACCGTCTGGTAATGGCCCATCTCCTGCGAGAGGAAGTTGGGCAGGAAGGCGTCGGTAAAGCGGATGACAAAACCGTCCAGGTCGATGCCGGTGATAAGCTGGTGTATCTGCCCCTTGGCGATGAGGTAGAAGGTGTTGGGCTGGATGGTCAGCTCCTGCCCATCGATGGCGTGTTTGCCCCGGCCGGAGCGCACCCACAAAATTTCCTGGAAGTTGTGGCGGTGTGGCTGTTCGTGGGTTTCTTGCGGATCGGTTTCGATGAGGAACGGCCGTATCAAAAAGTCACGCTGCGTTTCAGAGAGTGGTTGGGTAGGGAGGCTGTTGCTTTGTTTAGCCATCTATTCTTACTTGAAAAGCGGAACGCAGAGTTTCGCGGAGATGGCACAGAGTTGCACAGAGATTTTTACTCTGCGTAACTCTGCGGTTCTCCGTGCCTCTCTGTGTTCCTCTTACGCTTGTTGCAAAACGGCCGATAAACTTTCCACCAGCCGCGCATTTTGCTCCGGCGTGCCGATGCTCAGCCGGATGTGGTTGTCCAGCCCAAACGCCGGGCGCACGATAATTGCCAGAGCCATCAAGCCATCAACAATGACCGAAGCCGGAACCGTTTCATGAGAAAACAGCACAAAATTGGCCTGGCTGGGCCAGACGCGGCAGCCCAGGTGGGTGAGCCGCTCGGTGAGCCATTCCTTACCTGTGGCGTTGTTGGCAATCGTGCGCTGGCGATGTTCCACATCCTGCAGCGCAGCCAGGCCGGCTACCAGCGCCAGCTTGTTGACGTGGAAATTGCGCTTCACGCCTGCCACTCGTTCAATAACTGCCGGTGGCGCAATGCCGAAGCCCAGCCGCAGCCCGGCCAGGCCGTAAATTTTGGCAAAGGTGCGCATCAGAAAAATGTTTTTACCGGCCAGCACGTAGGGCAGGGCGTCTGGGTATTCGGGCGCGTCCACAAAATCCCAGTACGCCTCGTCGTGAATGAGCAGCACGTCGTCGGGAATCACGTCGATGATCTGCTCCAGGGTGCTGGCGGGTACATAGGTGCCGGTGGGGTTGTTGGGATTGCAAACGTAAACCAATCGGGTCTGCGGCGTGATGGCTGCGGCAATGCGTTCCGGATAGTAGCTAAAATCTTCTTCATCCAGATCGTAGAAGTTGATTTTCTGCCCGGAACGGCCGTGATACCGCGCCAAAAAGGGAAACGTCTGCCGGGGCAGCACGCTCTCGGCGTCTGGCGAAGTCAAGTGGCTGCGGGCGACAAATTCCAGCACCTCAATACCGCCGCTGCCCACAACAATATGCTCCCGGCCAAGCTGATCGCTAATCGAGGCGGCAATGGCCTGGCAAAGCTGCCCATCCAGCTGCCGGGGCGGGTAAATATGCAGCTTATCCAGATTGTCACGAATGGCTTGCAGGGCCAGGGGGGATGGCCCCAGCGGATTTTCGTTGGAGGCCAGCTTCAGCGGCTGGCGAGTTTGCAGTTCTGGCGGTAAATCTTCAATGGAAAGACCTGGTTTATATTCAGTGGTAGACATAGCACAATCATAGCGTAAAGTGAAATGGAGTGACAAAATTGCCCGCGTCTCTGCTAAAATGGGATGATGCAGCCACCGTTAGCCCCGCCACGCCTCCTTGAACGCCCGCGCATAACGCAGCAGCTGCATCAAATCCTGCAAACCAGCCACATCTTGCTCACATCACCAGCCGGATACGGCAAAAGTGTGGCCTTGCGCCACTTTAGCCAGAGCCAACCCAACGTACATCTTGTTTCGCTTTCGTCCCCAGACCTGGACTTAGCCGCGCTGCACGCCAGAGTACGGCCGTTCCTCCAGCCAAACAACATTCTCCTGCTGGATGACGTGCATCTGCTGGCAGGTGGCGACGACGTGTGCACCTGGTTACAGCAGCAGTTGGCCCGGTCACAGCCGCGTTGGGTGCTGGCCGGGCGCAGCCTGCCCTTTGCCGCCGATTATCTGCTGGTTGCCGGGCACGCGGTGCAGATTACCAAAACGGTGCTGGCCTTTTCCCTGCCAGAAACGCAGGTGCTGTTGGATACGTCAACAAAAGAAGCCGATTTCTGGCAGGAGCGATTGGCGGGCTGGCCCCTGGCGCTCTCACTCCTCTCACGCCTGCCGGCCGGGGTCGACCGGCTGCCCGCTGCCGAAGCCCATCTGTTTACCTACCTGGCCCAGGCAGTGTTTGCCCGGCTATCACCATCGCTGAAACGGTTTATGCAGCGCACGGCCGTTCCTCTACAGTTCAATCAGCCGCTGGCAGTTGCTTTATGGGATGATGCTGCCCAGGCCGATGAGCTGTTTACGGCCGTTCTGCAAAATGACCTCTACATCCAGCCGGCCGCCCAACCCGGCTGGTATCGTTATCACGATCTCATTCGGGAATACCTGCTGCGGCAGGCGGGGGATGAACGGCAGGCCGTGGCCGAAACGGCCGTCTCCTGGCTGTGGCAAAACGATGCGCAGCATACGGCCGTCGAACAAGCCCTCGATGCCAACCTGACCAGGCGCGCGGCCGATCTGATCAGCCAAATTCCCCTGACCGATTTCCACGGCAGCAGCAGCTACTACACCTACCGCCGCTGGGTGCGCGCCCTGGATAAAAACGGCCTGGCAGCCCACCCACTGCTGCTGGTACGGTTGGCCAATGTCATCCAGATGATGCCCGGCTACGAAGATGAAGCCCCGGCCTACGCCAGGCAAGCTATCCAGCTGGCCCACCAAACCGAACAGCCGCATATTTTGCTGCTGGCCCAGGCCAATCTGGCCCATTGGCATTATCAGCGGGGCGAACTGGACACAGCAAGACAGCTCATCCTGACAACTTTGGCCCACCCCGAATGCAGCGCGTATCCGCGCCTGTTTGCCCTGCGCATTGCCAGCCTCATCCTGAGTGACGCGGGCGCTTACGATGCGGTGCTGCCGTTTTTCCAGCAAGCGATTACCCTGGCTGAGGCGATGAACACGCAAAACGAGCCGTTTATGAATCGGGCCAATCTGGCGCTGAAATATTTGCTGCCTTTGGGCAAAATTGAAGCGGCAGAACGAGAATTAACGGCCGTTCTTGACCATTTTTCCCAGGAAATTGGCTGGCAGGCACAATACCTGACCTACTGGTGCGAGCTCCAGTTGGTGCAGGGGGATTGGGACGAGCTGGCCCAGGCGGTAGCACAGTTAGAGACTGCGCTGGCCCAGGTGGAAACCCAGACGCGCCACACCGAAACGTGGCTGGCCCATTATCAAACGGCGCTGGCCATCATGGCGGATGATGATGAAGCGGTACAGCTGGCCCTGGCACGCTACGACAGCCTGGCCGAAAGCAGCCGGCTGCATCAGGTGTGCGTCGCCTGGCTTGCGTGCTGGCATTTACGCCGGCAAGGTGCCTGGGCCGAGGCGGTGACGCGCGGACAGCGCGCCCTGGCCCAGCCCGGCCAGTTTGCCTATTATCGGGCCCGCCTGGCGCTGGAGGTGGACATCGCCCAGGGAATGCAGTTTCTGGCGGGCAAAATTGATTCCTTTGTGCTCCAGCCAGACACGGTGCGGCTCATTGGCTGGCGTTCACGAGCAGAACTGGTGCGGCTGCGGGCGCTGCTGGCGCTGGTTGGCCGGCAGCAAAATGAGTCAAGATGGCGGCGGCATTGGACAGCCGTTCACTATCGAACCGATCCCCTGTTTCTGGCCCAACGAGACCCGGATCTGGCGGCTTATTTTTGGCGTCTGGCGCTGCTGGTGGGGGAAAAGCTGGAAACGGCGGCGGCTGTTTTCCGGCAAAACGGCCGTCTTGATCTGCTGCTGCCCTGGCTAACCCACACAGATCCGCAGGTGCGCCGGCGCACGGCTTGGCTGTTGGGTGAGATTGGGCACGAAGCGGGTATGCCGGCATTAACGGCCGTCTTGGCCACAGAAAAAGCGCCAGACGCCAGGCAGGCCATCGCAGATGCATTGCTGTCGCTGGAAAAAGCGCCGCCACCACCACTCATGGTGCATCTGATGGGGGAATTCCGCCTGAAGCGGGGAGATAGCTGGATTGAGGAAGACGCCTGGCACCGCCCGATTGTGCGGCGGCTGTTTCAATTCTTTGCCCTGAATGTGGGCCAACCGGTGAGCAAAGACCAGATTTTGGAAGCATTATGGCCAGACCGCGATCCGGAAAAGGCTTGGGCAACGTTCCGTACAGTGTACAGCCGTCTGCGCAAGCTGCTGGAGCCGGCCATGCGGGCCAAGTCGGCCAACCGGTACATTGAGCAACATGGGGAGACCTTTCGGCTGCAGGCTGATTTGGTAACGCTGGATGTGACGCAGTTTGAGCGTGAAGTAACGGCCGTTTTACAAAATCATCGCCCAGACAGCCTGCCACCGCTGCCGCAATCGTTGCTCACAGAGCTGACAAATTATGCGCCGCTGCTGCCAGGGCTGCCCTATGCCGACTGGCTGCTGGAGCCACGTCAGAAGCTAACGGAAATGTATATCGAAGGCTGTCTTTATGCGGCGCACGCTTTTCTGGCGCGGGCAGAGTGGGCTAAGGCAGTGGCGTGGGGACGCCGCACGGTGGACGCAGCTCCCTGGCTGGAAGAGGCGTACCAACTGCTCATGCGGGCCTTTGCCCGGCAGGGCAAGCGAAGCCTGGCGCTGCGCGTTTATGACGAAGCAGTTGCCAGCCTGCAGGCCGAACTGGCGCTATCACCTTCTAGCCTGACCCGGCAATTGGCCGAGCGGCTGCGTCGTGGAATGCCCATTTAGAGGCCGGCTGTCGGCCGTGTTCACACTTTGTCAACACCTTTCTGCTATGCTGCCGGCATTCATTAAATGGAGGTCTAGGATGCGGCAGCGAAAAGCGTTGGTGGTTCGCATTTGGCTGGCTGAAGACGGCCGTTTGCAAGGACAATTGAGCGATCCGATGTCGGATTGGAAACGGCCGTTTACCCGACCTGATGAGTTGTGGCTGCTTTTCCAAACCTTTTTGGCGCCGCCCCCTTCCCCCTCAACCAACGATGCAGATTCATAAATTGGAGGTTTGCCATGAACAAATATCTAATCCTGCTTCTGCTGCCGCTCATGCTGGCAGCGTGCAACCCATCCGGTGATAGCGAGACCGCAAACGACATTTTGCCCACTATTGTGCCTACCATCGTGATACCAGAGACCGTGGCGGAAGATGGGCAGCTCGAAGAGGCCGAACTGCCGCCGTCCGAACCAGGAACAGACAGCTCAGTAGAGGCGAGCGGCGAGGCTGGAGGCGAGACCCCGGAAGATGCCGCCTCAACTGACCTGCAGACGGCCGGAAACGACGTTGTTGATCTGGATGATTTTCTTCTCTACGACGAGCCGCCGGGGATGGATTACCGCACCACGCTCACATTTTCTATGACGGCGGATGGGAACACAATTGGGTCTGTATTTGCTGAAGGCAGCCGGACCGTTGCGCCCAATGCCTCAACGATGACCTTCAACATGATCGGCGGCGCGGGCGGCGGTCTGGGCGAAACGATGACCGTCACCCAGATTGAAGACCAGTTTTATTATGTGATGCCGCCCAACGACTGCATCAGCCTGGCCGGAGAAGGCGGCTTCGAAAATCCGTTTGACCTGTTCCTGGACACGGGTGGCTTTTTGACCGGAGAGGCAGAACGCGTTTTGCCTGATGAAACAATCAACGGGGTAGACAGTTACCATTACCAGCTTGGCCAGGAAAATTTAAGCTCGTGGGCCGTGTACGAGGTTTATGCGGCAGATTTGTATGTGGCCAAAGACGGCGGCTACGTCACCCGGCTGCGCATCAGCGGCTATGGGGTTAACGAGGTGGTCAGCGGCAGCACAGCACAGGAAGGGAATATTGATTACGAACTGAACAACATCCCGCAAGCCGTTCCGGCCATCGCCATTCCCGCCGGGTGTGAACCGGCAGCCGAGATCAATGCTGATTATCCGGTTTTGGCCGACGCAACGGCCGTTACATCCGGCCCGGGTCTCTTTAGCTACGAAACGCAAACGTCATTTGCGGATGTGATAGCCTTTTACAAGGAAAACCTCGATGAGTGGACTGTGGTTCAGGAAATCATTCAGGAACCCAATGCCACCATCACCTTTACCGGACCAGACGGCACGCTCATGGTCAATTTAGGACCGGGGCAAAATGGCGGGGTGCTGGTGGGCATTATTGCGACACCGTAAGCGTTCATTGTTTGCTGAATGTGTGATGCGTTGCCAAAAAGGTGAATAAACCCAGGCACGCATCACTTATTTTGCCTCATTGCTCAAAAATCTTGCCGGGGTTCAGAATGCTGTGCGGGTCTAAAGTTTGTTTGAGGCTGCGCATGACGGAGACGGCCGTTTCTCCATGTTCCCGCACCATAAACTTCGCTTTGCCAATGCCCACCCCATGCTCGCCGGTGGACGTACCGCCCAGCTCAATCGCCCGCAAGACAACTTCTTCATTGGCCTGATTCGCCTGTTGGCGAATGGCCTCATCCCGGTAAGGCGTAGTGATGTGCAGGTTGCCGTCACCGGCATGGCCAACCATGAACTCCGGCAAGTTGCGTTTTTGCAGCGCCTGCCGGGCAAACTGCACCAGCGCCGGATATTGGCTGATAGGCACGGCCACGTCCGACAACTGCCATTGATGGTCAACAAAGACGCGCCGCATCGTCTCAAACATGTGGTGGCGGGTGTGCCACATCTTTTGTCGTTCGGCCGTGTTTGTGGTGGCCTGGAAGCGGATTGCCCCATGTGCCTGGCAGATTTCTTGCACCAGTGCCAGATCGAGTTCGGCCGTTTCGGCATGTGCCGCGTGGATTTCCATCAAAAGGGTGGGATTGTCACCCCAGTCTACGCCCGCTTCCCGACTTAACAACTCCGAAGTGGCGGCGTCGATAAATTCCAGCGCGGCAATGTCAAGGCCGGATGAGCGCAGCTCGACCACGGCGGCAATCGCTTCGGGCACCGATGTGAACGAGGCTACCACGCCGCTCATCACGCCCGGCAGGGGCACCAGCTTCAAGGTCGCCTCGGTGACGACGCCCAGCGTGCCCTCGCTGCCCACAAACAGATGCAGCAAATCATACCCCGCCGACTGTTTGACGGAGCGCGAGCCTACGTGGATGAGACGGCCGTCGGCCAGGGCCACTTCCATTGCCAAAATGTTATCTTTAGTGGCGCCATATTTCACCGTGCGGGTGCCGGCCGCATTGTTGGCCAACATGCCGCCAATCGAAGCGTTGGCTCCCGGATCGGGCGCAAAAAAGAGACCGTGCTGCCCCAGCGTCCGGTTCAAATCTTTGTAGCCGATGCCCGGCTGCACCGTCACCTGAAAATCGTCGGCGTGCAGGGCAACGATCTGGTTCATCCGCTCCAGCGAGAGAGTGATGCCGCCAAACAGCGGAATCGGATTGCCCTCCAGCGACGAACCGGCGCCCCACGGTGTGACGGCAATGCGGCTTTCATGGGCGATGCGCAGCACGTCTGCCACCTGCCGGCTGCTGCTGGGCCAGACGACCACCTCGCTCAACCGCGGCTCGTGCTGCGACATATCCTGGGCCCGCAGCTGCCGCTCGGCTTCTGCCGTGGAAATATTATCTGGGCCGACAACGGCCGTTAACGCCGCCAAAACTTCCTCAGAAACCGGATTAAGTTTCATCATGATGGACTCCAAAAGAATGTGTCCACAGATTTCGCAGATTACACAGATTTTTTGTCTATAATCTGCGAAATCTGTGTAATCTGCGGATAAATAGAATCAATCGGCAAACGTCGGCGTGGGCAGGCCGGTAACGCCGGGTTGGTAAGCAAACAGGCTGCCCGCCAGCGGGTATTGTTCCATTTCTGCCGGGCTCATCTCCTGGCAGGCAGTGGTGATGTACAGTGTGTCCAGGTTGGGTCCGCCAAAGGTGCAGCTGGTGACGTTAGGCACCGGCAGCGGCACAATTTGCATCACCTTACCTTCCGGCGAGTAGCGCGTAAGCCGCGCCCCGCCGTAGTGGGCCAGCCAGAGGCAGTTTTCACTGTCCACCGTCATCCCATCGGGATGGCCTTCGACGGGGTCGGTGAGCTGGATAAACGGCCGTTTCCCCCCAATCGACCCATCCTCACGCAAATCAAAAGCAAAAATTGTCTTTTTAGCTGTGTCCGTGTGGTAAAGGATTTTGCCATCAACACTGAAGGCAGGTCCATTACTAATGATGTATGGACTGTCCATTTTGTGGACCTTCAGATCGGGGTCCAGCCGGTAAAGTGAGCCGGTGGCCTGTTGTTGGGTATTATCCATCGTACCGGCCCAGTAACGGCCGTAACCATCCACTTTGCCATCATTAAATCGGTTTCCCGGCAAGTTGACTTCCGGCAAAACAAGTGGCGTTACTGTTTCTGTGGCAAAATCGATGGTGGCAAAACCATCCCGCACCGTACCCACAAAACCACCAGATCGCCGCACCGCCAGGCTGGTAACCGGCTGACCAAACGTCCAGGTGCGGCGTTCGCCGCTGTCCAACGTCAAGCGATGCGCCTGCTTCTCGATTATGTCAACCCAATAAAGCGCATTTTCCGCCGGCACCCAGAGCGGCCCCTCCCCCAGCTTAGCCGGAATCTGCCAGATGCAGGTCACCTCATTCTTGTTAATCTCATTCATGTAAATATTGTATCTTGGGTAATAATGCCCGCCACTTTTGCCTGTGTTGCACAGAGGCAAATGTAAGCACGCTTCCCTTCCTGGAAAATTGCCTCACGCAAAAGCGCAAAGACCATCTGGCGCACTTGGCGGCTTGGCGTGAGATTTCCATTCATGGTGGTGAACGCGCATTCGTGTTATCTCTTCGAAAATAATTTAACGTAGAGGCGCGGAGGCGCAGAGAAAAATCTACGTAATCTGTGAATATTCGTTTATGGTTTTGAGCTTGCGCTCATGTCGTCTCCTTTGAAGTTGGCAAATGCAAGTGGGTTGATCTATGATTCCGGTACAACGCTTCCCACAGGCGCCATTCTGGCAAAAGAATCCCTTAACAACAAGACGGAGTATGAAAATGGAAAAAATTCGATGGGGCATCTTGGCCACCGGCTGGATTGCCGGGCAGCTAGCCCAGGCCATTCATAATCAACCGGACGCGGATTGCCTGGCGGTCGGTTCGCGCTCGCAGCAGTCGGCCGATGCGTTTGGCCGCAAGTGGCACATTCCGCGGCGCTACTCAACCTACGAGGCGCTGGCCAATGATCCTGATCTGGACGTGATTTACATCGCCACCCCGCACAATTTGCACGCGGAAAACATGAAGCTGTGCCTGAACGCCGGAAAGCATGTGCTATGCGAAAAGCCAATCACGGTGAATGCGGCCCAGGCGCGGGAATGTATGGCGTTGGCCAAGGAAAAGGGGCTCTTTTTGATGGAGGCGATGTGGATGAAGTTTATTCCGGCGGTGCGGCAGATGCAGGAGTGGGTGGAAAACGGCCGTATCGGTACCGTCCATCTGGTTCAGGCCCATTTCTCCTTCAACATTCCCTACAATCCGCAAGGGCGGCTCTACGATCCGGCGCTGGCGGGCGGGGCGCTACTGGACATGGGCATCTACCCGGCGACGCTGGCGCACCTGCTGCTGGGCAAGCCGGATCGCATTCTGTCGGCCGCCCATCTGGGCGAGACCGGGGTGGATGAGCTGAATTCGGCCATCTGGCAGTATGATCGCGGGGCACAGGCCGTCATTACCAGCAGCCAGCGGCTGGAACGGCCGTGCGACGCGTACATCACCGGCAGCCGGGGGTACATTCGGCTGCACGAGAACTTCTGGCACAGCCAGGCGTTCACCATCAAGGCGCATGGGGCTGAACCAGAGCTGGTCGAGATGCCTTACGAGGGCAACGGTTACATTTACCAGGTGCGCGAGGTCCACGACTGTTTGCGGGCAGGCTGGCTGGAATCGGCCGTGGTGCCCCTGGCCCAAACCTTGGAAATTATGACGCTGCTGGATGAAATGCGGCGGCAGTGGGGGTTGGTGTACCCGGACGAAGCGTAACCACTGAAACCAAAAGGGAGTAAAGGGATGGAAACGGCCGTTTACCAGGATACCAGCCGCTCAGTCGAAGAACGGGTGGCGGACTTGTTGGGGCGCATGACGCTGGATGAAAAGCTAAGCCAGCTCGGCAGCGCCTGGGTGTACGAACTGCTGACAGGGATGGAATTTGACATGGCCAAAGCCAGGCCGCTGCTGGGTCACGGTCTGGGCCACATCACCCGCGTGGCCGGGGCCAGCAGCCTGAAGCCGCGGCAAGGGGCGGCGCTGGCCAACCGTATCCAGCAGTTTCTGCGCGAAGAGACCCGGCTGGGCATCCCGGCCATCGTACATGAGGAGTGCTGCTCGGGCTACATGGCGCGCAACGCCACCTGCTTTCCGCAAATCATCGGCCTGGCTTCAACCTGGGAGCCGGACCTGACGCGGCAGATGGCCGGCGTGGTGCGGCGGCAAATGCGGGCGGCCGGGGCGCACCAGGGATTGTCGCCGCTGCTGGACGTGGTGCGCGATCCGCGCTGGGGGCGCGTGGAAGAGACGTTTGGCGAAGACCCGTACCTGGTGGCGCTGAACGGGGTGCAGTTTGTGCAGGGGTTGCAGGGTGAAAGCTGGGCAGAGCGGGTAATTGCCACGGCCAAACATTTTGTGGGATACGGCGTGCCGGACGGCGGCTTCAACTGGAATCCGGCCCACATTCCGGCGCGGGAGCTGCGCGAGATTTATTTACTGCCGTTTGAAACGGCCGTCAAAGAAGCCAATCTCCAATCGGTGATGAACGGCTATAACGAGCTGGACGGCGTGCCCTGTGCCGCCAACAGCGAGCTGCTGGACGCCATTTTGCGGCAGGAGTGGGGCTTCGACGGCGTGGTGGTGTCTGATTACTTTGCCATCGACCAACTGCAAGTGGCCCATCACGTTACCGGCAGTAAAGCGGATTCGGCCGTGCGGGCGCTGGCGGCGGGTATTGACATCGAGCTGCCTAACGTTGTTTGTTACGGCCGTCCGCTCAAAAACGCCATCGAACAAGGTAAAGTTGATGTGGCCCTGGTTGATCGCAGCGTAGCCCGGCTGCTGACCCAAAAATTTGCCCTCGGCCTGTTTGAAAATCCCTACGTGACTGCCGACGCGATTGTCCTGGACACCCCGGCCGAGCGCGCCCTGGCCCGAGAAATTGCCCAAAAATCAATCGTTCTGCTCAAAAACGAGGGGGAGTTGCTGCCGCTGGCCAAAGATTTGCCCAAGATTGCCCTGATCGGCCCGCAGGCGGACAGCACCCGCCACCTGGTGGGCGACTATGCCTACATTGCCCACATCGAAAGCTTGATGGAGGCGCGTGAGCTGGGGCAAACGGGCATCACCATGCCGCTGCCGGACGCCATGGAAATTGACGAGGCGTTTGTGCCTATGAACACGATTTTGCAGGCGCTGCGCAACAAGGTTTCGTCCCCAACGGAACTTGTTTACGCCAAGGGATGTGACGTGTTGGGCACGGACCGGTCGGGATTTGATGCGGCCGTTGCCGCCGCCGCCCAAGCCGACGTGGCGTTGCTCTTTCTGGGGGGTAAATCTGGCCTGACCAACGACTGCACCTGTGGTGAAGCCCGCGACCGCGCCGACCTGAACCTGACGGGCGTGCAGCAAGAGCTGATGGTAGCCGTACACGCCACGGGAACGCCGACGGTACTGGTTTTGGTGAACGGCCGTCCCCTTTCCGTTACCTGGGCGGCCGAGAACGTACCCGCTATCCTGGAGGCGTGGCTGCCCGGCGAAGAAGGCGCCGAAGCCGTTGCCGACGTGCTGTTTGGCGATTTTAATCCCGGCGGCAAGCTGCCCATTACCGTGCCGCGCAGCGTGGGGCAGGTGCCCATCTTCTACAACCACAAGCCGTCCGGCGGGCGCTCCCACTGGAAAGGTGAGTACGTGGATTTGAGCCACCAGCCGCTGTGGCCGTTTGGCTTTGGCCTGAGCTACACGCAATTTGACATAACGAATTTGAGGGTGGATAAAACGGCCGTGGCCGTCAACGAATCCGTCAGCATCAGCATAGACATCGTCAACATCGGTCTGCGGGCAGGCAGCGAAGTGGTGCAGCTGTACGTGCGGAATGAACTGGCCAGCGTCACCCGGCCGCTCAAGGAGCTGAAAGGGTTTCAACGGGTTCAGCTGCAACCGGGCGAACGGTGCACCGTTACCTTCACCCTGGCGGCCAACCAGCTTGCCTTTTACGATAGCGCGATGCGCTACGTCCTGGAGCCGGGTGTACTCAAATTGATGGTGGGTACGTCTTCAGATTCTTTGCCTTTGGTGGTAGAGGTGGCGGTGGTGGGGGAAACGGCCGTACTCACCGAAAAGACCTTTTTCACCGGGGTAACCGTCAGTTAACAGATTGGTCCAATCTTGGTGAAGACGTTCACAGGATTTTGCATGAAGAATTGGACCAATCTCAGCCAGGAGAAACCAATGTACGAACCGAAACCAGAACACAAATTTACCTTCGGCCTGTGGACCGTGGGCAACGTGGGGCGCGACCCCTTCGGCGAGCCGGTGCGCGCCGCCAAATCGCCCGTAGAGCTGGTGCACCTGCTGGCTGAAGTCGGCGCCTGGGGCGTCAACCTCCACGATAACGACCTGGTGCCCATCGACG
>CALBTC010000382.1 GCA_937967805.1 uncultured Anaerolineaceae bacterium
GTCTGGCTGCGGGTGATGCGCACGCAGCGGGCGTAGGCGTCCAGCAGTTCCGGCCAATCCTCGGCGGCAATGGCTTCGCTGAGCGACTCGGCCACGCGGGAGGCTTGGTACGGGTCGTGGTCCAGTTCGGCCAGGACGGCCTTGACCACAAAGGCCGAGTGGCCCAAATCGCGCAGGACGCCTTCGAGACGGCCGTTCACAAACCCCATCACCTCTTGCAAAACAGCGTCGTCGCAAGGCACCGGCAGCAGGACGGCGGCGGCAGAAAAAGCGGCGCGCAAATCAAACTGCTGCTTATGGGCAATGAGGTTTTCGATGAGGTGCAGCGCGGCGCGGCGCAGGGCAAAGGGATCGTTGGAGCCTTTGGGGGCCAGCCCGGCGGCAAACAGCCCGGCCAGGCTGTCCAGCCGGTCCGCCAGGGCCAGGGCCAAACCGGGCCGGCTGCTGCTGACGGCGTTGTACTGCCCGGCAATCGCCTCGGCCACGGCATCGCTTTCGCCGCTGCGTTTGGCATAGTGCCCACCCATAATGCCTTGTAGCGAGGTCATCTCGACGACCATGTTGCTGGCTAAATCCGCTTTGGACAGGCTGGCGGCGCGAACGGCCGTCTCTGTCTCTTCATCGCTCAAATTCAGCATCCTGGCAATCGCCGGCGTCAATTTTTCCAGCCGGTGCACCTTGTCCAGCATGGAACCCAGTTCGGCCTGGAAAGTGAGCATATCCAGCTCGGGTAGGAAATCGGCCAGTTGGCGCTGGCTGTCTTTGCCGTAGAAAAATTCGGCGTCGGCAAAGCGGGCTTTAAGCACGTGCTCGTTACCATTGACCACAAAGTTCAAATGCTTCTCGTCCCCGTTGCGCACGGCGATGAAGTAGGGCAGCAGCTCGTTTTTGTCGTTGTAGACGGGGAAGTAGCGCTGGTGCTTGCGCATGACGGCCACCAGCACCTCAGCGGGCAGCGCCAGGTAGCGCTTGCTGAAACGGCCGCGCAGCGGCGTTGGTTTTTCGACTAAATTGGTGACTTCGTTCAGCAATTCGGGATCGTCAGGGATGGTGCCGCCCATTTCGGCCGCGAGTTTATTAGAAACAGTGGTAATCAGTTCGCGCCGTTTCTGCTGGCTGATGACGATTCCGTTCCTGCGCATAATGCCGCCGTAGCTGCGGGCGTCGTCAATGATGATGTCAGGGGAATCGTACGGCCGCAATCCCCGGCTGGTCCGGCCACTAACCACGCCGGCGTAGCTAAAGGGAATCACGTCGGGGCCAAACAGGCCCACAAGCCAGCGCAGCGGCCGGCTGTAGCTGACGTTGGTCTGGTTCCAGCGCATACTGCGCTCAAATTTGAGCCCGGCAATGAGGTCGGGCAGTAGTTCGGCCAACACGGCGGCGGCGGGACGGCCGTCTTCACGCACCACGGCCGAAACGTACCGCTTGTCGCCTTCCTCCACAATTTCCAGATCGGCCACGTCCACGCCCTTGCCGCGGGCAAAACCGATGGCCGCTTTGGTGGGATTGCCGTCGGCGTTGAAGGCGCGGTCGGCCGGCGGCCCTTTGGCGATGGTTTCCAGGTCGGGCTGTCGGCCCACCAGGCCATGCACCTGCACCGCCAGGCGGCGCGGCGTGCCGTCGATCTCAATCCGTTCGTAGGTGAGGCGGGCGTTTTTGAGCAGTTGGGGAACGGCCGTTTTCAACTGCCCCAAAGCCGCATCCAAATCAGACACGGGCAGCTCTTCACTACCAATCTCCAGCAAAAAGCATTGCGGCGTCTCCGATGAGGCAACCTTTATCTCTTTGGGACGGCTGATGGGCACAACAGTTTCTTTGTCGCCATTCAGCAAGGGGAACTCCAGCTGCTCCCGCTGGGCCACGTACAGTTCAGACACCTGCCGCGCCAGGCTGCGCATTCGGCGAAAGTAGTTGGCCCGCTCGGTCACGCCAATCGCGCCGCGCGTGTCCAGGATGTTGAACAGATGGGAGCATTTCAAATTGTAGTCGTGCGCCGGAATGACCAAACCAGCCTCGACGCACCGTTTGGCTTCCTGCTCGTAGGTGTCATAAATCTGGCGAATGCTGTCCACGTCAGCGACGTTAAAATAATATTGGCAATGCTCAATTTCGCTTTGCAGCAGCACGTTTTCATAGCTGATGCCCGCGCCGTAAGCCATCTCCCAGACGCTGTCTACGCCCTGCAGCGCCAGGGCAATGCGGTCCAGGCCGTAGGTAATTTCCACGGAAACGGGATCGAGGGTGACGCCGCCGGCCTGCTGGAAATAGGTGAACTGGGTGATTTCCTGCCCGTCGAGCCACACTTCCCAGCCCAGGCCCCAGGCCCCCAGCGCCGGGCTTTCCCAGTTGTCTTCGACAAAGCGAATGTCGTGGCGGCGCGGATCGATGCCGATGGCTTCTAAACTTTTGAGGAAAAGCTCCTGCGGATTGCCCGGATCGGGCTTGAGGATGACCTGGAGTTGGTGGTGCATTTGCATCCGGTTGGGATTGTCGCCGAAACGGCCGTCATCCGGCCGGATGCTGGGTTCCACATAGACCACATTCCACGGCTCCGGCCCCAGCACGCGCAGCACCGAAGCGGGATTCATCGTGCCGGCCCCGATCTGCACATTGTAGGGCTGCTGGACTAAACAACCTTGTGTCTTCCAATAATCAAGCAGCTTTAAAATAATGTCCTGAAAAGTCAGCGTTTCACTCATGCACACCCTCAAATAAACCAATCAAATGAACAGCGGGTGATTATAGCATGGGGGCAAAACGCTGGCATCTTGTGGATTTTTAATCACGAATTTTACGAATGGACGAATGAGACGAATTTTTTTATTCGTAAACTGCTTCACGCAGATACAATGTGCTACAATGTCACTCAACTAAATTGACAAACTCTCTCTGGAGAAAAGAAGATGATCAATATCCGCAAAGAATATATTGTTGATGATAGTGGGAAACCAACAAAAGTTATCCTGCCTCTGGCAGATTTCCGGTTGATCGAGGAAATGTTGGGGCTTGATTTGGATGAGGAAGCAATAACTGATTTGGAAGAGGCAAAAAATGACCGCCAAAAAGGTCGCAAAGATGCCTTCGTTGATTTGGCTGATCTCTAATGAGCCGCATCGTCGTTCACCGACGGGCAGCAAAATACGTCAAAAGTTTGCCAAATCCCCTGCAAAAAAGAATCAAAGCAGCGTTATCCCAATTAGCTGAAGCGCCTCTGGACTATCCTGGCGTCATTCGAATGGCCGGTGGTTGGTCAGGGTATTATCGAATCCGCGTTGGATCAATCCGTATCATTTTTTGGTTCGATGAAAAGGAAGACATCATTTACATCGACCATATTGGCAGCAGAGGAGACATCTATAAAAAATGATGGCTTTTACTCAGCGGGGGGCAGCAGGAGAGCCGCTTCCTGGCGGAGGCGGTGGAGGAATTCGACGGATTTGAGGTTGCGTTCCAGGACGTAAGTGATGTAGAAGTGCATCACGTTTTCCAGCTCGGTGTGCACAGTGCGCTTGAGGCGCAGGTTGTGCACGGTGTCCCACGGCCGTGTTTGCAGATAGCGCAGAACTTTGACGGATACGGCCGTAACCCCCACAGCCCGCCTATCTTCCCCCCGACAGTTGGGACACAACACCCCGCCCAGCTCGCCGCTAAAAAATTGATCCTGCTCTTCAATCGGATCGCCGCAGGCAACGCAGTGGAACAACTGCGGCCGAAAGCCGGCCAGCCCCAGCAAGCGCAATTCGTAAAAGCGGGCCACCAGCAACACATCTTCGTGAGTCGTCAGCCAGCCCAACGCATCGGCCAGCAGTTGGTAGATGCCGGTGTGTTTGTCTTCCTCGACCGTGAAGCGGTCGAGCAGTTCCACCAGGTAAGCGGCGTAGGTCGTCAGGATAAGGTCGTCGCGCAGGGCAGTGTACGGCTGCACCATCTCCGCCTGGGTGAGGATAGCGAGATCACGGCCGCTGGCAAAGAGGAAGTTGGAGCGCATAAACTGCTCTACGTGTCCTGTTTTGCGACTTTGCGGCTTGCGCGCCCCCTTGGCAATCGCTTTGATCTTGCCAAAGTCGCGGCTGTAGAGCGTAAGCAGGCGGTCAGCCTCGCCAAAGTCGGTGCGGCGCAATACAATCGCCTCGCTGCGGAAGGTGCGTTCTCGTGCCATGTAGATAGTTTATGTAATTCACAAAAGGTTTTTGCGTAAAAATCGGTAGGATTTGTGAATTACTTGAGCAAATCACGAGAAACGTTGCTTTTTATTTCAAAAGTTTTTCTGTGATTTGCAAACAAAAATCAGGCTTCAGGCTGAAATAGAGGAATACCCTCTTGAAAGACATTTTTGTAAAAGGAAAGCGGCGCTTTTGTCATCTCTCGCCAGGTTTCCACAGAAACAACATGGGGTGAAAGAAGCAAATTGAATTGCAGTGAAACTCGTGATGCAATCTGACTTATTTGATTTCTTACTCCCCATGAATCTGAAAGCATCACAATCAATAAATCAATATCTGATTCGGCAAGCGCGTCCCCACGAGCCTTGGAACCATAGAGAATGATATGGTGAATTTCATCAACAAATCGCTTTTTCAACTCAAGCACGAACTGTTGAATCGCCCTCTCCTCCTGGATTGTCAATGTAGGTACAGGCACACTGAACTCACTCATAACCAATGCTCTCTTTCCAGCCACGTATGAGCAGCTGCCACAAATTTTCGTGCATCTTGTAAATCTTGGGCTGCTTGCTCCTGGTCAAGAGAAGCCAGAAGATCATAGTCGCTAACCTCTCGATGATTAAGCAGCCGCCCATAAATATCACTATACTCGATACTAAAAACACCAGACTTTATAAGTCTCTGCGGAACGCACTAATGACACCTGCATGGCGTTTCATCGCTATTTGTTTCGTCGTGAGCAAAGCGCTGGCAGCGTAGAATACAGCATAGTAGCTGCGGTTGACCGATGACTCATAAAATCTTTCTGCCAAATTACGATCGGCCACGATAAGCATCTGAGCAGCACGTTCCATCAACAAACGAATTTCCTTCTGTTGCTCTGGTGACTTCATGATTTGCAGTATAGCGAAGAGTTTGGCAAAAGTCATGAGAATGCCTAAATTCAAGACGGAAAAAACTGAACGCAAAGGCGCAATGAGGCAAAGAATGTATCAAGAAAGTTTACAACGTTTCCTTTGCCCCTTTTAATTCTTTGCGTTCTTTGCGTCAAAATTTATAAGGAAGTGGATATGGCAAAATTGCTGATTTTAGGAACCTACCATTTTGCTAATCCCGGTTTGGATTATGCGCAGATAGAGGTGGCAGACGTGTTGTCGCAGGAAAAGCAGCGGGAAATTACGGCCGTTCTCACCACCCTCGCCACGTTTAAGCCTACCAAAGTTGCCGTGGAAGCTGCCTATAACAAAGCCGAATCGCTCAATCAGGAATATGCGGCTTATCGGGTCGGCAGCCACGAGTTGACGCGCAATGAGCGTCAACAGTTGGGTTTTCGCCTGGCGGCACAGTTCAACCACGACCGGATTTACGCCATCGACCATCCCGGCAACTTTATTCCATTTGAGGCTGCCCTGACTTACGCCGCAGAACATCATCCTGATGTTGCACAGAAGTTTCAGGAAACGATTGCTCGTTGGGAAACGGAAATGAATCAACTCCAGCAAACGGCTTCAATTGGGGAGATTTTGCGCGAGAACAACCGCCCGCAGGCCATCGCCGACGGTCACCAGCTTTATTTGGATTTTACGGCCGTTGGCGCCGGCGACACGTTCATTGGGGCAGAGGTGCTGGCCGGCTGGTACGACCGCAACATTCGCATCTTTGCCAACTTGCGCCAGATTATGCAGCCGTATGACAGGGTTTTGGTCATCTATGGCTCTGGCCATTTGGCCATTTTACAGGAACTGGCACGCAGTTTCGCCGATATTGAGTTGGTCAATGCCCTGGACTACTTATAGATTATGTCAAATATAACAATTACAAATTACAAAAAGAAGCGTGCTAAAAACCGTTAGCGCCCAGGGGGAAAGACGCTGACTTTGTCACCTGGTTGAACGATCTGGTTGAGGCCGTTGGCAAAGCTGATGTTACGGCCGTTCAGCAACACCCGCCACCCTTTTCGCACCCGGTGTGATTTTTCCATCACCAGCCACGGCCGTCCTCGCTCATCCAGCCGTTCCCTATCCAACCATGTTATCTCAAAAACGTCTGGCCGGGCCTGGGGAAAGTAGTTAAAGAAGCGGGTTAACACGGTATCCATGCGACCGCCTTCCGGCAGTTGCATCGTCATTTTCGGCCGTTTGGTAACATTGCGTACCCGGCCATAGAAAGAAAGTTCAACGGGAAAATCACCCGCATCCCAGGCACGCGCCGTCCGGTACCCCAGCAGCATCAGGTGCAGATGCAGGCTCAACAGCTTGTTCCATCCGGCCAGCGCCGCCGGCACAATAGGGTTGCCCGGCATCTCTTCTGTTAGAAAGCGGGCAAAGGTGGCATTCACCAGGCTAATCGAGCCGGTGACGTACACGTCCGGCACGTGAATGTGGCGCGGGCCGTGCGCCGCATGAATTTGCCCGGCACGAAAAAGGTAGTGGGCAAAATCGTGGCTCAGATCCAGCCCCAGCGTGCGGGCCAGCCAGACGGTAAAAAAGCGGCGGCGCTCGGCCAGATGGTCTGGATCGGCCCCTTTTTCCCAGCCAAGGATAACGGCCGTCTCATGATGCCCCAGCAAATAATCATAAGTGCCCGCAACCAGTTCCGGACCGCGCCGAAAAAGTGGCTCAACCGTGGCCAACATTGCCTCATAATCCGCCGGGGCCAGTCCCAAAAAGTCCCGCAGCCGGTTCCATTCTTCTTCCGGCGTTGGCGCCAGGTTCGCTAACTGCCAGGTTGTCTCTTTTACCACCTGCCCATTTAACAAAGCAACCATCCTATTTGACCCTCCTAAAAAACTTTAAACCAAACCTGTAAACGCATGATTTTGTGGTAAGATTTGTGACGGAACGACACCAGGAGAACTAAGCATCATGAAAGTGAACTTCTTCGCTACACTGCGCCAAATCGTTGGCCAAAAAACGATAGAAATTGATTTGCCGGAAAACAGCTCCGTGCAAGATTTTTTGCAGATAATCGTGACCCAATATCCGGCCATGCATAAAGAACTTCTCGACAAAAATGGCAATCTTTACCGGCATGTTCATATCTTTGTCAACGGCCGTGATGCACCATTTCTGGAAAACGGCATGGCAACAATCATCCAGCCAGACGACACGTTAAACGTTTTCCCGGCTGTCGGCGGAGGTTAGTTCTATGTACTCGGAATCACGGCAGATCCGCGGCATTCCCCTTTGGCTGCTGCGCGAATATTTGGAAGAATTGGGGGGAACGGCCGTTAGCGAAACCCGCGTTGAAGGGGATGGCTGGGCCATTACCCTGGCCAAGATGGAACCATTCGCCCTGGGCTCTCTCCGCGTTGGCCAGGTCATGATGGAAATTGCAGGGGAAGACGAAGCGATTGCCCGCCTCATGCCCGGCCTGGAAAAGAAAACCATGCGTGCCGGCGCGTAGCGACAATAAAAGGTGCGGCCATTGCTCCAGACCGCACCTTTTTCTTTAGCCTTGAGAACTTAGATCACCAAACAGACAGTTAAAGTATCTCTAACTCTTTCAGCTTCGCCTCCGGCACCACGCCGTTCTCCCAACCGCGCGCCGTGTAATACTCTTCCAGCATCAAATCCAGTTCACAAACATGGCCTTCAGAGCCGGGCATCGTCGAGGGCTCTTCCGTAAACCGCTTGGGCAGGTAGTCGCTGCCTTCACCAAGCCCGGCCAGATTGTTGTAGTAGCGCTCCAGGTTGTAAATACGCTCGCCGGTTACCAGCACGTCATCGGCGGTAAACTCCTCAATGCCCACAAAGGCAGCGTACTGCTGGGCGTACTCATCGGCGCCTTCGGCAAAGGCGCTGAACTTGCACAGGTCCAGGCTGTCGGAAAAGGCGTGAATATCCTGGAATATCTTCACCAGCTCACCCTTCCCTTTCCATTCCAGCGGGTCCACGCTCAGGGATTGGAATGGCATGATGTTCAGTTCTGCAGCCGGGGTGTAGGCGCGCAGATGGCAGGCGCCGCGATTGCTGGTGGCGTAGGCAATGCCCATCCCCTTCAGACCGCGCGGATCGTAGGCGGGGATGCCTTGTCCCTTGACAGACATGGCAATTTCAGGATGGTTAAAGTGGTTGGCCACGGCGTTCACGCCATTTGCCAGCACGTCACCAATGCCTTCACGATGCGCTACTTTCTCAATCATGGACACCATGTTCATGTAGTCGCCTTCGGCCAAACCGCCATCGCCGTTGGTGTATCCTTTGGTGCTGGCTTCGATGTAGGTGGCTAAAACGTCACCGATTTCAATCGCGTCCATACCAAAATCATTGGCCATGTCAATCATCTTGGCCACGGAGGAGATGTTATCGTTGCCGCAGTTGGCGCCCAGGGCCCAGGCAGGTTCGTACTCCACGCTTTCCATGCGCAGGCCGGCAAATTCGCCCTCGGTAATTTCCACTTCCTTTTTGCAGGCAACCGGGCAGGCGTGGCAGGTGGGATTGTTGACCAAAATATTGTCGTTGACGTATTCACCGCTGATGAGTTCTGCTCTTTCGCCGAACGACGTGACACGGCCGTTTAAAGTCGGCAGTGCGCCCATGGTGCTGGTAATGTTCATCAACACATTAGTGCCATAAACAGACAGGCCCCCTTTCCGTGGGCTGGTGATGTTGGCCTCATCCATGATTGCGGCCAGGGCACGCGAGTGGGCTTTTTTCCAATCATCTTTTTGGGCCGGTTTTGGCATCTTCTTTTTTGCCTTGATGACAACCGCTTTCAGATTTTTGCTGCCGCCTACACAGCCGGTTCCCCCACGGCCGCTTGCCCGATCATCTTCATTGATCCAGCACGCATATTTCACCAAATTTTCGCCGGCCGGGCCAATGGATATCACGGTCAAATCTTTTTCACCATATTGTTCCTGGAGCGTTTTGATGGTTTGATGAACGCCGGTTCCCCATAGGTGCGAGGCGTCTCGTAATTCAATACTGTTTGTATCTGCTTCAATATAAAGGTAAACCGGTTTTTCAGATTTGCCCTTGAAAATAAGGCCATCATAGCCGGACCAACGCAGGCGGGCCGCCGACCAGCCACCATGATGGCTGTCGGTAACGGTGCCGGTAAGCGGCGATTTGGTAACAATGGCCATACGGCCGCTCATGTTTGCCGCCGTTCCCGTCAGGGGGCCATTCATGAAGCAAAGCCAGTTGTCGGGTGACAGCGCATCAACGGTCGGTCCAGCTTCCAGCATGTAGCGCACGCCCAGGCCGCGAGCACCGACATATTTGCGCGCCCACTCTTCTGGAATTGGTTTCACGTCGATCGTGTTGTTTGTCAGATCTACGTGAGCGATTCGGTTTGCATATCCTTTAAGTTTCATAGGTTTTCTCCATTTGGTTAACGTTCATCGCTAACCGACAGCAAATAGGGCAAATAGTTGAGGAGTTGAGCGATGTCTGGGGCAACTGCCCGCGACCACGTTTTGCTTGCTTACGCTTGCAGAAAACAAAAATGGGTTTCGGGGGGTACAGGTCAGTAAAACACGGGCAATACCTCTCTACCAGAATCTTGCCTTAAGTTTATTGGACTGTAGAACGAACCGCATATGGGTTTCGTCTGATTTTTTTGTGACAAATGGCACTTGTTGTATCGGAACACCCGGCAACCGGGGCAAAAACTGGCTGCCGGACCGCTGTGGCGCTATGTTAGATGGTCTGGACCAAAATGGTCAGGGAGGAGCGTGTAGAGGGTGGTGTCACGGCCGTTTCCCGCCCCATCCACCAAATAAACGGGCACGTCACCGGCAAACTCAGTGAGCACCTGGCGGCACGCCCCGCAGGGCGACCCGGCATTGTCGGTGGCAATCGCAACAGCCAGGATTTTGCGGTAGCCTTCAGCGATGGCCTTGCCAACGGCCGTTCGCTCCGCACAAATCGTCAATCCGTAAGACGCATTTTCTACATTGACGCCGGTGATGATGCGGCCATCTTCCATGAGCAACGCAGCACCGACTGGATAGTTTGAGTATGGTGCATAAGCTTGTTTTCGACCTGCAATGGCTGCCTCAATCAATGCCGCTCGTTGTTCACTGCTAATCATCTGCTACTCCACACGGAATTGTGAAGAGTGAATGGTGAATAAACCCTTCACCATTCACAATTAATTATTCACAATTCAAAATTTCTCATTTCTCATCACAGAAAACGGCTCCACAATGGTTCCCGGAGCCAACACCATCCCTTCCACCACCGCTTGCTCGATGCGGCAGCCGTTGCCCACGGCCGTATTCCGCAGAATTGTATTTGGCCCAATGATGCAATCCTGGCCAACGGCCGTTTGCCCCTGCAAATAACTGTTGGGCCAGATGACCGTGTCCTGCCCAATCGTCACGTCCGGATCGATGTACGTGCTGGCCGGGTCCACAATGGTAACCCCCTGCGCCAGCCAGCGGTTGTTGGCCCGGCGGCGAAACGCCTTCTCCACGGCCACCATCTCTGCCCGCGTACCGGCACCCAGACACTCGTCCTGATCGTCCACGGCGATGGCTGCCACGCCCCGATTTTGCTGCACGGCCAGCTCGATCAAATCGGTGAGGTAATACTCCGGGCCACTGCGCGCCTGTCGCAGCGGCAGCTTATTAATGTTGTCCCACAGCCAACCGGCGGTAAAGCAGTACACGCCGGCGTTTTGTTCAGAAATGGCCAGCAGCTCCGCCGAATTGGGCCGTCTTTTTGCCTGAGCTACTTCCAAAATTTCCACAACACGGCCGTTTTCATCCCGCACCACCCGGCCGAAAGGTGATTCCGGACTGCCCATGACGCTGAGGAGGGTAACGGCCGTGCCGGTTTCAGCCTGCAAATCGGCCAATTTTTGCAGTGTGGGCGCTTGGAGCAGCGGCATATCGGCGTAGGTAACGATGACCTGCTCGGCCGCGCCGGCCAGCAATGGCTTGGCCATTTGCGTGGCGTGTCCGGTGCCAAGCTGCTCCTCTTGCACCGCATACCGTGCCCGGCTGCCAAACAGCTGCCGCACGCCGTCGCCCCCTTTGCCAATGATGAGAACGGGGGGAATGGAGGTGAGGGATACGGCCGTATCAAACAAATGCTGCACCATCGGCTTACCGCCCACCTCGTGCAAAATCTTCTGCTTCTTGGATAACATCCGGCTGCCTTGCCCGGCTGCCAGAATGACAATTGCTAACGACATGGAATTGAGTAATTGAGTGATAGGGTAATTACTCAATTGCCTAATTACCCTATTACATCACATTCAGGGATAAAAAAAGGACTGAGTGCAAAACCCAGTCCTTTTATCTGCTGCGGTGCCTGGGATCGAACCAGGGATGGCGGATTCAAAGTCCGCTGCCTTACCACTTGGCGACACCGCAAAGATGGGCAAATGTTAGCACATTGGCTGGGTGATGGCAAACAAGATAATCGTGGCCTTTTACAGCTCTTGTCGTCCTTCCAGGGCACGACCCAGCGTGATTTCATCGGTGTATTCCAGGTCGCCACCGACGGGCAGACCGCGGGCCAGGCGAGTGAGCCGCACGCCTGTTTCGGCCAGGCGGCGCTGAAGGTAGAGTGCCGTGGATTCCCCTTCCAGCGTGGGGTTGGTGGCCAGGATAATCTCCTGGAAATCGCCCTGATGAACGCGCGTAATCAGTTCATTGATCCGTAAATCTTCCGGGCCAATGCCTTCTACCGGGGAGATGGCACCGTGGAGGACGTGGTAACGGCCGTTAAACGCCTGCGACCGTTCAATAGCCAGCACATCCAGCGGCTCCTCCACCACACACAGCAGCCGGTCATCCCGCGCTGAATCAGTACACAAAATACACGGGTCTTCCTCGGTGATGTGGAAACAGTTACTGCAAAAAATGGTGCGTTCCTTCATCTCTTGCAGCGCCCCGGCCAAATCCAGCGCCTGCTCGTCGGCCATGCGCAGCAGGTAAAAGGTGAGCCGCGCCGCCGATTTGGGGCCAATGCCCGGCAGGCGGGCAAACTCGTTGATGAGCCGCTGTACCGGCTGCGGTAAGGCCGAGGCCATTTAGCCTAACCCCAAACCGCCCAGCAGATCGTTCAGGCCGCCACCCAAGCCGCCGGTGATGCCTTCCATGCGCTCGGCAGCCAGCGCCTGTGACTGTTCGATGGCGGCATTGACGCCGGCCACCAGCATATCTTGCAGCATCTCGGCGTCGTCTGGCGTGAGCAGTTCGGGGTCCACGGTGATAGATTGAATCCGCTGGTGCCCGGTAATGACAATGCTGATAGCCCCGCCACCGGCGGTGACGGTAATTGTTTCTTCCTCTAATGCGGCCTGGGCATTGGCCATTTGCTCCTGCATTTGCTGCATCTGGTTCATCAAACCGCCCGCGCTGGGCATCTTGTTTTTCTTCGGCTTGGGTCGGCCGCGAAATGATCTTTTAGACATAGTTTACTCCTTTGAGAATAGGACACAGATTAACGCAGATGAACATAGATCTTTGATCTTTATCTGCATTCATCCGTGTTTCTTTCATTCATTATCACTCTTCTGAGACGGTACCGCCTAGCTCCTCAGCCAGGGCGCGGAAATCATCAGGCTGGACGGGTACCGTATATTCGCTGGTAACCACGGCGCGAACCATCGCATCTTGCCCCAGCAGTTCAGTTAAGACGTCGCTCACCAGCGGGGCGGCCCCGGCTAAATTGTCGAACTTGTCCTTGAACAGGGGATAATCGAAGCCAATGATGAGCGTGCGGCCTTCGGCAGCCAGTGGCTTCCCCATGTTAAGTAACGCCGGCAAATTTTTGATCTTGTCGCCAGTTTGGTTTACCAACTGTGCCCATACTGCCTGCACCTCTCTAACGGTGAGCGGTTGCGCCGTCTCTTTGGCCGCTTTTTTAACCGGCGCCGGGCTGAGGGCCGGTTCTTCTTCTTCAGCTTCTTTTGCCTTTGCTTTGGCTTTTGGTTTTTCTTGTAACGGGGGAGGCGGCACGGCCGTTTCCCCCTTAACGACTACCTTTTGTTGAACAGCCGGCTGGGCTGGCGCTGTTGTCTCGACCTTTGGTTTGGCCGGGGCTGCCGTGGGCAAGGGTACGGCCGTATCCGGCAGCAGCTCAATAAACGCCATCTCCAGGGGAAGCTGCGGCTGCCAACTGCCCGCGGCCACCAACGCCGCCTCATTAAACCGCTTAATCGCCTCGATCAGGCCCTGCCGGGGGGCGCGCTGCGCCTGGGCCAACATTTCGTCGCGCTGCTCCGGCGTCGCTTCCAACGGTAACGTCTCACCGGCCGCCTGGAGCAGTAAAAGTTCACGCAGGTAAGCCACCATCTGGCGGCAAAATTGGCGCGCGTCTGTACCGGAAGCCAGCGCCTGATGAATGAGGGCCAGTCCGCCGGCCCCGTCCCGGTTCAGCCAGGCATCAGTCAACTGGGTTACCGCTTCGTTGGAAGCCGTGCCCAGAACCATTTGCGTGCGCTCGGCGGTGATCACGTCATCCGGCCCGACTACCAGTTGATCCAGCAGGCTTTCGGCGTCACGCAGGCTGCCAGCCCCCTGGCGGGCTATCATTTGCAGTGCTTCCGGCTCGATGGTGAAGCTTTCCTTTTCCGCCAGCCAGGTTAGCCGCTCGCTGATTTCGCCCTGGTTGAGCAGGCGGAAGTTAAATTGCTGGCAGCGGGATTTAATGGTAACGGGCACTTTGTGTTCTTCGGTGGTGGCCAATACAAATTTTACGTGCGGCGGTGGCTCCTCTAACGTTTTGAGCAGGGCATTGAAGGCGGCGGTGGAGAGCATGTGGACTTCGTCAATGATGTACACCTTGAAGCGGCCTTCGCTGGGGGAAAAGTTGATCTTGTCGCGCAGGTCGCGAATGTCATCTACGCCGGTGTTGGAGGCGGCGTCAATTTCGATTAGATCGAGGAAACGGCCGTCTCGTATCGACTGACAAATGGTGCATTCATTACACGGCCGTTGCGCTAAATCTTCATGCAAACAGTTGACGGCTTTGGCCAGCAGGCGGGCGCTGGTCGTTTTACCTGTGCCGCGTGGGCCGCAGAAGAGATAGGCGTGGCCAATCCGGTCAGCAGCCACGCTGTTCTTCAGGGTGCGCGTGACATGTTCTTGACCAATGACATCATCAAAACGGGCGGGCCGCCATTTACGATATAGGGCTTGGGACATGGTGTTAGTTTAACATTCCCCCTACCCCCTGACAAGCAGGCTAACCATTTGCACCAACCCTGGCCGAGGTCATGAAAAAGGCCCAATTATAGATTTTCCCGGAGCTTGCGTAAGCTGCAAATAACCATTGCGGCTTACGCATAGTACCTATGAAGGGTCAACTCTTGTAAATCCGTTACCTACTTTATGTTATACTCTTGTTCTCATTTTCCTGGTAGTTAGAAAATGCTTCACAAACGCCTGAAAGTTTGAACAAATGAGTATCCAACAATCACTTTCACCTCCCGCCAGCCCCAACAAAGAACCTGTTACGGTAAACGGCCGTTACATCATCCACGAAAAAATTGGCGAAGGCGGCATGGGGGTTGTCTTTCGCGCGATGGACCGGCTGGCTGAACAAATTTTGGCCTTTAAGCAGGTGATCGTGCCTACCTGGCATTACCCCGTAGACAACGACACAGAAGGGGAAATTGAAGAGGCGCTGCGCCTGGCGCTGGCCCATGAATTCGAAACGCTGGCATCGCTGCGGCACCCAAACATTATCTCCGTGCTGGATTACGGTTTTGATGAGGAGCGACGGCCGTACTTCACTATGGATTATCTGCCGGAGGCTCAACACATTTTGGCGGCCAGTACAGGACTTTCCGAAATAGAAAAAGTCAATCTGATTCAGCAAATGTTACAGGCATTGGCCTACCTGCACCGGCGCGGCATTTTGCACCGCGATCTAAAACCTGCCAACGTTCTGGTCACCGATCACACCGTGCGTATTTTGGACTTTGGTCTGGCTACCACCCAGCAAAGCACCATGCAGGCTGCGGGCAGCATTCCCTACATTGCGCCAGAGGTTTGGGAAGAGCAGCCCCATACCGAGGCCGCCGACCTGTATGCCGTGGGCATCATGGCTTTTGAGATGTTTGCCGGGCGGCATCCGTTTGACGTGAACAGCCACCGATTTATTGACCAGGTATTGGACGATACGCCTGATTTAAGGCTAATGAATGCGTCTCTTAATGTAACGGCCGTTATTGGTAAGCTGATTCATAAAGTACAGGATGGCCGTTTTGCCTCAGCCGATGCCTGCATCGCCGCCTTTAGCCAGGCAGTTGGACAGCCTGTGCCCACTGAAAGCAGCGCCATTCGTGAGAGCTACCTGCAAGCTGCCACCTTTGTGGGACGTGAAAATGAGAAGAAGACACTTCTCAAAGCCCTGGAGGAAGCCAAAGAAGGTCGTGGCTCCAGCTGGCTGGTCAGTGGCGAAAGCGGTGTGGGGAAATCTCGCCTGCTGGATGAAATTGGCACACAAGCATTGGTGCAGGGCGCACTGGTGCTGCGCGGCCAGGGCATTGAAGGCGTCGGCGGTTCGCCGCTCCAGCTGTGGCGCGACGCGTTGCGCCGGCTGGTACTCACCGCCCCCCTAGACGATCTGGCGATCACTGTTTTGCAGGCACTGGTGCCAGACATTGACCGCCTGCTGCGGCGAAAGGTGCTGCCGGCACCTGAGCTGGACGCGCCCGCCGCACGCCAGCGCCTGATCAGCACCATCACCAACCTGTTTAGCAACCAGACGCAGTGGATTTTGCTGATCCTGGAAGATTTGCACTGGGCCGATGCTGGCCTGGAGATTTTGCAACAGCTTACTCGCCTGGCACCTCGTCTTCCGCTGCTTATTATCGGCAGCTACCGTATCGATGAACGCCCCCATTTACCACAGCTTTTACCCCTGATGCATGAGCTGCCCTTAAACCGGCTTTCACCGTCAGAAATTACGGAGCTTAGCACAAGTATGCTGGGGCGCGTGGGCAATAACCCTGAAGTGCTGGCGCTGCTGCAGCGGGAAACAGAAGGCAATGCGTTTTTCCTGGTCGAGGTGGTGCGCGCTCTGGCCGAGGAAGCAGGCCGGCTAAACGCCATCGGGCAGCGTCCATTGCCTCAGCAGCTTTTCCCTCAGGGCATTCAAACGATTGTGCAGCGACGCCTGGCGCGGGTGCCGGACGCTGCTGTGCCGCTTTTGGTGGGAACGGCCGTTGCCGGGCGGCAGATCGATCTCAGTTTGCTTCCCTTGCTGGCCGGCACTACCAACACCAAAATTCCGACAGACAGATGGCTGGCGACGTGTGCCGAAGCGGCCGTTTTAGAGCTGTTCAACGGCAACTGGCGCTTCGCCCACGATAAGCTGCGGGCCGGTATTCTGGAAACAATTAACACCGCAGAAAAAAAACAATGGCACCACACAGTTGCCCGGCTCATTGAGCAGGTACACTCCGACGATCCAGAGCAGGCAGCTGCCCTGGTGCACCATTGGCACGAAGCAGAAAACGTCCGCAAAGAGCGGCATTACGCGCGCCTTGCCGGGGAACACGCGCAGCAGCAGTTTCTCAATGAAGTTGCCCTTAATTTTTATGACCGCGCCCTGGAACTTACAGACGCAAATAATTTGCTGGAGCAATTTGAGTTGCACCTTGCGCGCGAACATATTTATCATTTTTTGGGCCGACGAGACGAGCAGCAAGCAACCCTGGCAACGTTGGGTGACATAGCTGTCCAGTTGGCCGAACAGCGTCATTTGGAAAAACGGGCCGATGTGTCTCTACGCTTGGCCAGTTATGCCGAAGCAACCGGCGATTATCCCAGCGCCATTGCCGCCGCAAATGATGCGATCCAAGTCGCTCAGACCATTGATGACAGGCAAAGCGAAATAGCCGGCTATTTGGTCAGCGGACGAGCCTTGTTGCGGCAGGGCAAACACGAACAAGCGCGGCGCACGCTGGAAAAAAGCCTGGCCGCGGCCCGCACCCACGGCTTCACCAAACTCGAAGCAGACGGCTTGCGTCTATTGGGCGCACTGGCCTACGACACTGGCCAATTGGAAAAAGCTAACGAATTCTATATGCAATCCTTGCCCCTGTACGAAACATTAAAAAACAAGCAGGGGGAAAGCACCGTCTATAACAACCGCAGTATTGTAGCAATTTCTCAGGGCAATATTGAGCAAGCGCTTGTGTCGTTGGAAAAAGCCCGGCAGATTGATGAAGCTATCGGTGATCGGGAAGGGCGTGCCCGTATTTTGACAAATTTAAGTTCGCTTTACATGGATTTGGGCGACTTTGAAATGTCTGAATCTTACAGTAAGGCTGCTCTAGAACTTTGCCGCGAGATAGATGTCCCTTTTGGTGAGTGTCTCAACTTGATTAACCTGAGCTTAACGTCTCATTTTTTGGGAGATGATGGACAAGCAGAACAATTCAGCCAGAGTGCGTTGGCGTTGGTTGACAAAATTGGCAGCCAATTTTTACGTGGACTCGCCTTAAAAGATCGGGGGTTCTTGCTAGCGAATCAACAAAAGTTCCAGGAGGCAGAAACAGCGTATCAGGCATCATTAGAGTGTCTGGCCCAAACGGAGCAGGTTTTAGAATCACGGGCCGGTCTGGCCTGGCTGACTTTGGGCGATGGGATGGAAACGGCCGTAAAAACTCAAATTACGCCTGTTGTCGAACATCTTAAACAAGGCGGAACGCTAGACGGCACTTCGCGCCCCCTTTACGTGATGCTGCTTACCTACAAAGTGCTGTGCCGGCTGGATGATCCTTATGCTGGCGCTGTGCTTGAGACTGCTTACGGCCGTTTGGTCGCCTGGGCCAACCAAATCACCAACGCCAAACGTCGCAGTTCATTTTTGGAGAACGTGCCATTCAACCGGGAAATTGCTTTGCTTCACGAATCGCAGTAGCTTCAAAGCAAAGGTGGCAGCTACTTTTGAAAGTAACTGCCACCCAAGGATGAAATAGTTTCGTATTTTTGTTTAGTCGCTATGGCTGTTGAGCCATAAAACCAATCTGGTACTGATCAACCGTAGCGTTGCTTTGTGAATACAGAGATATGTTCCAGTAATAGTCGCTATTCTCAAAGTAGCCGCCGGCCCAATAGTTACCACCAGCCCAGTAGTTGCCACCGGCCCAATAGTTGCCACCAGCCCAATAGTTGCCGCCGGCCCAGTAGTTACCACCAGCCCAATAGTTGCCACCAGCCCAATAGTTGCCGCCATCCCAGAAGAAATCTTCACCTTCCGGCAGCAGATTGCGGTTGGCATCTACCAGCGCGTAGCCGCCGCGGAGTTCATCGTAGACAACGGGGCCGATGTACCCTTCGCCAGGGATCATCTGCCCGTTGGCGGCACCGGGATAGTCACCCAACACCGCTTCAGGAGCCCAAATGCGCCCCGCGCCCTGCTGGAAGATGCTGGCCGCCAGCGTGCCGTCACTGTTCACAGACGGCCGTGCCGTCACCATCAATCGGTATTTCACCTCATTGGGGGTGAGGGTGGGGTTTTCTTGCAGCATCAGGGCCACAACGCCAGAGGTAACGGCCGTTGCCGCCGAGGTGCCAGACCCCTGATACCAGCCCCCTGCCTGTCTTAACTGAGGATATTCCTGGGCATAATCACTATTCTCACCTACATACATCAACAAGTGGGCGCCAGGAGCCAACACGTCTGGCTTCACAAAACCAGCCTCTGAGGGACCAGAAGCACTGAACGGTGGCACATAGTCATCATTCAGGTACAGAGGCGAATAGTTATCGGTAAAGGCGCCCACCGTAATGACAAAGGGATCGTTCCCAGGAGTGGTCACCGAGCCGGCAGTCGGACCGGTGTTGCCCGCTGCGGTTACCACCACAATTCCTTCGGCCCACAGCTGCTCTACTGCCTGGTTTATCGGATTGTTCCAGTAAGCGTCCGTCACCTGCCCAGACAATGACATATTTACAACACGAATGTTGTGGTTGTCTTTGTTTTCCAAAATCCATTGCAGGCCGGCAATAACGTTGGACGTACTGCCCTTACCGTGCTTATCCAAAACCTGCACGCTAACAATTTCCGCACCGGGCGCAACAGCGACAGGATTACCGGTTGCATCCGTGGCCCCGCCGGCGATGAGGCCGGCCATAAAGGTACCATGACCATTGCCATCCCCGTTTAAAAGGTTCAGGTCAATGTTAAAATCACCTAGGGTCGGTTTGCGCAATGCCTCCGTGTTTACGCCGGAATCGAGAACTGCAACGGTAACACCAGAACCATCAATGCCCATATCATGCAGTTGGTCAACGCCGGTCACCTGTAAATAGTCATTGAGCTGCGCTTCGGCCGTGGTGGCCGTCAGGGAAAGATCATCGACCAACAAATTGCATAAGGAACAATTATATAGTTGAACGACAGCTCGAACGTAGGCAGTACCTTCTGGTGCAATGCTTGATACACTAAATGGGGTCCAAACATTGTCCAGATAAATCTCATGATGACTCTCAGCGATGTCGTTATACGACTCATCCAGGTAGGTAAGTGAAGCAGCAACCCACCTGCCCCAAGAATAACCATTGGCCGGGTCTTCTAATTTGAACCATCCAGAAAGAGTGTATGCTTCCCCTGGAGAAGCAAACGGCTGCTGCCAGACACCATTGCCATTCCAGGAGCCAATTATTTTCAGGCTGGTATTGTCTATCGGAGAATCGCTGGCAATCAATGTGCTGCCGCTGAAGCCCCACGAGCCCCAATATTTCTGGCCATTATCGAATCCGCCATTATCCAGCATATTCACGCTGTTTGAAGCTGACTCAGGCGGTGCGCTGCTCAGGCTCACGTCGTCCAGATACAGTTTGCCTGTACCATCTTTACCCATCCAAACGACAACGTAGGCAGTTTGTGGCGGCGCCAGCCCGCTGATCTGAAAATTGGAATATTCAGCGCTGTACTCTAATTCTGTGCCCACGGCCGTTAGATAGTTCCAGTTGGCATCATAAAAATCAATCCAAATGGACCCCCAATCCACCACACCGGAAGTCATTTTGTACCAGCCGGAAAGCGTATATTCCTGATTTGCAGAACCGGGAAGCCATTGATCAATACTGGCGTATCCCCAGCTCAACTCAGCGCCATAGATACCGCTGCGTTCCTTGTAGGTGGTGGTGCGCACGATGCCGTTTGTATACCAATTGTCCAGTCTGCTTTCGAAGCCACCATTTAACAACAAATTAGCGCCGGATGCCGCATCACCGCTGACGATGAAGGAGGCATCATCAATAAGCAGAGTGCCGCCGTTGCCTTCTGTCCACACCCAAGCTACAGCGTAATAAGCTTGCGCCGGCACCTGATACTCAACACTGTATGGCGCATATTGATTCGACGTAATTTCGGTGCGGGAGTAAGTAATTCGATAGCCATTCGCATCATAAAAATCCAGGCCCATATCAGCCCAACCGGGATCGTCTACTCGTTTGGCCCATACGGAAAACGTCACGGCCGTTCCTGGGGCGACGGGAATATTTTGATAAGCCACATCATCCATTTCCAGCGCGTTGGCTTCGCTGTACGCCTCGCCAGAAATGGCCGCATTGCCCTCAACATGCCAACCCATAAATCCGGACTCAAACCCCGGATTGGTTAGCCGGTTGCCGGCATCGCTGCTTTGCAGTTCAGCATCCAAACTGATGTGGGCTACCGTTTCTGATTTTGCCAGCTCCATAATTGCGGCTGCATCTAATTCAGCGGCAAACGCATCGATAATAGTCAAATCCTGACTAACGGTTCCGCCAAGAGAATGAAGCAGTTGTTCGGCCTGGGCACTGTCCGTTTCTTTTTGCACAATGATGGGTATGGGTCCCGCTGGTTGATTCGCCATTTCTGCTTGCAGGGCAGGGTCTAGCTTTTGCAAAATGTGGTCTAAACTGCGCGTTTGGGCAACGGCCGTTCCCCCGGTAGTAGTGGCAGCAACGGCCGTTAAAAGCAGCATCAAAATGGCGATGAATACGAAGCGGGACCGGTGAAAAGGCGTGGCTCCCCGATTCATGGTGGCTCTCCTGTGTTAGTTCGATACTTCCCCGATAGTGTAATCGGCAGTGCATTTTTTAGGAAAACGGTGGCGCTCTGGCCGATTACATTTGCCAATATAGCATTCAGCAAACAGGTCTATAACCTGCAACTTTACGGTATGAAATTCGCCTTACGACAATTGTTACAGCGTCCCCAAAAATGCGGCAAATAGTCCCAAAGTACCAGGGGTCAACAAACCATTTTATCGGCTTCAGGTTCGTCCACCGTTTGTGTGATCTCTGCGGTCCGTACAGGCAGGGTAACGATACAAACCGTGCCGGGTAGCAGCGCCTCATCATAACCGCTGCTTTCTAAACGAATGCTGCCTTGATGCCCTTCCACAATTCCGCGAGCAATGGGCAATCCTAAACCTAAACCGCCGCCGCGAAATGCGCTCTTGCTGGTGGAATGCGTCTTGAGCGAGCCCAACACGTGGAACATGTTAAACACCCGTTTCTGCTCGGCTGGAGGCACGCCAATGCCCGTGTCCTTTACCCAAATCTGGACATGGTTCTCGTCCGGGCAGGCGGCTTCAATTGAGATTTGGCCACCATCGGGCGTAAATTTCACGGCATTGCCGATAATGTTTTGAAAAACTATCTTTAACTTTCCGGCATCTGCTTCAACGATTGGCAATAAAGGCAAACCAGACGTGGTAATGGTTAACGTGCGCTCGTGACAAATTTTTTTGAAACCATTCACGACCGGCACAATCACCTCTTGCAGCCGGGTTTCTTGAAAAACCAACTTTAGCTGCCCGGTGGCAATATGGAAAAATTGCACAATTTCATTGATGACATGTTGCATTCGCGCCGTGGCTCTGTCCAGGTTGACGGCCGTTCGGGTCACCATCGGATCATCGACCAGGCCGGCTTTTTCAATAACCATGTTCATTAGTTGGGCGTTGGTGGTAACGGCCGTTAGCGGCGTGCGCAGCTCGTGAGAAACCAAAAGGATAAAGTTGTTCTTGAGCTCATCTAGCTCAGTCAAATGGTCGTTGGCGATCTTCAGGTTTTCAATAAGCTCTGTGTTTTCAATGGCAATGGCTGCCTGATTGGCAAAAAGCTGCAAAGGGGGCAAATCGGTTTCACGGAAACGGCCGCGAATCGAACGGTTCTCCACATAAATGGCCCCAATCGTTTGATTACGCGTAATGAGCGGCACACACATGATTGAACGCAGGCGCAAGGTCATTACGCTAATCGCATGACCAAACTGTGGGTCCTGCATGGCATCACTGAGCACCACCGACTTACCGGTTTGCACCACTTCTTCCAAAATGGATCGGCTGATGTCATCTGTGGAGCCCGTCAAATCATTGCCCTGATTATCTCGCTTGATTCTTAAATCAATGGAGCCGTCACTGTTTTTCAGGACAATATAACCGCGTTCGGCCCCGACCAGCGTCAGGACCTCGTCAATTGTATAGGCCAGAAGGGGGGCCAGCGAATGGGACTCTGCCATCTGGCGGCTGACGCGCAGCACGTAGTCCAGGAGTTCAATGCCTTCAAGTCGTTTGATCATGCCTTACATAGTATGATCAATAGCGGTGTGGTCCTATGGGAAATAGGGGGTAATTGGTTTCTATTCTCGCCTTCTTCACAGCGATTTTGGGTCTTGCAGATTTTGTGGTTTCGTTCATCATGGACTTCTCATTTCCCTGATTTCTCAAATTTTTTTCATTGAAACAGACCCGGATTGGTTGCCACCCAATCGTACAAATCTCGAATCCCTTGTTGTGGCGAAATCGTCGGTTGCCAGCCCAGCTTTTGCCCGATCTTGCGAATATCGGCCACAAAAACGCGCTGGTCACCGGGCCGCCAACCCGCCTGGATAATGGGCACTTCGTGACCGGCCAATTCTGCCAGCAAAGAACCAAACTCCGTCCAGATGGATAAGGTATTTTCCGGGCCGCCACCCACGTTAAACACTTCGCCACGCAAGGCGTCGATTTTTTGGATGCCCAACTCATAGGCGCGAATCAAATCTTGCACGTGCAGCAAATCACGAACCTGCTTGCCGTCACCGTAAATGGTGATGGGCCGGTTCATGATGGTGGCGATGACAAAGTGGGCCACCCACCCCTGGTCTTCAACGCCAAACTGGCGCCGACCATAAATGCAGGATTGGCGAAACACCATCGTTTTGAGGTTGTAGATACGGCCGTAATCCAACATATATTGATCCCCCGCCCCTTTTGAACAGCCATACGGCGAATGAAAGTCCAGCGGATACGTTTCCGGGATGCCGTGCTCATAGTTGGCGTAGCGGTAACGGCCGTTGTCCAGCACCACTTTGGCCCCCGCCATGCCGCCGTACACTTTGTTGGTTGATGCGTATAAAACGGCCGCATCCGGGCATTGATGCCGTACCGCTTCCAGCACGTTAAACGTCCCCAGCGCGTTGATTTCAAAATCCTCACGCGGATTTTGCACTGAGGTAGTCACCGCCACCTGGCTGGCCAGATGCAGCACCGCATCCGCGCCGCCAATGGCCGCCGCTAGAGCATCATAATCACGGATGTCGCCGGCAAAAAAGTGAAGCCGTTCCCCATGCCGTGCTTGCAACCAGGCCAGATTTGCCGGCCCCCCTTTGCGTGACAAATTGTCGAACACCACCACGTCATGCCCCTGCTGTAAAAAATAGTCGGCGCTGTTACAGCCAATAAAACCAGCTCCACCTGTAATAAATAACCTCATACTAAATTTCCCATGAAAAAATTGGGACGCAGATTTGCCTGATTCCCCTGATCAGGAAAATCAGGCAAATCTGCGTCCTATGATCATTCGTAAAAGTAGAAAGACGCTTCTTACCGAATCTACTTTGTTATACAGGCCAGGCCTACTCAAACCTCACTTTGCAGACGTCGGTAGAGGTTCGTTTGCTGTTTTTCTAAGTATCGATGGTAGCGTGCATTCAGCGAAGGCATGGTCATGAGCAGGGCATCTTCGCCGGTATCGCGATAGTAACGCGGGCGTGTGCCTACTTCTGCAAACTGATATTTGCGGTAAAGGGCTTGAGCCACGCGGTTGCTCTGCCGAACTTCCAGCGTCACCATGTTGGCCGGGTGGTCATACGACTGAAACAGCAGGTTGAGCAGCAGCAGTTCTCCCAGCCCGCGCCCGCGCCACGCCGGGTGCGTGGCAATGGTGCTGATGTGAATCTCGTCAGCGATGAGCCAGTAGCCGGAAAAGCCGATGATTTTGGGAGAACGGCCGTCCCCCGCCATACCCAACACCTGATAATAGGCAATATCATTTTGCGCCAGCTCATGTTCAAACAGTCCGGCCCGCGCCGGTGTGGGAAAAGAAAGCCGGTCGATGGCCTGCACCTCGGCCAGATCGGTCAATTGCATCGGGCGCAGCCAATATGGCGTTTTGGGAATCAACAACATAGGGAAGGGCGTTAATTGCCTGCGGGATCACGTAAATAAACCGGAGCCAACGTTTGGGCATCATCCACTTCACCGGCACGCAGCCGGCGCCAGCCTAGCTCAGCCAGATAGCCGGCCCGTCGAACGGCCGCTGCCGGTTGGGCAATCTGGTGTGTTTTATTAGCCAGCTTAATTTTCCGGGCCGCTTCTGCCGTAAGTTCCCCGGCAAACGTAATGCGTCCCTTCAGCTGAGGCAGCAACTCCTCCCAGCTTGTAATGATTGGCGTCTCAACGGTTTGCCAGCCACGGCCGTTTTCCCATTCGTAAGGAGCTGTGCAAATACGGGTGCGCCCCGCTTCAGCCACCACCCACAATTGCCCGGGGAAGGGACCAAAAGCCACGGCCACAATGTCCAGCGTGCCGATGCCTAGTAGCGGCGTCTGGTGAGCCAGGGCCACGCCTTTGGCCAGCGCCAAACCAACCCGCAAACCGGTGTAAGAACCAGGCCCCACCGCCACGGCAATTCCCTCCAGGTCTTCCGCAGCGACGTTGGCCCGCTGCATCATCGCCTGCAAATTGGGGGTGAGTTCAATCGTGTGGTTGTTCAAACAGCGCCAACCCATCTCGGCGACGACGGCCGTTCCATCATGCAGCGCCATTGCCAACCAGCGCGTAGCGGTATCAATTGCTAAAATCATCATCAATTCCAATTACAAAAATTGCACGCAGATCCATATAGGCAGCTCCTGTCTTACATACCCCTCTGCGCCTCCGCGTCTCTGCGTTAAGATGTTATCAAACGCCAAAGGCACTCTTTTTAAAATCTTCCAGCAGTTCGGCTGACCTTTCGCCGGTGGCGTTGATGCGCAGTTTACGGCGCGTCTCGCTAACGTAGCTCAGGCCAATCCACAGCCGGTCTTGCGGCAGCATCGCCTCGATCCGTTCCGGCCATTCGATCATCACTGCGCCGGCACCGTACAAGATATCTTCCAGGCCCACCGTAAGCTGATCTTCCGTTTCTTCCAGCCGGTAACAATCGATGTGGTAGAGGATACGGCCGTCTACCAATCGAGGATACTCATTCACCAATGTAAACGTCGGGCTGGTCACCCGCAAACCCGTGCCCCACCCCCGGCCAATGCCGCGGGCCAGCGCCGTTTTGCCCGCGCCCAGCTCTCCAGACAGGCACAGCAAATCATGCACCCGCAGCAACTCGCCCAAGCGCACACCCAGCCGCGTCGTTTGCTCCACGCTGCTGCTTACAAAATCAATTGTCCAGCGGTCCAATATAGCCATTTAGTCACCTAACGCTTAAATTCACGGCTGATTTATTATACCCTCTCCTGTCGATCATGGTATCATAACAAACACCTCAAAAGAGGTGAAAAAATATTTGAGCAAATAACTCATGCGAATCCTGATAATTTCTGACATCCATGCCAACCTCACCGCTTTCAAAGCGGTGTTGGAACATGCCCGAGACCAATGGGACGTCATCTGGTTCCTGGGCGACCTGGTTGGCTACGGACCAGACCCTAACGAATGTGCCCAGGAATTGCAAAAACATAACCACATCGCCCTCTCCGGCAACCACGATCAGGCTGTTCTGGGCAACCTGGACATTAAATCATTTAACCGGGAAGCCAAATACGCCATCACCTGGACACAGGATGCCATCAACCCGGAAACGGAAAGCTATTTGCAAAGTTTGCCCTCAAAACAGGTTGAAGGAAACTTCACCCTGGCCCACGCCAGCCCACGTTACCCGGTGTGGGAATATATATTAGACCCCCTCACCGCCTCAGAAAATTTCAACTGGTTCCAAACCGAGTTCTGCCTGGTGGGCCACACCCATGTGCCCGTCATGTTTGAAGAGCGATTAAACGGATTCCGCAAGGTAAACGTGCGCCCGCCCCATTATGGCCAGGGGCGCGATGCGCTCTTCCTGGGACCAGAACGACTTATCATCAACCCCGGCAGCGTCGGCCAGCCCCGCGACTCTGACCCCCGCGCCGCCTACGCCCTCCTCGACACCGAAACAATGACCTGGTCTTACCAACGTGTCCCCTACGCCGTCCGCGAAGTGCAGGAGCGCATGGAAAAAAGCGGCATGCCCAAACGCCTGGTAAACCGGCTGGCTTACGGCATCTAAATTCAATCCCTTTCAAGCCAGCAGACCCTGAGGGTTTGCTCTTTATCAATTTGAGTTAGACGAGACCCAACCCTTAGGGACTCTCCAAAGCAGCAGGGAACTTTTACCCAGGTGCTTGCGTTTTACTCTCTAGAAGCGTACATTCATCAAACATTCAGGAGAGCATAAACATGACCCGCAAAAAAATCTTTTCAATCAGTGCAATATTCTTTTTATTTCTTTTGGCTGCCTGTGGTGCTGCGGCCGTATCTGAAGAAGCCATGTCTGCCCCCTCTGCCCGCGATACGGCCGATTTCGACAATTTCGCTGTGGAAGAGGCAGAAGCCCCCATGGAGCAGGCCGGCGAAGCGATGAGCGACGGCAGCCTGGGCGTCAGCACAAACCAGGGAACGGCCGTTCAGCCATTCCAGGAGCGGCTCATCATTCGCACCGCCAACATGAGCCTGGTTGTATCCGATACCGAAGAGGCGATGGCTACCATCAGCCAGATGGCCGAAGAAAACAGCGGCTGGGTAGTGAACAGCTCACTCTTCCAGTACAACGAAAATGCCAAGACGGGCAACATCACCATTCGTGTGCCCTCTTCCGGCTTTAACAGCGCCCTGGAAGCGCTGCGCAGCATGGCTGTAGAAGTTCGCAACGAAAGCACTTCCGGCCAGGACGTGACGGAAGAGTTTGTCGATGTCTCCGCCCGGTTGGAAAACCTGGAAGCCACGGCCGATCGCGTGCGCGCCTTTCTGGATGATGCCGAAACCGTGGAAGAAGCATTGGCCGTAAACCAGGAGCTTAGCCGCCTGGAAAGCGACATTGAGGCGATGAAAGGCCGGCTGCAATACCTGAGCCAATCGGCTTCCTTCTCCACCATCACCGTGGACCTGACGCCCGACATCGTGGCCCAACCAATTGATTCGAGCTGGCGCCCGGCCATTGTCTTCCGCAATGCGGTCGATTCCCTGGTTGATGCCCTGCAAGACGTGGCCGAATTTGGCATCTGGTTTGTGGTTTACCTGCTGCCCCTGCTGCTCATCGTAGGTGTTCCGCTGTGGCTGGTGGGCCGCTTTATCTGGCGGCGCTGGCGGCGGCGAGGCGCGGCGGAAACGGAAACGGCCGCTTCTCCCGAGTGACCTGAACTTGTCATTTCGAACGAAGTGAGAAATCCCTCTAAGCTCAGCAGGATATGAGCCTCGCTAACTTCAGAGGGATTTCTCGCCAAAAGCGGTTCGAAATGACAAGTAAGGGTTTTTTGTTATTCCTCAGTTTCTCAAATAGCAGACAAGCCTTCTCAAGACTCCCCATTCTGAATCATCTCAATCGCCTGCCGCACCGCCCCGGAACAGTTTTGAAACTGCTTTGTTCCCTGCATTTCGATGGTGCGCGGCCGCGGCAGGGCAATCTTGATTTGCTCGGTGATGGTGGCCGGCTGGCCGCCCATCACCACCACCTCATCAGCCAGCAGCACCGCTTCGGGAATACTATGAGTGACCATGAACACCGTCACAGGCAGTGTGGCCCAAATGCGCAGCAGCTCCTGCCCCATGCGCTCCCGCGTCAGGGCATCCAACGAGCCAAATGGCTCATCCAGCAGCAGCAGCGACGGCCGGTGCACCAGCGCCCGCGCCAGGGCCACCCGCTGGGCCATCCCGCCAGAAAGCTGTGCCGGATAGCTTTGTTCATTGCCGGCCAACCCCACCAGATTCAACATCTCGCGCACGGCCGTATCTGACTCAGCCAATGGCACGCCTTTGATTTCCAGCGGCAGGCGCACGTTTTCATAGGCGGTGCGCCAGGGCATGAGGTTGTCCTTTTGGAACATAAGGCCGATGGACGGTGGCTGGCCATTGGGCTGGTTGGCGTATTGAATTTTGCCGGAAGACGGCCGTAATAACCCCGCCAGCAGCCGCACCAGCGTCGATTTCCCTACGCCCGACGGTCCCACCAGCGCCACAAAACCACCCGCAGGCAGGGTAAAGGACAAGTTGGCCAACACTTTTTGTTTGTCCCCAAAAACGTGGCTCACGTTGTGGACGGTGAGGAAAGGAGAAACCTTCATGTTGAATTATGCGTTACCAAGATTGGACCAATTTATTCATACGAATTGTCAATTCCGAAGAAAATTGGTCCAATCTCCGGAGTACCTGATTACTCTTCGTTGTCCAGAACAAACGCATTGGTGAAAACGGCCGTTAAATCCACCACCGGTTCATCCATCAACCCGGCATCTAGCAGCACTTGCTGCGTATTTTGCCACGATTCCAGGTCGGAGAGACCTAACGTCTCAGCCTGCCACAGCGGCAGCGAGGCATCCAGAACGGCCTTGCGCTCATCTTCAAGCCCTTCGACAAAATTTTTGCTAATGGCAAATGCCTCATCCGGATCGGCCAGCGTGTCCGCCAGACCGCGCAGGGCTGCGCCCACAAACCGCTCCACCATCTCCGGATTTTCGGCAATGGTTGTTTCGTTGGTGATGATGCCGTTAGCCACCATGTCGATGTAATCTGACACCTGGATCACGTTGATGACCGCGCCGCGATTGGCTAACTGGACCGGTTCATTATTGGCGTAGCCTACCACCGCTTCCGACTGGTCACTTAGCAGTGATTCGATCTGGTTAAAACCAATATCCTGGCCGTCAACAGTTTCCGGCTGGATGCCGCTGGCCGAGAGCAGACCAAGATAGCCGACGTAGCTGGCGCCAAAAAAGCCGGGGAGTCCGACGGTACGGCCGTTTAAGTCCGCCGGTGTCTCAATATTAGCCTCCGCCTTGCTCACCACAGCGATGGGAAACCGTTGGAACCACTCCATCACATACACCACCGGCACCTCCTGGGCCCGCGCCAGCAGCACCTGCTCGCCGCTCACGATGGCAAACGGCAGCTCGTTGGCCCCCACCAGCGACACACCATCGGTCTCAAAGCTGTAATCGAATTCGACTTCAAAACCGGCCTCGCTGAAGTATCCTTTCTCCTGCGCCACGTAAAACGGGGCAAACTGGGGATCGGCCACAAAGCCCATCGGCAGCCGGATGGACATTAGCTCGGTTTCAGCCGGTTCATCTGCGCCACAGGCGGTTAACAGCAGCACAATTGCTGTCATAAAAATGATTATGCGAACTATCTTTTTCATCTTTTTTGTTCCTTTTATTGATTCACCTGCCAGCGCAGCAGCCGTTTTTCGGCCACGGTCACCAGGCCGTACAGGCTCAACGCGATGGCAGCTAAAGTAAATAAGACCACAAATACTAAATCCGTTTTAAATTGGTAACGGGCGGTGATGAGTAAGTAGCCTAACCCTTCCGTTTTAGGCTGGACAAACTCCCCCACCAGCGCGCCAATGACGCTCAGCGTGGCTCCCAGCTTGAGACCGGCCAGGACAATCGGCAGGGCGGCGGGCCATTCCAGCTTGCGGAAGATTTGCCAGCGCGTGGCCTGCAGCGAGGCCATCAGTTCGTACAGCTCGCGCGGCACGGAGCGCAGCCCGGCAATGATGTTGATCAGTACCGGAAAAAAGACGACAAGGACGGCGACCAACACCCGCGCCCAAAAGGTGGAGCGAATCCAGATGGTGAGCAAGGGGGCAATGGCAATCACCGGAATCGCCTGGGAAGCGATGAGGTAAGGGGAAATGAGCCGTTCGGCCAGGGGGGATTTGGCCAGAAGATAGCCCAACGGCAGCGAAATGGATGCGCCGATGAGCAGGCCGGGTATCACTTCGCTGATGGTAATGAGGCTGTGGCGCAGGAGACGGCCGTCTGCCACCACCACGCCAAACTGCCGGGCCACATCCAGTGGGCCAGGCAATATAAATCGATCGTAAGCGCCCACCAGCACCAGCAGCTGCCACAGCAAAAGCAGCAGCACAAAGGAGAGGGACACCGTCACCGAGACAGGCTGCCGACGCAACCAGTTCATAAAAATCCTCACAAATTTGTTGGGGCAAGGGGAAATTGCACGCGGGGAGCATACCATCCATAAAAAAGCCCCACAACAAGTGTGGGGCATTCACAGCATGGCATGACAAACGAAAACGCAGCGCGTCTCGTTTACCTTCTCCCATCCAGACTATACTGTCGGCTCTGGAGTTTCACCAGATCAACCAGATTAATAATTAATTGTGAATAATTAACAATTAACGATTAATTGGTTCGCGGGCTTGGCCTGCGCGGGCCTCACCGCCGGTCGGGAATTGTACGGATTCATATCAATCGGCACTCACCCTGCCCCGAAGGTATTTATTTTCCTGTGGGGATGATTATACAAAAGCATGGGGGAGCGTCAATGATGGTTCCACTAAAAGTTACGTTAACCTTTTCACCTCCCAGCCTGATCTATGTTATACTGAGGGGCGCAAAGCAGTAGATTTTATATCGAGGAGTTGATTCAAATGGCTAAGGTAAGAAAACGGCGTCAACCCAAAAAGAAGCCGCCGCAGGTTTCAGAGAAGAAGCGGATTTACAATCGCAAGCGGACGTTTGCCGAGAAGTTCTTGTTGGTGATGGGCATTTTAATCGTCATTAGCATGGTGCTTTCTTTGATCATCACAAATGCAGGCACTGGCTTTTAGATCTTGCAAAACAGCGGCATCAAGCTAACCTAATAATTCCCCAACGCCTTGTCCCCGGCGCTGCTCTGGAGCAGCTTGCCGGGGAAGCGGGCGTTTAACTACCCTTCCCTAAGCCATTGCATCCACGCAGATGGCATCTGCCTCAATTTCTACCAACATTTCTGGTTCCAACAGCGACGTGACTTCTACCAACGTGGCCGCCGGGCGAATCTGCCCGAAGACCTCCCCATGCGCCCGTGCGACCTCGTCCCAATCGGTTACATCAGTGACATAGATGCGGGTGCGCACGACGTCTGATAACTGCGCTCCGGCATTTTGCAGCGCTGTTTCAATCTTCTTCAAGATGAATGCGGTTTGGGCATACGGATCGTCTGCGCCGACGAGATCGCCATCACTGTTTACGGCCGTTGTGCCCGCCACATGTACATAAGGACCAACACGTACGGCCCGCGAATAACCTACGATTGATTCCCAAGGGGTACCGCTTGAAATATTCATCCGTTTCATCGCTTTCTCCTTCTGGTCCATTGCGCATTTTGTAGCGCTGTTCGTGGGGCCAAAAGATTGTAACAAAGTTAGACGAGCATACCAAACGACCAGGAAAGTATCACGCCCCCTGGCCAGCGAATTGCCAGGGGGCGTTAGCCAACAAAAAGTGCTGAAGAAGCTACAAATTAAGTAGCCGTTCGGAATTAACATAGCGATTTCGGAACCGAACGGCTACTTTAAG
>CALBTC010000383.1 GCA_937967805.1 uncultured Anaerolineaceae bacterium
TTGGCCTCCGAAGCCATGAGCCCAGGTTCGAGTCCTGGCAAGGGCACTTTTTCATATGAGCAAAGGTCGAATGGAAGCATTTAGCGATGGCGTGTTGGCCATCGTGATTACCATCATGGTGCTGGAACTGTCTGCGCCGGAAGAACCTACGCTGGGCCAATCTCCACCTGCTGCTCTGGCTGTCGCTCATCCCCTTTGTCACCGCCTGGATGGGAAGAACCGATTTTGCCGCCTGGCTGGCGGCCTGTACGTGCTGGTGGCCATCATCTGGCTCATCCCCGACCGCCGCATCGAAAACCTCCTGGCCCAATAAGCATTGCCTCTGTCATGCCCGCGTAGGCGGGCATCCAAATACTGTCGCGCCCCATTTACTCTAGATTTCGAACTGCTGAATGTATTTTCAAGGGGTAGACAGGGGTGTAGTTCTATGTTAAAATCAGAACAATTGTTCTAATTCAGCAAGGATGATCAAATGGCACAATACATGATTACCCCAATCAATGAAAATAGAGCCAAACGGTGGGAGAAGGTGTACGGCCGTACCGAACTCCCCGTAAAATATCCGCTGCCCCACCTGGCCTGCACCCAGCGCTGGGGGGACGTGCCGGTCTATTATTTGGATGTAACGGCCGTGCCCGCTGCCTTGCTGAATCGTCTGGCCACTTTCGAGGCGCGGCGCACCGGCACCAGCTACCAGGAAGCCCGCCTGGCCGTACGCCGTGAATGGCTTATCCGCGCCGACGAGTGCCAGCCGGCCCGCAAGGCATCCTCAGCACCAGCCTCTCCCTCCTGGCAACCCGCCTTCCCCTTTTTGCAGCAAGTACCCTTGCGACCACGTCGTCGCACGACGCGGTTACACCTGATGCGTTCGTAACGGCGGACAGGCGGTTGCTTATAGTCCTGTCTAAATTCAAAATTAGCCAGCCGCATGCTGCCAAACTTTACAGCTTCCCCCTTTTGTGTATAATGTTTTCATAGCGTTATTTTTTTTGCCAGCCTTTACAGCAACTGCGTTCACACAATCTTGTTATCCTCCTAGTTCGCAACAATCCGCAGCAGAAATTTTCATAATCTTTTCCGAAGATTGTTATCTAAACAACCCGTTCGACCATATTTGTTTCACCTTTTTCTTGAGATAAAGCAGCTGTTGAACTTATATACTCAACAATTTATACCTTAGCTTGTCTACCGCTTCTTATTTGGACTTTGGTCTGACCGTGGCAGACTTCAGGTCACTTTGTGTCTATGCGTACTGTGTATCCAATTTTTTATTGGAAGGAGGCAAAACAAATGGCTAACAACACGATTCGCGCCTGGAAGGACGAAGCTTACCGGCTTCAACTAAGCGAAGCAGAACAGGCAGAACTGCCTGAGAATCCCGCCGGACTGATCGAACTCAGCGATGCGGAGATGGAACTGGTGGCCGGTGGTCATGGTCGCCGTACTCGACACCATCATCACCATCATCATTGCCATCACACCCGGCACCATCATCACCACCATCATTGCCATCGCACCCGGCACCATCATCATCGCCATCACTGCCACTAATTAGCTAGCGTGCACCGGTCACCACGGGATCGGTGCACGTCATCTTACCCAAAGCCCCATGATTCGAGACCTCACGCCGTCAAGCCAACCATTTCTGAATGAACTGTCCGGGCTGGAATCTTTTCTGCATCTGGCAGCGCCGGTTATCGAAGACGGCCGTATCCATCTGCACCAAAAAGTTCAAAGCCTGGCCCAAACTGAAACTCACCTGCCCTTTGATCCTGCCACCATCGTAGAAACCATGACGCCCCTGCTGCCCGGCTGGCTGCTCACCATCATAAGCCGCACCCTCGTGCTGGAAATGCACGTCACGCGCCTGCGCCAGGGACTCGACGGGGAATCGCCAGAAGCCCGTTTTCACAGCTTCATCGACCGGCTCAAACAACCAGAAACGGCCGATTCTATTCTGACAGAGTACCCTGTGCTGGCCCAACAAATTGAAACCTGCGTTGAGCAATGGGTCGATTTTAGCCACACTTTTTTACAGCAGCTTTGCCGCGATTGGCCGGCTATTCTGGCCACATTTCAACCGGACACAACGCCGGAACGGCTGGTCGCCCTAGACAGCGGCGGCGATCGGCATCGCAACGGCCGTACATTGCTAATTGCCCGCTTCAACAGCGGTTTCCGGCTGGTGTACAAACCGCTTTCGCTGGCCGTTGATGAACATTTTCAACAGCTTCTACACTGGCTTAACGCGCAGGGCGCAGCCCCTCCTTTTCGCCCGCTGACGGTGCTCAACCGGGAAGCGCATGGCTGGATGGAGTTTGTGCAGGCAGCCCCCTGCCAGACACAACAGCAGGTCGAGCGCTTTTACCGGCGGCAGGGTGGGCTGCTGGCGCTGCTTTATTTGCTGGAGGCAACCGATTTCCACTGTGAAAACCTGATTGCCGCCGGCGAACACCCCGTGCCGCTCGATCTTGAGGCGCTGTTTCATCCGCGCTTTGCCTCAGAGCTACCCGACGCGGCAGCTTACACGGCCAGTCAGGCGATGGGTGAATCGGTGTTGCGCGTGGGGCTCCTGCCGGAAAGAGTTTCTGCCGGAATGCAATCGGAGGGAATTGATGACAGCGCGCTTAGCGGTGGCAATGAACAGCTAACGCCCTACCCGGTTCCCCTGTGGCAAAACATTGGCCGGGATGATATGCGCCTGGTTCGGCAGCGCGTTCCCTCTGCCCCGGCACAAAATTTGACGACGCTGAATGGAACGGCCGTTTCTCCCGTCGATTATGCCGGGCAACTTCTGGAGGGCTTTACCAACATTTACCAATTGCTCCAGCAAAACAAGCAGCAATTGTTGGCAGCCGGCGGTCCACTACAGCGCTTCGCCCACGATGAAATTCGCGTTATCTTCCGGCCAACAGCCAGCTACATGACGCTGCTGTACGAAAGCTACCATCCCAATTTGCTGCGCCATGCCCAAGACCGGGATGAACATCTTAACCATCTCTGGCGGGCCGCTAAACACGATCCCGATCTGGAGAAGCTCATCCCATCAGAAAGGGCCGATCTGGCGCAGGGCGACATTCCCTTATTCACCACCACGCCCGGCGGCTCCCGCGTGCGCAACAGCCGCGGCCAACCCGTGCCCGGCGTCGCCCTCACCCCGTCGTTAGAACGGGTGCAGCAGCGGTTGCAGCAGTTCAGCCAGGAAGATTGTTTGCGACAGCGCTGGTTTATTCGCGCCTCGCTGGCCACGCTTGCCACCAGCGACGATCCCAAACACCTGCCCGCCTATCAACTGATGCCACCGCAGCAGCCGGCCACCGTCGATGCTTTTTTGACGGCCGCACGGCAGGTGGGCGATCGGCTGGCTGAGCTGGCGCTGCGCGGCAAAAAGGATGCGATCTGGCTGGGGCTGACGCCGGCCAACGGTCCGCACTGGGACCTGTCGCCACAGGCGCTGGATTTGTACGATGGCCTGCCTGGGACCATTTTGTTTTTGGCCTATTTGGGCCAGATTTGCCAGGATAAAACATACAGCGCGCTGGCTAAAGCCGCTTACCAAAATTTGCGCCAACAGATGTTCGACGCCTACGATTATCAATCGGACATTGGCGCTTTTACCGGTTGGGGCGGGCTGCTTTATCTGCTTTCTCACCTGAGCACGTTGTGGCAGCAGCCGGCGCTGCTGGCGGAGGTCGACACAATTTTGCAGCGCCTGCCGCCGCTCATCGACGCGGATACAACGCTGGATATCGTGGGCGGCGCGGCGGGATGCCTGGCCGGCCTGTTCAGTCTGTACCACTGCCGCCCTTCAGAAACGGTGCTGACGTTGGCGCGGCAGTGCGGCGAACGGCTGTTGGCAACGGCCGTTCCTGCCCAGCAAGGTCTCGGCTGGGTGTTTGAAGAGACAGGCATCATGCCGCTGTGCGGCTTCTCGCACGGTGCGGCCGGGATGGCGGCAATGCTGCACCGGCTGACGGCCGTCACCGATGATCCCAAATTCGCCGACACTGCCCATCAGGCCATCGCTTATGAACGCGCCGTTTTTTCGGCACAGCGCGGCAACTGGCCCGATTTTCGCGGCTGCCACGCCCCGGACGAGGTGCCAACCTGGGCGGCATTTATGAGCACCTGGTGCCACGGCGCACCCGGCGTGGGGCTGGGGCGGCTGCTCATCTGGCCCTTTGAGCAGGATGAGATGGTGCACCAGGAAATTGAAACGGCCGTGCAAACCACCCTCCGTGAAGGGTTTGGCTTTAACCACTGCCTTTGCCACGGCGATCTGGGCAATTTGGAGCTGGTGACGCTGGCGGCCGAAACGTTTGGCCGGGCCGATTGGCAGCAGCAGCGGGATGATTTAGCCGGGGCGGTGCTGCATAGCATCCAACAGAGCGGCTGGCAGTACGGCACCCCCCTGGGCGTGGAATCCCCCGGCCTGATGACCGGCATTGCCGGCATTGGCTACGGCCTGCTGCGGCTGGCCCGGCCGCAAGCGACGCCCTCGGTATTAACCCTGGAACCACCCAAAACATCATGAACGGATCAACAACTTCCTCAGAAAAACGGCGCTCCATTTTCCGGACAGAAGCGGCCCGGCGGTATGCCCAGGGTCAGGCAACGGCCGTTTTGCCCCGCCTCATTGCCCCGCCCACCTTCGCCCTGCTGTGGATTGTGCTGGCAACGCTGGCGCTGGGCCTCCTGACTTCCTGGTTTGTAAAAATTCCCATCTTTGCCACGGGCACGGCCGTTGTTGTTCAGGACGAGGCAGCAGACTCCGAGGCATATTTGCTGGTTGCCTTTCTGCCTGCCGGCAGTCTGCCCGATCTGGCTGCCGACCAGACGATTTTTTGGCAGGCGCCGGACGGCGAACGGGCAGCGCAAACGGTGACGGCCGTTTCACCCACGGCGATCAGTCCGGCCAAAATTCATGAAATATATCCCGCCTCGGTGGCCACGACGGTGAGCCAACCCTCTGTTGTGCTTACCGCCACGTTGGAAACGGCCGTGCTAGGCAGCCGGCCGGCCAGCCAGCCCGGTGCGCTGTATCCGGTAGATGTACAGGTAGGCTCCCGCCGCGTTCTGTCCCTGCTGCCGCTTGTCGGGGACGTTTTTTTAGAGAATGGAGATTAGACCTAAGCAATGAAGCAGCTTCTTGCAACTTTGAGAGAGAAGTTGAGCGCGCTGCGCCGCAAACGCGTGCCGGTGGTGCTGCAAATGAATCCGGTAGAATGTGGCGCAGCCTGCCTGGCGATGATCCTGAATTATTACGGCCGTGAGACCAAACTAACCGACTGCCGGACGGCAATCGGCGACAGCCGCGACGGTGTCACAGCGGGCGGCCTGGCGGCGGCGGCGCGCCAGTTTGGGCTGCGCACCAAAGCATACTCGGTACAGCCCGATGATCTGCAATATGTCACATTGCCCGCCATCCTCCATTGGAACTTTAATCATTTTGTGGTGCAGGAGACGTGGGCACCGCAGCAGAGCCAGATCATCGATCCGGCCGTGGGGCGGCGGCTGGTTGATGCCGAGGAGTTAGACCGCAGCTTCACCGGCGTGGTGCTGACGCTGGAACCGGGTGCCCATTTTGAGCCGCGGCGGGAAACGGCCGTGCCCACCTGGCTTGTCTATCTCAAAACGCTGCTGCAAACGCCGGGCACCGGCGCTGTCCTGCTGCAAATTGTGCTGGCGTCTCTGTTTTTGCAGCTATTTGGCCTGGCGCTGCCGCTTTTTACCAAAATCATCGTTGATGACGTGCTGCAATTTCAGCTGCGCCAGCTCATGCCTGTTTTGGGAATTGGCCTACTGCTGCTGGTGCTGTCTCAGTTGGTTACCAGCTATCTACGGGCGGCACTGCTCATCTATCTTCAGGCCCGCCTGGATATAAAAATGATGCTGGGCTTTTTTGAGCATGTTTTGTCGTTACCTTTTCGCTTTTTTCAGCGCCGGGCCAGCGGCGATTTGCTGATGCGCCTGGGCAGCAACAGCAGCATTCGCGAAATGCTCACCAACCAAACCATTTCCACCGTCCTGGACGGCAGCCTGGTGCTGGTTTATTTTTTCATCATTTTGCTGACGGCCCCGATTTTTAGCGTGATTGTTTTGGCCGTGGCCCTGGTGCAGGTGCTGCTGCTGCTGGGCACGCGGCGGCGCGTGCACGCGCTGATGGAACAAGATTTGGCCGCCCAGGCCGCCTCGCAAAGCTATCTGGTAGAGGCGCTGCGGGGCATTGCCACGCTGAAGGCATCCGGGGCGGAAGCGCGCACGCTGGACCATTGGTCTAACCTGCTGTTTAAGCACCTCAATATTTCGCTGCGCCGCTCGCATCTGATGGCCGTGATTGAAACGGCCGTTTCTGCCCTGAGCCTGTTCTCTCCCCTGGTTTTGCTCTGGGTTGGTGCGCTGCTGGTGCTGGACGGCCGTATGAGTCTGGGCACCATGCTGGCGCTCAATGCCCTGGCCGCCGCATTTTTGCTGCCGCTGTCGGCGCTTATTGGCAATACCCAGCAGCTCCAGCTCATTGGCGCCCATTTGGAACGCATCAGCGACGTTTTTGACAGCGAACCGGAGCAGCAGGTAACGGCGGCACAGCCCGCCCGGGCCCTATCGGGCCAAATCAGTCTGCAAAATGTGAGCTTCCGCTACGATGAGCAGGCACCGTTGGTCCTGAAAAATATTTCACTGACGATTGAGCCGGGACAAAAGGTGGCCATTGTAGGACGCTCCGGCTCGGGCAAAACGACGCTGGCGATGCTGCTGTTGGGCATGTATCCACCAACCAGCGGCGCGATTTTGTTTGACGAACGGCCGTTGACCAGCCTCGATTTGCGGACGGTCAGGCGGCAGTTTGGCGTGGTGATGCAAGAATCGTTCTTGTTTAGTGGCTCCATCCGGCAAAACATCGCCTTCAACAACCCGGCGCTGGCGCTGGACAAAATTCAGGAAGCGGCCCGGATTGCGGCCGTTCACGACGACATTTTGCAAATGCCCATGGGGTACGAAACGATCCTGGCCGAAGGCGGCAGCGGTTTATCCGGCGGGCAGCGGCAGCGGCTGTCAATTGCCCGCGCCGTGGCCAATCAGCCGGCCATCTTGCTGTTGGATGAAGCCACCAGCCATTTGGATGTGGTGACCGAGCAGGCTGTAGACCAAAACCTGAACGCGCTTGCCTGTACCCGCATTGTTATTGCTCATCGGCTCAGCACGATTTGCAATGCCGATCTCATTCTGGTTTTAGATGCTGGCGCGCTCATAGAAAGTGGATCGCATAAGACATTGTTAGCCCGGCAGGGACACTATGCAACCCTCGTGCAAAGCTAGACTGCACGCCTAAACAGCGGCTGCCACCGGTACGCTGGCCGGCTTTACCCCCAACTTAGCCAATGCCGCCTTACCCCGCACCGTCATGTCTGACGTGAACTTGAATTGATCTCGGCCGTCGATAGGATATGCCTTAAGGCGATAATGGGTGCTCCACGGCTTCTCAATCACAATGACTGAAATCGGGCGATCGAGCTGGAGGTATGGGCTGGTGAGCGCCACCTGGCGCAGTTTTTGCCTCACAACTTCGGCATCGTGCTCCGGGTGCAGGTAAAAATCAGCCACACATTGATGTTCCCGCTGTCCCTTGTTGTCATTGTAGATGATGCTGTCCCACATCAGCTTGTGCGGAATGAGCACCACCGTATCGTCGGGCGTTACCAGCTGAATGGCGCGGAAGCCAAGTGCCGTCACTTCACCGTACGCATCGCCAATGCGCACCCAATCGCCAATGCGATACGGCCGTTCATAAATCGTTACAATCCCGGCAATGAGGCTGCTTACGTAATCTTGAAAGGCAAAGCCAATGGTAATGGCCACCGCCCCGGAGATCGCCAACACATTTTCCGGAGTCGGGTCTATCAACAGCGGCACGATGCGCAGCAAGGCCAACACCACCAGCAGCAGTTGCAAGATGGGCAGCAAGGGCAGCAAGTATAGCCGGAATCGGCTCGGTATTTGTTCTGTAAGCCAGGGAAGAAACCATTGCAGTCCTCGCAAAATTAGCCAGACCAGCAGCAAAATGATGATGATGCGCATCACATTGCTTTGGGTAAGATGAGACACAATTTCAGTCGAATCAATCATGTTTGTGACCTCCAAACGTAACCAGATATTTCCCTGATATTTTCCTGCAGGATGCTAGACCTTTCTGAAAATGTTTGGGGAAACGCCGTTCTAAAATTCATCTACCAGGTATCCTTCATTGGCCATAAAATTGCGCACCGTCGGATAAGCCAGCAGCGGCACCTGCCACTGCTGGTCATCCTGTTCTAGCAGGTTGGTCCGCCAGAACAGCTGCAAGATACGGCGCACTTCGTTGTGCGAAAGCGGCGTGAGGTGGGCAATGAGCTCGGCTGAGGCGCCACCGTGCAGCAAGATGGTGTGCAGCACGAGTGATTCATTCGTCCCTAGCCCGCCGGGCATCGTTGGTAACTGCAAATGAGACCACGGCTGTACCCAGACGGTGTATCGTTTGTCGTCATCAAAAGATGCTTCCAACTTAACATCAGCCACTTTACCTTCTACGGCAATTTCCAGACTTTGCCGCCACAGCTGCCAGATGACGCCGGGCAGGCCACGGCCGTATGCTGCCAGCTGTCGGAAGAAGTAATGGACTGAGACCCAATCACCGTACCGTTCTACCTGGCCGGGCGAACGGTAATGAGCAACTGCCTTATTGTAGGTTTCGGCCAAAGGAAAAATCAGCTTACCATCCTCTACCTGGCGAAAAATGAAACGGCCGTTATGAATGCGGTTCGCCAAAAACGGCAGCCAAAACTGGACCTTGGCCCCATCGAAGGGAGCCAAAACCAGCGGCGTAGGCACCATCACGTCAATCTGCAGCGTCTTCTTCAAGTAAGCCCAGGCCCAGCTATCGCAGGCAATCAGGCAGCGCCGGCGAGTGATTTGCAGCCAATCCAGCAGGCGGCTGAGCAGCTTTAGCCCCTCCTGGTGACGCAAGAAGCATTTACCCAACCGAGGAATCACCAATGGCGACAGCGACTGCCGGGTCACCTGGTCGATCCAGGCATCGCCGCCCGCCAAAATTTGCCGGACCGATGGGGCACCCATGATTTGCCAGCTATTTTGTTTAGCCAGCGCCACCGCTGCCTGCTCCACTCCGCTGCCAGGCGGTCCCACCAGCACCCGCACCATCTGCTCAGGCTCTTTGGACAATTCCCAACCGTGAAGGGCAAACGTAAGCGCTGTAATGATTTGGCCTGAATCTGGAGGGGGTGCCGCCCGATTTAGCAAATAGGGCGGCATGGAAAAAAACCGGCTGCGCTGAAACAGGCGAGGTTGAAGACGAGACAGCCAGGATTGGCAGCCACGGCGGACAACTTCCTGCACAGGTGCAGCCGGCCGATGATATTCGGTTATGGGAACGTATTCCCAAAGTGGTTTATACAGTTGTTTTTGCACGCTCTTTTTGCTCCTGTTTTGCTTATCTGTCCTGGAACTACATCAGCAGGCAAAACGCTAACGGCGTTTTTCGATAAAAACTGCATGCTTGGTGACGGAAATGCTCTTCACGGGCGACGAACAAGCGGCGATGGGGCTTTAGAATGTGCTGCCCAACTATTGGCAACAGGCAAGGATCAATTGAAGAAGCAAGCAAAAGCGCACGGACTATACAAAAGGAGTTGGGAAGCCGTGTATAGGAAAAAAGGCACAGTCAGGAGAAAATGAATGGTGGAGCCTGCCCCAACGGGCGGGTTTATGAGAATGAGCTTAACAGCCGACGCATTCACAACGGCCAGTGTATATGAAAACCCTGACTCACGGAGGCAGTTTCACCTCAACCAACTGCATGCTAGAAATTAGTTTCGGAAATATTTCTCAGGGAGATGGCAAGGTCTGGCAGCCAACGCCAGCTGTCAGAAGGCGCATTCCGACGCGATCTGGTTGTATTCATGGAAGTAGAAACGTGGCTTGCAGCAGGGGAACGGCCGTTCGCCAAACCCTGTGCCTCAAAAAATTCAACAATTCGCCCGGTCACCTGCGCATTGCCCAACCCGCGCCGGTGACCCAGGCGTTTTGTAGAAACAAATTGCGCGCCGTCCGGCAAGCGAGATTCATAGCTGCTCATTTTTTTACGTCGCGGCTGGAAAAATCTGCTGAGCATGAGGCGGGTAGAGAAACCCGGCGCCATCTGGTCCAGCCCGGACATCGCTTTGACAAATAGCTGTAAGGGCCAGGAGAGCCGGGTAACATCACGTTAACGCTTTAATCGTCCCCTGAAAATAGCGGTTGTTTTGCGGAGAGCAGCCAAAGTACAAAAGCGGCTCGTTATCGGGGAAAGTGAGGGTGACAAACCATTTGCCGAAGTAAAAGCTGCTTCCCGACGCCTGGGCGGAGCCGGCCGAACGGCCGTTCCGTAGACCAGCTTCTGGGGGTATGATAAACTCTAGCAGCAGAGAGCTGTCCTGATTTTGGCCTTATTTGTCCCGAACTTAATCCAATAGCAGCAAACAATGAGCACGACACCCCCAACCGTTGAACAGTTTATGAACAAATTCGGCTGGCGCTGAACAATTTTGACGACCCGGAATGGCTGGGCAGCCAGTCACCCCTGGCCGCCCCCAACTTTTTAGGCGACTGGATCAAACCGTCTGATTTATCCGCGGCGAGGCGGGGAGAGGCGCTGCGCCAGGCGTTGGAGATGCTCTATTGTCCCTGGTCCGGCCTATGCTGCGATTGGAACGGCCGTTACAAAACCGGCATGAGTTTCGACCAATTAAGAAAATTGTGATCTGGCTATTGCGGTATGTTCACCGGCATTGGCGTAAAGCCGGCGCCCATTGCTTCATGGCTTACACCAATGGTTACAAATGCGTCCGGGTCTGCCTGGGCCACCAGTTGTTTCATCTCACCGACTTGAGGCCGGGTAACGGTACACAGTACCAGGTATCGTTTTTGCCCGGTAAAGCCACCTGTTACTTCCCAAAAGCTTACCCCGCGATGCAGATGCACCATCAACTCATCAATGACGGCCTGGGGACGATTCGTAATGATCGTGGCCGTGCGCGCGCTGCTTGGTCCTTCCAGCGTGTAATCGGAGGCCAGCCCATTTAAGAACAGCATCAAAAAGCCATAAAGGGCAATGTGCCAGCCAAACAGCAAGCCGGCCAGCAAAATGATGAGGCCATCGGTGTAGAAGTAAACCTGGCTCAGCGGCTGGCCAGTTTTCTTTTGGATAATACGGCCGATAATCCCCGTCCCCCCCATTGTGCCACCGGCGCGGTAGATCAGACCACCGCCAATACCACCAACAATGCCGCCATAAATCGTGTTCAGCAGCAGGTCATCGGTGAGCGGATATTGGCTGAGCCACTGCGGCATGTAAAGCAAAAACAGATCGGTGGCGATGGAGAAGATGGTCGCGGCAATCAGAGTACGCAGCAAAAAACCCCAACGTCCCAGGTAAAAAAAGCCAAGCACCAGCAGGGGTAGGTTAAGCAGCCAGAAGAGCAGGCCTACCGGCCAGCCGACAAAGTGGTTCACAATAATGCTAATGCCCGAGACGCCACCGGCAACAATGTTGAAGGGCACCTGGAACATAGCGTAGGCAAAAGCGGCCAGACAGGCCCCGGCAACCATCAAAATAGTCAGGCGCGTTTGGTACCAAACTTTTGCCCAAGAAAACGGCCGTTCCCGCCGTTGTGCCCGTTTAAAAAACAATTGCTTCGTCATAACCATACTTCCTTAAGAATTGCCTCTCAGAAAAAAAGCACCATCTTTCGCTTGTGAAAGATGGTGCTTCGTTGATTGTAAAAAGGGTTCCTTAGTTGAAGCGAATTAAGCTGAAACTAATCTTCCCAATCGTCATCATCGTCGTAATCGTAATCGTCGTCGAAATCTTCATCGAAGTCGTCATCGTAGTCGCCGTCAAAATCTTCATCAAACGGGTCTTCAAAAGCCCAGTCTAACTTGATGGGAGACACGCTTACAACTTCCAATTCATCGCCACACTCATCACAAATGACAAACTCGCCCATCTGCACCTTATTCTGGAAACGAATACGGGCACCACAGCCGGGGCAAATGCCAATTTCTGTTTTGGATTGCGGATTTACTTGCATGACCTACTACCTCCTAAATGGAAATATTTATTGCCCGTCAGGCAGGGGCGACCGCTCATGATCACTCTAACTGTTAATTTGGAAGGCTGGTATCGGCCGTTTGCCTTACCAACGATCCTTTCTATTGCGCTGATTAGACCGGGGAGAGTCAAACTCCTCAAAATCGACTTCATCCTCCCAGGCCTCTTCAGCTAAGCGCAGCACAATGGGCGATTTGCGCATCACCTCCAGCTGGGCTGAACAGCGACGACAGGTCGCCAACTGACCAACAAAAGGCAATTTCTTAAAACGAACTTCTTCTCCACAGTCGGGACATAATCCAATATTCTTGGATTGAGCCATGTTCATGAGTCTAGCTACCTCTTTCCTGTAGGGTTAATTCTTGAACCCAAGCAACAATTCTAAGCTTCATGTAAAAGCGGAAAAGTATCTGAGATTAAAAAAGTGATTCTGCCGCTTTTACACAAGTAATCGGCCAAAACAGTTTGGCTCTACTTCAATAACCTGTTGCCGATTACCAATATAGGCGGATGGTGTGTAAAAAGTGGGGGAAATTGTGTGTTATTTGTGTGCCAAAACTCGTTTTAGCGTGCCAAATCTGTAAAAATCGAGAGGCTCAGTGATTTGCCACAGGCTTGTGCTGAGCGGAGCCGAAGTAGGGCACAGAGAGATAAGAGATAGGGTTAAACGGAGAAGCGATAGCCGACGCCAGGGTGGTTATGGATGAACTGAGTCTGGTGGGGATCGGGTTCAATTTTGCGGCGCAGGCGGCGCACCAGGCCGCGCACCAGTTCGCGATTGCCCTCGCCATTGTAACCCCAAACGCGCTCAATAATCACATCGATGGGGATCACCTGGTCGGCATTGGTCATGAGCACGTACAGCAAGCGGAACTCCAGTGGAGTTAGCTGCTGCGGCGGCTGATCGACCAGCGTTACGGTGCGGGTGCCGGGGTCGAGCTGAATATCTTTGGTTTGAATGGCGGTGAGAATAGAGGCCGGGACTGAGCCGGCGCGCCGCAGAAACATGGTGACGTAGCGGGACAAAATTCGGGGGGAATACGGCCGTTCCAAAATCAAATCTACACCGGCATCCAGCAGCTCACACGTTTTGTCCTCTGTTAGAGCATCGTGCAGCAGCAGCAAGGGTGCCTGGGACATGGTGCGAATTGCCAGCACGTCATCGGCAACGGTCGAATGGCTCTTAGCCGAAAGCAAAATAAGGTCCACCGGCTGCTTAAGCAGCGAGCTCATCACCAGCTTCACCGTGGCCGTGCGGGCCACGGCCAGACCCGCATGGCGTAAAACATAGCTCAGGAACTCCCGTTCCTCACCATTCTCAGAGATGACAATTGCTTGCATTGCCTGTACCCAAACCTGACAGGTTTATTTAGAACCTGGCTAATAAAGATGTCTCATCAGCTCAAAATATTTCATTTCCATAAAGTTTGGGAAACCTGTCAGGTTTCTCACGTTCAAATTCGACACTTCGCTAGATTTTGCCATGCCTCCATAAATTGTCAATCAGCAAACGCTAACTGGAGCAGTTGGGCATCGGCCGGAACCGAATCGCCCGGTGCGAACAAAATCTCTGTCACGATGCCCGCCGCCGGGGCGCGAATGGTGTGCTCCATTTTCATCGCTTCCAGCTTTAGCAGCGGCTCACCTTCAACTACCGTCTGTCCCTGGCTCACCATGACGGCCAGCACAGAACCGGGCATCGGCGCGCGCAGCGAACCGGCCGTGGCGGAGACGGCCGTTTTCCGCGGCAGTCGGGGCAAGGCCGTAGTGCAAATCGCACCCGATTCCGTCTGCACCCACCAATCATCCTCATTGGGCACAATGATGAGTTTGTGCGAACGGCCGTTCACCACCAACGTCCAATCCGGCCCAGCTTGCGGTGCACATTCCACAGTAAATCGCTCTTCTTCAATTGTTATGTCAAATTGATTATTTTGGAAACGAACCGGCTCAATCAAAACAGTGAAGGTCTCATCCCCCACCGTAAACCGGCTTTGAATGGGGCCGTTGGGATTGTTACGCCAGTAGCCGCTATTTTCTGGCAGCTGCGGCCAGCTGTAAAATTGGGCCAGGGCCATGCCAACTAGCGCCAGGGCAACATCTTCAACCGCGGGCTGCCAATCGGCAAACCGGGCAGCCAAAAAATTTGTGCTGTACTCTCCCGCCACAAAGTCAGGATGGTGCACGATAGCTTGCAGATAAGGCAGATTGTGGGTGAATCCCAGCAAAACGGCCGTCGTCAATGCCCGCTCTAAACGCTGAACGGCCGTTACCCTATCCGGTCCATGCACAACAATCTTGGCCAACATCGGATCATAGTGCACCGGCACGTCATCCCCGGTTTGAATACCATCATCCACCCGCACGCCCTCGCCTGCCGGGGCGCGCCACAGCAGCACCGGGCCGGTGACGGGCAAAAAGTCGTTGGCCGGATTTTCGGCATACAGCCGCGCTTCAATGGCATGGCCAGTGAGCGAAACCGCGTCCTGCGCCAGCGGCAGCGCCGCGCCGGCGGCCACGCGAATTTGCCAGGCCACCAAATCCAGCCCGGTGACCATCTCCGTAACGGGATGCTCCACCTGGAGGCGGGTGTTCATCTCTAAAAAGTAAAAGTCGCCGTTGGTGTCCAGCAAAAACTCCACGGTTCCGGCATTGTCGTAATGCACGGCGCGGGCGGCGGTGACGGCCGTTTCGCCCATGCGTGCTCGCAATTCCGGCGTCAATACCGGAGACGGCGATTCCTCAATCACCTTTTGGTGCCGCCGCTGGATGGAGCAGTCGCGCTCACCCAGGTGGATGATATTATCGTCCTGATCGCCAAACACCTGAATTTCCACATGACGGGGCTGCATCAAGGCACGCTCCAGCAGCAGCTCATCGGAGCCAAACGCCTGCGCCGCTTCACGGCGGGCCGCCGCCAGCGCTTCCGGCAGTTCGGCCAAATCGTTGACCAGCCGCATCCCTTTACCGCCACCGCCGGCGGCCGCTTTTACCAGCAGGGGGATGCCTAATTTTTCAGCTTCGCTTTGGAAACGGCCGTCTGACTGATCCTCTCCACCATACCCCGGCAAAACCGGCACACCCGCCTGGGCCACCAATTTTTTAGCCGCCCGCTTGTTGCCCATCAGCTCGATGGCTTCCGGGTTGGGGCCGATGAAGATGAAACCGGCCCTGGCACAGGCGCGGGCAAAGGCGGCATTTTCGGCCAAAAAGCCATAACCGGGATGGATGGCGTCTACCCTGGTTTGGCGTCCTGCTTCTAAAATGGCAGACTGGTTGAGGTAGGAGTCTGTGGCGGGGGATTGGCCGATGAGGAGGGCCGTATCCGCCATTTGTACATGCTTCGCCGTTGCATCAGCTTCTGAGTAAACTGCCACGGTGCGAATGCCCAGCCGCTGACAGCTCCGCACGATGCGGCAGGCTATCTCTCCTCGATTGGCGATTAAAATTGAGCGGATCACAAAACTTTAGTTATGCGCCGGGGCAATGAACGTATGCCCCACCAGCCCATCGTTCATGGAGAATAGGCCCGTTTGCCAGATGCGGCGAATGGTCAGGAACGGGGCAATGGCCGCGTGTTCATTATCAGAAAGCTGGCGCTGCGAATAATAGCCGGCAAAAAACGCTTCCGACAAATCGGCTGAGCTATTGTGAATCAAGTTCGTATTGAACAAGAACACGGCAATGTCATACGCACGCCAGCCAGGGCCGCACCAATCAAAATTAAAAAAGGTGGGCTGATTATCATCGGTAAAGAACACACTGCCGCTGTGAAAATCACCGCCAATCGGTCCCCAACCATCGGGCGTGTACTCCTCGTTGGCAATCAAATCTTCAATTTCTTCTTTGGCCTCCTCAGCCGAAATCATCAAGATTTCCAGATCGTCGGCCCGGTCTTCATCCCAATATTGTTTGATGCGCTCGATTGGCTTATCAACCAAAAACTCCAAATTCATCGGCTGGCGTTCATAACTTTTTTCGTAATCATTAGAAGCCAGATGAATGCGCGCCATTTCCCGCCCCATCACAAAAAGCTGCTCTTCATTTTGAATGGACATTGGCCGTCCTGGAGCCAGGCTAAACAGCGCATAATAGCGCAACCCTTCCGGCGCATTGAGGCTGCTCAGCAAACCGCCGTCGGCACGGGGGATGGGATAAGAGACGGGCAAACCGGCGTTGTGTAAAAAGTTGAGCCAATCGACCTCGTACAAATAGTCAGATTCCTGGCGATCCAGCCGGGTGCCCAGTTGATAAACACGCACAACAAACTTCTCGCCATTGCCGGTGGTCACTAAATAATGGTCATTATCTTGCGTGCGTACCATTTTGCTAAACATCTGGCAGCGCACCGGTTCCTCCAGTTTATAATCAGCGGCAATCAGGTCAGCCAGGGCATCGGCCGCCACAAATGAGCGCACTACGCGGATTTGGTTCATGTTGTTTTCTCCCATTTTGTCGGTAATCGATTATCCGTTATCGGTAATCGGTGAACCGTAATCAGTGCCCAACTTACCGATCACCGATTACCGTTCACCGTTCACTATCTTGTCAAAATGCCTTCATACTTGGCAATGATGCCCAGCATAATTTCATCGGCGCCGGCGCCGATGGAGAGCAGGCGGGCGTCGCGGAAGTAGCGGGCCATCGGGTATTCTTCCACGTAGCCCATGCCGCCGTGGAACTGGAGGCAGGTGTCGGCCACCTCGCGGGCCAGCCGCCCGGCTTTAAGTTTGGCCATCGACACTTCTTTGGTCATATCTTCGCCGGCCACCAGCATGCGCGTACAATGGTACGCCAACTGGCGCAAAGCTTCCACTTCTGTGAGCAGTTCGCAAATTTTGAACTGAATCCACTGGTTGGCAATGAGTGGCTTACCGAACGTTTCGCGCTGGCGACAGTAGTCGATGGTCAGCCGCAAAATGCGCTCCATGCCGGAAACACCCATCACCGCACCGGCCAAACGCTCTTTCTGGAACTGCTTCATTTGCAGCATGAAGCCCATGCCTTCCGGGCCGATGCGGTGGCTTTGCGGCACGCGCACGTTGTCGAAGCTGAGGATGGCAGTGTCGCTGCTGTGGTTGCCCAGCTTTTCCAGCTTACGGCTGACGCTAAAGCCGGGCACGTCCGTGGGCACGATAATAAGCGACATGCCTTTGAAGCCGGTCTCGTCGCTGGTGCGGGCCAGCAGGGTAAGATAGTCAGACTGGGTACCGCTGGTGATCCACATTTTGCTGCCGTTGATGATGTAGTCGTCGCCGTCGGCCACGGCGCGGGTTTGGATAGCGGCCACGTCGGAGCCGGCATTTGGTTCACTGACGGCGATGGAGAAGACGGCCGTTCCCGCCACGGCCGGCTGCAAAAACGTCTCTTTTTGCCAATCGGTGCCAAATTCGGCCAGGGCTGGGGTGGCCATGTCGGTTTGCACAGCGATGGCCATGGGTACGCCGGCACAGTGGGCACGGCCGAGCTCTTCCAGCATCACCACCTGGTACCAGTAATCCAGCCCCATCCCGCCGTACTCTTCGGGGTAAACGATGCCCAGCAACCCCAAATCCCCCATCTTTTTGAAGAGTTCGTGTGCGGGAAAAACTCGTTCTTCTTCCCACGCCTCCACATTAGGATTAATCTCACTCTCTACAAACCGCCGCGCCGTCTGGCGTAACATCTCATGTTCATCATTAAAATATATAGAAGCCATGATGTTCTCCTAATTTTTTTAGTTTGCAAGTTTGCAAGTGGGCAAGTTTGCAAGTTGCTTACTTCTTCTTGAATTGGTTTTGCTTTCCAATGTTTGGAGCAATCAGAGCAATTATTTCGTCCAACAATTTTATTCGATGATTGAGAACTTCCTTTGCAAACAGTTTACGACCTTTCCAATACCAACCTCGTGACTCTCTAGCTTCACCGAATGCAATTTTGAGTCGACAAGCGTAATCACGGCCGTATCCACGGCCAAATCCTTCCTCAATGTTGGCACTTATTGAACCGACACTTCGGGTAAGTTGTCTAGCGATAGCTTTACCCCGCTCGTCTGCCAATAGATATTCGCAACCTTCCCACATAAGATCATAAGCAAACAATGCTTTTTGGTAAGCCAAAAAATTCCAAAGCGGATCCTTACGAATTGAGGAATGTACTCTCTGTATCCAATCTTCAAAACTCATTGGTTTATGACCCATGCTAACTCCCAGTTATTCTCGTGACACCACTTGCAACTTGCAAACCTGCCACTTGCAAACTCGCTACTCGCCCACTCGCAAACTGGCAAACCCCTGAATGCTTGCCCGCCAACCCGACTGATTTTCCGCTGGGGTGAAGGGGAGATAGTAGCTGACACGATCAAGCAACGTTCCATATTTTTGGTGGATAATTCCCGGCAGTTCCGCCCATGACCCACGCACAGCCATGATGTCCAAGATGTTGTCGTTGATGAGATTTGGCATGGTGGCCCATTGGCCATCTCGGGCCAGTTGGCTGAGCTGCACGGCCGTATCCTCCCAGTCATGCAGTTCGGCCAACACGCGGTACGCCGGCGTGCTCAGGTAAAAGGAGATTTGCTGCTTGACGTGGTTTTCGGCCCATTGGGCGTAGTCAGGGTCGTCGGTGGGGATGGCGAAGACGGCCGTATTCAGCGAAATGTCCTGGCGGGAACGGCCGTTTTTCTGCAGGCCCGCTTCCAGGTGGGGCAAAGCAAACTCCTGCAAATATTTCACCGAATGCAGCGCGTGGATGTGCACACCGTCGCACAGTTCCCCAGCCAGCCGCAGCATCCCTTTGTTCACGGCGGCGATGTAGATGGGAATGTGTGGGTGATCAATGGGGCCGGGGTTGAAAAACGGGGTCATCAGCTGAAGCTTGAAATATTCGCCCACAAAATCGAGCGGCGTGCCGTTTTGCCAGCAGTCCCAAAAGGCGCGAGTGGCCAGAATCGTCTCGCGCATCTGCTTGAGCGGCTTGTCCCACGGCGCGCCCAGCCGCAGCCGGTTGTGGGCCTTCACCTGCGTGCCGAGGCCGAGAAGGAAACGGCCGTGGCTAAACCTGGCCAAATCCCAGGCCATCAGGGCCAAAATGGCCGGCGTGCGCGGGAAAGCGACGGCTATGGCTGTTCCCAGTTGCAGCTTCTGACTGTGTTCCGCCCCCAGCAGCAGGGGGAAAAAGGGATCGTGGTTGGTTTCGGCCGTCCACAGCCCGTCAAAGCCAAGGGATTCGGCCGTTTGGGCCATCTGCGCCATTTCTTTCAGATCATGGGAAAGCAGGGTGAGATCAAATTTCATGTTTGTTCAATCCTTCGATGGCCGGTAGGGGCGGGACAGGCGGGAAAGGATCGTGCCATGTAGAATGGCCGCTGCTCCCGCCTGTCTCGCCCAAATTGGTTGGCAAATGAACGTCTCTTGGGCGAGATGACGCGGAATTATCCTTTTCTGTTTACCCAGGGTTTCACCGCGCCATCCCGCCCCTACGGTACGTGTTTTTTATGAATGGTATGTCATGTTGGCCAGAAGGGCATCCAGATTGTCTCGATCTTCTGCCCAACATGCCGGATTGTTAATGATATATTGCCTTGTTGCTTCCAATTCCCGTTCGTTACGAATGATACGTTCATAATAGCCACGCTGCCAAACCTTTGCCCCTTTGCTTTGGCGTAAATTATTGATGCGGGTGGTGACGGCCGTTTTATACCGCCCTACCACAACACCCAACGATCCGGCCAGGGCATTCTCAAACCCTCCCGCTGCTTTGGTCATGTCTGCCTGAAACGGAAAATCTCTGAAATCAAACAAAATGTGTGCATGATTTGGCATCACCGTCGATTCATCCACAGCTACGTGTTGCGCATGTTTCTGTTCTGGAATTCGAGCTAAAGCATGACTGGCAATTTCCTGAAATTCCGGGGCGTTAAACAAGTTCTGCCGTTCAAAGGTGCAGATCGAGATACCACGATCCGCCGCGCACCGCCCGTCTAGTTCTAAATTCTGAATCGAGATTCTCTACCCATTCCCACACATTTCCTAACACATCATCGGCACCGCACACCGCCTGGCCTGCCGGGAACATGCCAACGGCCGAAGTCCGGCGCAATCCCGCTTCATCCGTATTGGCATGATCGGCCAACCATTCGTCACCCCAGGGGTATTTACGACGATCCGTGGATCCCGCTGCCCGTTCCCACTCAGCTTCGCCGGGCAGGCGATAGCTACCAGATGTTGTCTGGCTCAACCAGTTACAAAAGGCTTCCGCTTCATACCAACTTACGCCCACCACCGGCTGGTTTGCCTGGTTATAATCTGGATTTTGCCAATAACGCGGCTCCATCCATTTTTCTTCTTCCTTCCAGCGCCAACCCTCATTAGACCAGCAGCTGCGCCATTTTTCGGTATAACCGCCATCTTCCACAAAGAAACGATATTGCGCGTTTGTCGCCGGGTATTTGGCAATGGCAAACGGTTGCAACGTAATCGTTTCATCCTTCTCGCGCAGCGTGTACTGCTCCGGCTCGGTGATCACCGGCAGCATCAGCGGCTCTTTGCTGCAAACTCCGGGTCGCGGATCACCTAATGCTGCCAATGCCGTGCCTGCTTCGGCCCGCTGTTGAACTGTCAACCGTCCCTGATCCAGCAAAGCAGCCAACAATTTTTGCAAACGGGGCAGCAGTTCCTGGCCCACCTCATCCATTTGCAATGCATTGAGTCCCACCACAACCGCCATTTCACCCGCCAGCCACACGCGCTGCCAGGCAGCACCGTCTTTGGCTTCCGGTTCTTTTATAGGGCAAACGTCATTGATGCCATCCACCGCCTTTTCCCGGTTTTTCTGATTAAAAACAAGCGTCCCGGCTGCCAGGTTCAACACCTCGCGCCAACTGTCACTTTTGGCTGCCAGTTTTGCCGCCTCCCGACCAAATCGGCGCTGGCTGGCCAAACGGCAGGCTGCCAGATACTCCTGAAAAGTCCGGTGGGGAAAGGTAAACATGCGTTCATCCTGGCCACCCCGCCCAATGAGCAAATGGGCACGCCGTTCCGTATACTCCACAAACTGCTCGGCTTTAGCGTAGCTGCCGCCCAGGAAGTTTCGAGCAATCCGCATCACTTCGCTTTCGGGAATATCGGCGGCTTCGTCCCGTGCAGCCTGCTGGCTGTGGGCCTGCCAGCCAATCTCCCATAGCAGCCGCTCCAGATTTTCCTGAGTGGTGCCCAATTGGGCCAGTACACTGGGTAGTTCTTCTGCTTGTTCTGCTTCTTTGTGCCGCTGCCAGCGCAGCAGCAGCGTTTCCACACACTGCTGGTACAGTTTAGCCCGTTCATCGGGCAAGGTGCAGTAATAGGTCTGCACCAGCGCCATGATCGTCAGCAGCATCGGGTTTTGCGCCAGCGGCCGCAGCCCTTCTCAACGGGAGGCTGCTTTCAGCTGCCGGGTCATCGCCGCTGATTTTTCTGGGGTCAGTTCACCCAAAGCATCCAGACCACCATACCACCGGCCAATGAAGTCATCAATTTGCTGTTCATTAAACGGTTCGATTGTTCGAAACGGCACATTTGGCGCTTCTTCACGATTAAAAGAAAGAATGCGGCAGGTTGTCACCCAACGATTGCCACCGTATACACCCGCATCATGTGCTTGCAACACCTGCCAGATTTTTGGCCTTTGGCCAACAGGCACTTCGTCCACGCCGTCTAGCAAAAAGATCAATTCACCCTGCTGCCCTTTTCTTTGCAGCACGGCTGTAGCCTGGGTCAAATCTTGCTTTTCTAGCTGTCCAGCCACAAATTCCCAAACGGCCGTTGCAGAAGCCGGATCAAAACCGGCCGACGCCAAATCACGCAGATTGAGCAAAATCGGTACAGGCCAGGGTGCACGCCAAAATTCAAGCCTCATTTCCGGCTGCTTATCTTTTGACTCTACAGCAGTTAACTTTTTTCGCTCGTCCTCCTGCAAGATTTTACTTTGGCTCCAGGCCAAATTCTGCGCCCAATCTGCTTCCGGTTCTAAAGCGGCATGTACCAACAAATAAGCCAAATAGCGCAGCAAAGTTTACTTGCCAGAACCGGGATCACCTAAAAGAATCAACTTAGGCGTATGGTAAACATGACCAATCGCGGCACGGCGTTCCCAGCCTTCTTCTTTTCCCGATTTGGGAATTGCAAAGGTGGTTGATGCTCCAGCATTCAAAGAGATAAAAACCTGGTGCAAGGAAAGCTGGGTGCTTTCACGTCCGCTGGGATCCAGGGGACCAAGGGGTAAGCGACCGGTTTGCCGGGCAACTGTTTCTAGGTAAATCTTCAGGGCAGCGTCGTGATCGGTCTGTGCCAGCAGCTGGCCAATTTCCTCTATTTTGGCCAGCAGTTCCTGGTGGCGGTCGGCGTCTCGCTCTTCCAATATGCGAGTCGCACGGTAAAATTCCTGTTCCGTCAGGTAATCGGTGGGCTTCACCTGGGTAAAGGCGTCTTCTACCATTTGCTGGATGTCGCCCGCCGTAAGTTTTTCTTCTTTGTCTTGGGCCACGCGGTCAATCAGTCCGGCCAGTACATCACCGCCAATCTTGTCGATTAGCTGCCCAATCAGGGGGGAAGCGGCGACAACGGCCGTTACATCTCTCCCAGCCACGGCATAAATAGTGGCAGCGGCCGTACCGTAAAGCAGCACCTGCGCCGAGCCTTTGGCCACATTTTGCGGCGAAAGTGCCGCGAGGATGCGTTCTAACGCCCGCTTTTCTTTTGGATTTTCATTTGCCATATTTTTCCCTCCAGACACTTTTTTATGTTACCCTATTTGGGGAGAAAAATCTGGTTTTGCGATTAAATGATAAGGTTTTGTCATGGAGAATGAGCGCAATAAATCGTTGTCCGCACAAATCACAGCAGATGACTTCTATAATATGCCTGATCATGGTGGCTATAATGAGCTTGTGCGTGGAAAACTGATGCCAACCACGCCGAATAACACAAAAATAGGGCTCGTCATTATGCAACTGGCAGTTGCTCTCGGGAACTTTGCGAATAGCCGACAACTTGGAATCTTTTTTGCAGCTAGAACTGGATTTACGCTTCAGCAAAACCCTGACACGGTAAGGGCACCGGATGTGGCCTTTGTTGCTCAAAGCCGCATTCCTGAAGAAGGCGTGCCCGAAACCGGTTTTTGGGCCATCGCGCCCGATCTGGTGGCTGAAGTGGTTTCGCCTAATGACCGCATGACCGAAATTCAGGACAAGGTGACCGATTACCTGGCCGCCGGCGTGCGGCTGGTCTGGGTGGTCGATCCCAAAACCGAAACGGTGACGGTTTACCAATCGCTTAAGCAAGTAAAAGTTCTGGTCGCTGAGGATGTGCTGGAAGGCGAGGACGTTTTGCCAGGATTTGAACTCGCTCTAAAAAAACTTTTTAGTTGATTGCCACGCCAGTCAAAAAATCACGTTTCACGCATCACTCAAACCCTCTAAACTCTAAAATCAACCGCGCAGTCGTCAACCTGTCGTCAGACGGCCGTAGGGCAATATTCTGATTTACCTGCTATTCTGCCATCGTTGAGAACTTATTTTCCAGGAGAAGTTTTATGAAACGCAACTGCTTAAACGCCACGCTGCTGGCGTTTTTCCTCTTATTTGGACTGCTGGCCTGCGCTGAGCCAACACCGGCACCCGCCACCAACACGCCCAGTACCGAGACCATTGCGGAGTCCACGGCCCCTTCGTCAGGCTTCGGGCAGGCCGTTCCTACCGAAACAGAGACGCCCGAAACCATGGAACCAACGGACACGCCAACGGAAAACCCGACCGACGCACCGGAGGTTGAACCCACCGAACCGGCAGCGACTGTTCCCACTGAACCGATTAGCTACACCATCACGGTGGACAGCCCACAGCCCAATCAAGCAATCACCGTTGCTCGCGACTTCACCTTCAGCGGCAGCATCAGCCCGGTTCCCAACCAGCGGCTGGAGATTGAACTGCTGGCCAGTGGTACAAAAAACAACGGCGAATCGCTCCTGGCCTTTGTCGAAGTAGATGCGACAGGCAGCTGGACATTAACGGAAGCCATTCACCCGCGTCGCACCGGGCCGGCCACCCTGCACATCCGCGTTGCCGGAGCTGATGTGGTCGTGCCGGTCACGTTACGTCTGGCGGAGGATGAAAGCAGCACCATCGTCATCGTCAACCAACCGCTAACGGGTGAGATTGCCGTGGCCGGGCAGACACTGCTTATCAGTGGCGAGAGCCGGAATTTGATTGACGGCAAGATTCAGGTGGGGCTGTTTGGCTGTCCCGCCGATACCAATGACAATTTGGAAGCCAACATTGAGTTTGAAGCAGGCAATGGACCGTGGCGGGCGCAAATCATCCTGCCAGAAACGGCCGCAGCCAACTGCAACACCGCTCGACTGCGCGTGACGACCGGTGGCCTGACCAGCAACAATCCGCAGGTGACCTGGGCCAGCGACCAGTTTCTTACCCTGGTGCCGCCTAGCGATGAACGGGCCAACATTTTTACCGTATGGGAACCAGACCAACTGCGCTTTGCGCCTGGTCGGGCAGCCACCGTGGTGGGAACGGCCGTTAATTCAATTGATGGGCTGATACAGGTAGAATTAATGCAGGGTGATTTGGTGTTGGCCAGGGTAACGGCCGTGCCCGACAGATTCGGCTACTGGGAAACCAGCCTCACCCCGCCCGCCACCGCCACAACAGGACAGGTCCAGCTGCGTCTCTCAACGGGTGCCGGGGACAGCTACCGTGAATGGATGTTCTCCGCCACGCTTGGTTCGTAAGATAAAAAAAGGAGAGACCGCCAGGGAAGAGGCAACGGTCTCGCCTACGGCTTGCCCTTTATCGCGGGCCGCGCTTGTAGTCGTAGTAAGCTGCCACCGTCAGTGGACCAACGGCCAGCAGAAAAGCCAACACACCCCAGGCAAAAATAATGCCATCACTCATCACGCACTCTCCCAGACAGCATGAGCGCGCCAAAGCTTAAAATGGATGGCACCCAAATGCCAACAAATATCCCTTCTTCTCGGGCTCCGGTGAACCAAAGAAAAATCGACAGTAAAAATGAAATGGCAGCAGCGGCCAGTATTGACGCCTTAATCATCTGCGGGCTAATTTTCATGTTTCGTACCCCTTGTGCAGCATCATTCGGTCTTTGGATGATGCTAAGTATTGTTTGTGGCTAACTCCGGAGGCGGATTTTCGGCAGCGACGGCAACGGCATCAATCATTTTTGAGAATATGAGCCCATGAAGCGGATAAATCGCATACCAATAAATGAGTCCCCATAATCCTTTGGGCGCAAAAAATGCTGTCTGAACCAGGTCGGTTAGGCCATCATCTCTTTCTTCAGTTTCAAATTGCAGCCAGCCATGCCCCGGCAGCTTCATTTCGGCCCTGAGCCGCAGCAGGTGAGGTGGCTCAACCGCTTCCACCCGCCAAAAATCCAACGCCTCACCGCGGCGCAGCTCTTCTGGGTGGCGCCGTCCACGCCGCATCCCCACGCCACCAACCAGTCGATCCAACGCGCCGCGAATTTGCCACAGCCAGGTATACGGCGGCCAACCGCGTCGCCCACCCAGGCTGGCAAAAGCACGATAGGCGGCGTCTGGTGTGGCCGCCACCCGCTTGCGCCGCCGCTCGATGAGCATGCCTTGCTCCTGCGTAAAGTAGACCGGGGAAACATCCCCCTGACTGGAAGCCAGCGCGTCGGTCCACAAGGTGTCGATGTGGTGTCCATCGAGTCGTTCCAGGGCCAGGCGAACGGCCGTTTCATAATCCAGCGGTTCAATTTCAGGAAACAACTGCTGGGCCAGCGTTGAGCGCACCACCAGCTCGTTACGCAGCCCTTCAATGAGTGGACTGGCCACATCGGCCGGCACCGGCGTCATCCAATGCACCCAGTAGGAGGAGAGGCGCGGGGTTAAAACAGGCACAGGAACAATCAGGCGGCGCAGACCCCGAATGCGGGCATAAATTTTCATCATCTCTGCGTTCGTTAAAACGCTGGACCCACCAATTTCAATGATTTCCCCCTTACTCGCTGGAGTCTCCAGCGCTGCCACCAGATAGTTAAGCACATCGCGCACGGCAATTGGCTGTGTTTTGGTATAAACCCATCGGGGGGCAATCATCGCCGGCAGCCGCTCGGTGAGATGGCGCAGCATCTCAAACGACAGGCTGCCGGAACCAACCACCATGCCTGCACGAAATTCAGTAACGGGCACGTTAAACTGGCGCAGCGCCTCACCTGTTTCCTGCCGGGAGCGTAAATGTTTAGACAAGTTACTTTCGGGATCGCCCAGACCCCCCAGGTAAATAATTTGGGCAACATTTTCTTCAGCGGCAGCGCGGGCAAAGTTTTGCGCTGCCTCTCTGTCGCGCTGGCTGAATTCGGCATGCCCGCTCATGCTGTGGATGAGATAATAAGCGGCATCGACATTTTTCAGGGCGTCGTTTAAAGATTCCGGCTCAAGCACATCGCCAACTGCTACCTCTACCTCACGAAACCACGGGCGATTCTCAAGCCTTTTGGCACTGCCGCGTACCAGAACGCGAACTGCGTATCCAGCATCCAACAGCAGCGGTACCAAGCGCCCGCCAATGTAACCGGTTACTCCCGTAACCAGCACACGCCGGAACTTTGGAAAATTGTTTGCCTCTTGCATATTTTCTCCCAATGGAAAACAGAAGTAGAAATGTTCTGGCTTCTAGCTGGGAAGTAAACTGCGCTGTAAAGAAGCCAGAACAATGTGCATTATACCGGCTTGCACTGCTTTTGTCAATATTTTGTTCAATTAAAAGCGGAAAATGTGTATATTACCTGGACAAACGGCCGCAATGTTAAGATCGTTACTCATCATTGCCGGGCGGCAAAATGATCAAATTTGTGCTGGCTAAAACGGGTTCACCGCCCAAACCACCGCCCCTGCACCACAAATTCACCGTCGGGAATGACAACGGGATTCAGCGCCAGGCCGGTGGTTTCATCAATGAGGGGTGTGGCGGGAACGGCCGTGGGCTCCCCGGCAGGTGTGCACGCCACCACCACCCACAGAATCATGCTCAGCCACCCTCTTTTCTTTAGGCAACTCGATATTGACCGCAGATATTTTTTCGTGATACCCTGTCCTCTAACTAGCATATTCACTACCTTGTATACGGCCGTTGCGCCAGACAGCCATCATCATACCCTCTCTTTAGAGCAAACGCATAGTGCCAAACGGCCGTAAGCCATTTCTTTCCCATTGCTCAAATGAGCAGCCATATCCCCAGGGAGGTTAATAATGTCTTCTCAATTTCGGTCACGACTGACCCTTCTGTTGTTCCCGCTTCTCTTCACGCTGTTGTTTACATCAGCGGCTGCCGCCCAAAATAGCCAGATGCACCACCACGGTGCCCAAACCGTTGCCGGCTACGAGCTGCTCGGCGAAGTGACCTTCCCCACCGGCACCATGTTCCAAAACACCGAAGTTGGCGGCCTGTCCAGCATCGTCTACGATGCCCGCACCGGCCTCTACTACGCCATCGCCGATGACCGCAGCGAGATCAATGATGCCCGCTACTACACGCTGCACATCGACGTCGCCGACGGCTCGCTGGACGATGGCGACGTCCGCTTTGTGCGCGTCACCACCATTCTGGATGAAAGCGGCCAGCCGTTTGCCACCGGCTCGCTCGACCCGGAAGGCATCGCCTTAGCCCCACGCGGCTCTCTATTCATTTCGTCAGAGGGCAGCGCGGGCGCAACGCCCCCCATCGACCCGTTCATTAAGCGGTTTGTGCGCAACGGGGTGCAAAATGGTGAACTGGTGGTGCCGGTTAAATATTTGCCCGATGGCAGCACGGTGGGGGTGCGCAACAATCTCGCCTTCGAAAGCTTAACCATTACCCCCGATGGGCAATATCTGGTTACAGCCACGGAAAATGCGCTGGCGCAGGATGGGCCGGCCAGCGACGTGGGCCAAGAGAGCTGGTCGCGCATTCTGACGTATGATCTGCGCCTGCAGCGGCCTGCGCATGAGTTTGTGTACGTGGTGGGTGAAGTGCCGGAAGCGCCTGATCCGGCTGACGCTTTCCGCACCAACGGGCTGGTTGAGCTACTGCCGCTAGACAGCAGCGGCACCTTCCTGGCGATGGAGCGCGCTTTTTCTGTAGGCAAGGGCAACACGGTTGGCATCTACGAAATCAGCCTGGCAGGCGCTACCGATGTCTCTGGCTACGACGATTTATATGATGAAGCAACGGGAACGGCCGTTTCCTTCGACCCTGTCCCCAAAACGCTCGTCTTCGACGTGGAAGCCGACTTCGGCATCGCCCCCGATAATTTAGAAGGGATGACCTTTGGTCCCACGCTGCCGGACGGCCGTCGCCTGCTTATCCTCGTCTCTGACAATAATTTCAACCCGGTGGATCAGCTCACCCAGTTCATTGCCGTGGCGGTAGAGGTGGTACCCGCTCGATAACAATGCTATCTCTTGTAGGGTAGGGGCGGTACGCGCAGCGCACCGCCCCTACATTCGAAAGACACCATAATGCGGTTGTCCCGGCGTAATAAAATCAACATTGTGGGCCACTGACAGCCCCACGCTCAGCGCCCGGCGCGTGTCGCGCGGGTCCAAAATGCCGTCATCCCACAGGCGCGCCGTGGCGTAATACGGGTCTGACTCCTGCTCGAACTTTTGCCGGGTCATCATCTGCATCGCTTCGATAGTGGTCTGGTCCGGCTCCTGGCCGCGCCGTTTGGCAGCCGCTTCCTGCACAATGCCCAACACGCCCGCCGCCTGCTCGCCGCCCATCACGGCTACCCGGCTGTTGGGCCAGCTCCACAAAAAGCGCGGGTCGTAGGAACGGCCGCACATCGCATAATAGCCCGCCCCGTACGAACCGCCCACAATCAGCGAAAACTGCGGCACGCTGCTGGTGGCCACCGCATTGATCATCTGGCTGCCGTGTTTGATGATGCCGCCCCGCTCATACTGCGTCCCCACCATAAAGCCGGTAATGTTTTGCAGATAGACCAGCGGCGTGCGGCTCTGGTTGCACAGCTGGATAAACTGCGCCGCCTTGTTGGCACATTCAGAAAAAAGGATGCCGTTGTTGCCCAAAATCCCCACCGGCCAGCCATTAATAACGGCGTGGCCCGTTACCAGCGTTGGTCCATACTCCGGCTTGAACTCGAAAAATTCGGAGCCATCCACCAGCCGAGCAATCACCTCGCGAATGTCAAACGGCACCCGCGGATCGGCGGGGATGACGCCCAGGAGCTCGTCCGGGTCATAGGCTGGCTCGCGTGGTGACTGGCGGCGGCTGAGGCAGGCGACTGGTTTTTGTTGGTTGAGCTGGCGGGCAATAAAACGGCCGATTCGTAACGCATCGGCATCATCTTCCGCCAGGTAATCGCTCAGCCCAGACACCTGCGCATGCATCTCCGCCCCGCCCAGCGTCTCGTCGTCTACCTCTTCACCGATGGCCATCTTCACCAGCGGCGGACCGCCCAGGTACGCCGTGGCTTTGCCCCGCACAAACACGGTGTAGTCGCTCATCCCCGGCACGTACGCTCCGCCCGCCGTCGAGGAGCCAAACACCAGTGCCACCTGCGGAATCCCAGCCGCCGACAGCCGCGCCTGGTTGGCAAAGGTACGGCCGCCCAAAATGAAAATCTCGTCCTGGTACAGCAAATTGGCCCCGGCCGACTCTACGCAAGTGATGCAGGGCAGTCGATTCTCGGCGGCAATCGTTTGCGCCCGCAGCGTCTTTTGCAGTGACATTGGGTAGACGGCCCCGCCCTTAGCCGTGGCGTCATTCACCGAAATCAAGCATTCAGTCCCGCTTACGATGCCGATGCCCACGATTTGCAAGGCGGCGGGTGCCTCGTCGTTGTACATGCCCCAGGCCGCCAGCGGCGACAGCTCCAAAAACGGCGTGCCGGGGTCCAGCAGCAGCTCCAGCCGTTCACGGGGCAGCAGCTTGCCCTGGTCGCGGAATTTCTGAGCGCCGCGCTCGCCGCCACCGGCGCGCACCTGCGCCTGCCGCGCTTCCAGCGTCTGCACCAGTTCCAGCATGGCGGCGCGGTTCGTTTTGTATTCTTCGCTGCGGGTGTTGAGAGATGTTTTGAGTTTATCCATGGTAGTTTTTTATCCACAGATTTCGCAGAGCTACGCAGATTTTTCTCTTCAGCTCTCTGTGTAACTCTGCGCTTCTCTGTGCAACTCTGTGTTCCTGCTTTTCATCGTTTACGTTCAATAAAGAGGGATAAACATTCTGGGCAAAGGTTCTCCCGGCCGATGGTGCTCAGCCGAGAATGGGCGCGGCGGTCGGTGATCTTTTGGCCGCACCAGGCCATATACGATTCGCGGCTGTGCGCCACAATGTGCCAGGTATCTTCGGTAAGCAAAACAACGGGGTTGGTTTCTGGGTTCATTGGTGCCGGCACCGCCTTGCGAATCACCAGGCTAGAAAATGGAAGCCCCATTGGGGCCGATCTCTAAAACAGTGCACACTGCTTACTGACCCCTGGCTCACCGATTTCCGTTCACCACGCGCAAGCTTAAACCGCCATCGAGCGAATCTTTGCCCATGACGTGCTGCTGGTGGCGCCGATGGTCCTCTTCAGAAAACTGCTCCGGCTGGGGAAAGGGGGCAAAGCGGCCGAGCAAAACAGTGTCAACCAGGTAAGAGAGCAGGGCAACATCGTACTCGTCGGAGAGTGAACGGTATTGGCCAGGGTCTTGATTCACACGCAGCTTGTTGGCGGCATAGCCATCCTCCACCGGCACGATTTGCAGTTGGAAGATGCAGCTGGCGCTGGCGCTGCGATGGAAGTTGAGCCATTCACCTTCTAAGAAGATGAACCATTTGTCGGCTGGGGATTGGGGTACAAAACCCTGGCTGATGGTAACGTATTCTTCGCGCGTGTAACGGCCGTCCAACAGCAGCTCTTTATAGACATCGGGCATCGGTTTGTTTTTCCAGGAAACGGCCGTAGCGCGTTGTTTACTCATTAAAGACAGTCCTATTTATGCACCGCTAAATCAAACGTTTCCGCTGCCCATTGATTAATGCTTTTGCCGCTTACCTCTGCTGCTGCGGCTACAGCGGCATGAATTTCCGGAGGAATTCGCAACATTAACCTGCCCGAATAGGGCTTTTGTGGTGCACGATTTAGCTTTTCACAAGTCTCAAGATAATCATCAACTGCTTCTTCAAATGCTGCCCGCAGTTCCTGCACCGATTCCCCATGAAAACCTACAACATCTTTAATAGCTGCTATATGCCCGATGAAACATTCATCTTCATCACTGTATTCAATTCGCGCTGCATACCCTTTATAAGTCATCGTATTCATGGTCTTATTCCTATTTGTTCTAAAAATTTGCGGGCGTCACGGACTTGATAGGGTTTCGCTTCTTTTTGAGGATGCGGTCGGTGGAATGTGCCGATCACGCCATTCAATTCGAACCTTAGCCGTGAACCACGCCCTTCTATAACATTTGCACCTAGCGCAATAAACAGGGCTTCGATTCTTTTCCATTCCAACGTCTTTGGAACCGGGTTTTCAAAAATAGCGTTTAGCGTTTTTTGGTGCTTTCTATTCACGGCGAAATGATAGCATAATGTGCTATCGCAAACAAGGGGTTTATGAGTCGAGTTTTAGGAAGGCACGCGCTTCAGTAATGGTGGCTACCTCTCCACCAACCAGCCGCACCAGCTCGGCCGCTTTGGCCACCAGCTCGCCATTGGATTTAGCCAGTTCGCCAGTGGGCAGGTAGAGATTGTCTTCCAGCCCCACCCGCACGTTGCCGTTCATGGAAACGGCCGCTGCCGCCAACCGCCACTGCTTTTGCCCAATGCC
>CALBTC010000384.1 GCA_937967805.1 uncultured Anaerolineaceae bacterium
AATCTTACGCCTGCTCATCTTACATTTTTTTGGGTAAAAAATGCCTTTTGTTGCAGGCTTGTCTCCGGAGAGGTCGTAGATTGATATTTCGTCGCTATAAAAACTTGCAAATTTCTCCACATCGTGGTCGTTGTATGCTTCAACCTGTCCTTGAACAACTGCTTCTGCCTCCATATAGTCCATGTCAATCTCCCGATTGCTTAGAATAATCCAGCCCCAACAGCTCAGCGCCTTCGGAGATGGTGCCTTTGTGGGTGGTTTGGTTGAAAGTGACCATCTTTTTGGTTAGCCAGGCGATAAGGGGTTTGAGCGGGGAGTGGATGAGCCGCTTTTTGAGCGCGCCTTCCCAATAATTTTTGAAATATTGATTACGCCAGCGCCAGCGGAGGAGTTTATAGTAAGGTGTTAGCAGCCAATGTCCCTGCGACCGCCCCACAAACAAAATGTCGTTGATGTCGCACATCACCTGGGCTTCCTCGTCGCTCATCCAGGGGGTGTTGCCCCGGTTCAGGTCCATATCGCACCAGCCTTCCTGGTTGGCCGGCGGCACGTAGCCCATCTCTAGCGCCTTGGGCCAAAGCGGTGTGCCGGGGTAGGGCATGTAGACACAAACGGAGCAGCGCACCTTTTCGCTTATGTCGGACAAGGTTTCGATGGCGTCGAAGGTTTCTTTGGTTTCATGGGGTTGCTCTTCCGGCATCCCCACAATAAAAGAGCAGTTAGCCTCGATGTGCGGCGCATATTTCACCAGATTGCCGATGCCCCAGATGATTTGCTCGGCGTCCTGGTCTTTGGTCATGCGGTCCAGTACCACCTGTGAGGCCGATTCTACGCCGATGTTTACCCACTGGCAGCCGGTGTCGTTCATCCACTGCACAAACTCCGGTTTGAGCAACTGCACGCGCACCTGCCCGCTCCAGGGCATGCCCACTTTTTCCACCAGCCGCTGCATCGGCTTAATGCGGCCGAATAAATAATCATCCGCATAATCCACCGCATCAATCTGGTAATTCTCCTTCAACCACTGAATCTGGTTCATGATAAATTCGTCGGAATGCTGCCGCCAGGTGCGCTTCATCACCACTTCGTTGTAGCAGAAGCCACAGCGGAAGGGGCAGCCGCGCGAAATGTAAACGGGGATGGCCCGGTTGTACGGCCCGCTGGGGATGAGATACGCCTCGACGTCATCGAGCAAATCCCAGCGCGGGCTGTATTTGTCGAGGTCCTGGATGAACGGCCGTTCCCGATGAAACATAGGGAAGCTATCCGCTTCTCGTTTATAGGCCAGCCCCGGCACGGTCGACCAGTCGCGCGGCGGCACGCGGTCGGCCAGCAGCAGGGCAAATTCCTGCGCCGTCTCTTCCCCTTCGTTGACGATGACAAAATCGACGTATTCCTCTTTGAGCACGTCCATCGGCATGATGGTGGCGTGCACGCCGCCCCACACCACCGGGATGCCCAGCTCATGCACCCGTTTGGAGGCGTCGATGGTGGGTTTAAGCTGTGGTCCGGTAATGGTGCTGAATCCGACGAAAAGCGGCCGTTCCGCCGCCACCTGTGCCACGAATTCTTCTAAATATTCGGCCGTTTCGTGAAACACGCGGCAAGAAAACCCCACCTGCTCCAGCGCATCCGCCACGTACATGATGCCAAACGGCGGGTACATGTCCCGGTGGTTGCGAAAATTGATGAGAAAAATCGTGTTGCTGGCGCCGGAAGCCTGTTGCGGTAAAGAATCAGGGGAAATTTGAACGTCATTTAAGGTCAACATGGGTTGGGCCATACGCTTGTTTCCTCTTCCGTCTCAAATTTTTAGCGGGTTGAATCATTTAATATCTTACTGTATTTCTGTAATTTGGCATTATTTAGCCAATAATGACCCGAAGGGTTTTTCAAAACGGCTATAGGATGTTCTTTTCGCGAAACCCTTCGGGTCTAGGCACTAGGATCAACCTGAGCGCCGGTTTTGCAGCATTCGCCACCAAAGCAGGGGCAGAATGGTGGTGATGAGGCCGAGCAAAATCCAGGTTGCCCAGTAGTCGGTGACGTCTGGAATATTACCAGCTTCAACGACGGCTTCTTTGCGCTGTTGGATTTCGGCTACAAAGGCTTCAGCCCCGGCAGGATTGTCAACCTGCTTCCAGGTAACGACGATTGGAGCCAATCGCAGCCCGCCCACGCGAATCCAGGCAACGATATTAAGGGCGTCTCCCGACATGTTGGCATCAAAATCCACCAGTGAAATTGGCTGCATCACCTTTTGCAGCGCGCCGGTGGCTGCCGGTTCAATCCAGTTGGTGAAACGGTTTGGCTCCTCGCCTTGAACAGAGTCAAAGGCATGTTCCACCCGTTCCAAAATGGCATTGCCCAACTGAACCGTGACGGTGCCGCCTTGTAAAGTAAACGTCGCCATCTGGTCTGGATTTTGCGCGCTGCGCGCCGTAAAAGTAAAAGTGCTTTCGTCCATCGTGAAACCTCCGCATTATTATTTTCTATCAACTGGTTTGGTTTATATTGTACCATGACAGGTTTGGTTTACTTCATTTGCTTTGGCCCCATAGACAGCCAGTTAACCATTTGGCGCAGCGCCTCGTAAGCTTTTAGACGGGCTTTGGTGGTATCGGCCGTTTCGGCTTTGTCGAAATGATCCTGCATTTGGCGCAGCACGTAGGGCGTCATGGCCAGAACGGCGTCTGAGCCGGAGGCGGTGTATTTCACCAAAATGTAGCGAATCAGAGCCGGGACGGGAATACCGGTATCCCGACTCAAGTTTTCCAGCGTCGGCATTGGATCTGCCGCGCTGTACAGTGCCACCTCTTCCTTAAAATTGGCATGTGGATCTTCATCTCCCCAAGAATCTTCGTACGGATATAGTTCCAATGGTTGTTACTCCTGTAAAAGAAATAGGACACAGATTAACGCAGATGAACACGGATGAAAAATCGGTTGTACTGCTCACTGATTACTGGTTAATAATGTGCCAATTCTCCAGTTTGCTTGAGGTGGCGGATGGCGTAGCGCAAGGCAAAAATGGCGAGGGGGAGGAGAACGGCCGTAAATCCCACAAGCACCAAAACATCACCACCAACTTGCGCCACCGTCTCGCCCCGCATTAGCGCCCCGCGCAAAGCCCGTAAGGCATAGGTGAACGGCAGTGCGTAGCTGATAATGCGCAGCCAGCCGGGCAGCAATTCAACAGGAAAAAAGACGCCGCTAAAGACGTAGGCTACCGAGTTGATGAACCAGTTCATTGGATCGCCCCGCTTGAACACAATCACAAAGGCCGCGGAAAAGATGCCGTAGCTGATTAAACTTGAGAGCGAGACGAGCAGGACGAGTACGGCCGTTCCCCAGTTCGCGTTCGAGAAATCTGCGCCAACGGCCGTACCCACCCCCAACTGCAGCAGCACCAGCAGCACCCCCTCCAGCAGCATCCACGACGACGGACCCAGCAGCGCCAGCGTCACCGGCGTGGCCGTCGCCAGCAGCGGCTCGATGGTGCCTTGCAGCATCTCCTCGCGCAGGTTAGCCGAAAAGGCGTGGCTGCTCAGCTCCAAGAATTTGGAAAACGCGCCGCCGATGATCAAAAACGTAAAATAGGTACCGCCCTCTACCTGCCCGGACCCCGACCGCTGCAAAAGCTGGTCCAAAAAATAAAAGAGCAGCACCGAGATGATCACCCCCAGGTAGCGAGTGACAAAGTTGAGCTTGTAAGCCCAGGCCAGGCGAAAGTTATGGGTGATAAGGGCAAGTAGCTTGGCTGCGGTCATCTTTTTTTAACCGCAAAGAGCGCAAAGCACGCAAAGTTTTATTAATTTTTCTTTGCGTTCTCTGCGTCCTTTGCGGTGATTTCTCCTCCACTGAAATGGGCCACGATGCGGCGTAGCGATTCGTCGTCGGCGCGGTGGTAGGATTCGAGACGGCCGTTTCCCACCTTAATCACCTTCACCACATCAAACCACACCCGCTCATCGGCAAGGGCTAAGTCAAACGTGGTTTGCGTGGCCCCGCGTGAGACTTCCGTGACGGATTCTACGCCGCCCACTGTTTGCCAGCTTTGCACCAACCGGTCCGGATCGCCTTCCACCACCAGGCGGAAGAGAGCGCGGCGCGGCAGTCTGGATCCCAATTCGGTAGGCGTGCCGACGGCTTGAATCAAGCCATTGGCCAAAATAATCACCCGGTCGCAAAAATTCTCCATCTCGTACAGCTCATGGCTGATAAAAACGACAGTTTTGCCCTGCCGGTTTACTAGCTCATCTCGAATGAGCGCCTTCACAAAGTCACTGGTTTGCACATCCATGCTCTTGGTCGGCTCATCCAAAAACAAAATGGGCGGATTGTGGATGAGGGCGCGGGCCATATTGAGCCGCTGCTTTTGCCCGGTAGATAGCGACTGCGCGGTGGCGTCAGCCTTGTGGCTGAGGTCGAACAGTTCTAGAACTTCAGCTATGCGTCTAGGAACCTGGGCGCTAGGAACATTTTGCATGGCGGCGTAGAACTGTAAATTTTGCCGGGCGGTGAGACGGCCGTAAAAAGACCGTTCTTCCGCCGTCACCAGCCCAATCGAAGCCCGCACCTGCATCTCCTGCCGCACCACGTCGAAGTTGTTGACAACGGCCGTTCCGCTTGTAGGCACCAGCAGGGTAGTCAACATGCGCACGAGGGTGCTCTTGCCCGCACCGTTGGGACCAAACAGGCCAAACAGCTCGCCCTGGTTCACGGAGAAGGTGAGGTTGGATACGGCCGTTACTGCCTTGCCCCGGCTTTGGTATGTTTTACTCAAATTGTCTGCTTGGATGATTTTGTTCATGGTGGAAAATGTAATTGAGTAATTAATCCAATTGCCCAATTACTCAATTACCTAATCACTTTCCGCAGCATGTGCCGCAAGCGGTCACCGTTAAGAAACAAATAGGCCAACGGCCAGAATGGGGTTTCTACCAACCTTGGATATCGTTTGGCCAGGTTAAACCGGCGCGGGAAAAACGAGCGCAGCCAGAAGTGAAACATGTCCAGCCGAGAGCGCGATAAACGCCGGGCAATTTCCAGGCCGAGGCCGCTGCGATTAGTTGGATTCGATTCTGAGGCGTCGGCCAGCTCTGTTTGCTCCAGCCAGGCCAACAACGCCGCCGGACAATTTGCCCGCAGCGCGTTTGTGCTCGATTCAGGTAAGGAGAGCGGAGTGTATTTTCCTACAAGCGCGAGGGCGGGATAGATGAAGCGGGCTGTGTCGGGCAGCACCAATCGGCCAAACGTTTGCCAATCTTCCGGCTGCATTTGGTTGCACAGCTTGCCGATATCGTCGATGTGCATGAGTCGGCCGCGCTGAATGAGCCAGTCGCTGGTGGTGTGGGCGCAAACGTGCAGCAGCAATGCCGCCGGGTTAGGAACGCGGGCGTGGGTGTTTTGCCAGTACGGCCGTTCCACACTCTCTGCCCACATGATTTGCGCCAACTCATAGCCAATCCCGGCGTATTCCTCCCGCAGCGCAAAGTGAACCTCAACCGGGTGCACGTTATTGGGCGCCCAGATGTTGGGTTTGCGCTCACCACGCAGATAAACTTCATCCTCTGCCGAGCGGGAGTAGTAGCGATAGCCCAACTGCTTCAACATGATTTTGCGACTGGCTGCTATGTCCTGCGGACGGATGAGCAGATCGAGGTCGGCCAGGGGGCGCAGGAGCGGATCTGGATAGTAAAATGGCGACAGCACAGCCCCTTTGAGCAAGACCACTTGAATACCTGCTTGGCGAAACGCATCTAAAATCTCAGCACAGGCAGACAACATGCGGCGAGTCCGTTCTCGGCTGGCGTCATTCACGGTTCTGAGACGGCCGTTCACCCCCTCCGGCACCTCAATTTGTGCTTCTTCAACCCGCGCTACCAACCAGGGCAGCGCGTTTTGCCAGTACACCACCCATTCGGCCGCTTCCCATTCGGCCAGGGACCATTGCGAGACGGCCGTATCATCAACCGGACCGGGCAGCCAGCGGGCCAGCGTGTTGGTGACGGCCGTTAACTTTTCCTGGGGTAGCGCGGGACGCAAGGTATAATTTTTCATGCCGGGCGTGAGTATATCAGGAGTATAGAAGTTGCATCAACAGAAAATAAATGAGTCAAGCCATCGAATCAATCACGATTAGGCAGCGATGAGGGCGGCTTACCCGGCGGCGGACGCCGGTTCCTCCAGCGCCATCACCCGAAACCCCGTTCCCTGCGCATGATACTCCCGGCTGGGCGTCGTGATGCTGCACGCGCTGCGCACGTTGCACGCCGCATGGTGAATCGTGTAGCCCCAGGAGCCGCCCTTAACCACGTGAAAATCGGGTAGTTCAGGATTGTACAGGCTGCTGGTCCATTCCCAAATATTGCCGCTCATATCCACGCAGCCGTAAGGCGACACGTTTTGCGGAATCGAACCAACCGGCAGCGGATGCCCGTTGCGCCAATACCAGCCCGCCCGCGCCCATTCGCGGCGTGGTTTCACCAGTAAACTGAACAAATAGCTGGCCGGCCTGACGGGAAACGTTGCCTGCCACTGAATGTCGGGTCGTGGTTTTTGGTTGCCCCAAGGGTAGATACGGCCGTCCACTCCCCGCGCCGCCTTTTCCCACTGGAACTCCGTCGGCAGCGTCAGCGGCACACCAATCTTTTGCGACAGCCAATCGCAGTACAAATACGCTTCCGCCTGGGTTACGTCCACAATGGGCAAATCATCATGGCCATCGGGATAAGTTTCTACCGGCGCGTAAGCTCGCAAAAACGTGCCGTGCCAACCGCGCACCACCGCGTACCAACTGCCACCCCATTCGTGTCCCGTCTCCTGCAAAAATTCGCGCCACTGCCGGTAAGTGACGGGAAACTCAGCCAGCCAGAACTCCGGCATTTCCACCAGTTGCTGCGGTTTCAACGGCGGACACTGCGCCAGCCGCTCGTAACAAACCTCCGGCCCATACACAAACGGCCCGGCAGGGACGTGGCAAAAGCGCGTATCGCTGGCAGACTTTGGAGGATTCATATAAGCCCAGCTAAAAAATCAAAGATTGCGCAGATTGCGCAGATAAAATCTATTCAATCTGTAAAATCTGTTGATGAAAAATTAGGACTCTGATTTTTTGCCCAGGAGCAAAACCAACAGCCCCACCCCTGCGCCGGAGGCGAAGCTGGGAACAGCCTGCTGCGTGGTATCTTTCAGGGCGCGCTCCGGGTGGCGGAAGCCGACCAGCCCCATCGCCTGGCCAATTGTGGCGAGAACGGCCGTTCCCACCGCACCTGTTTTATACCCTCGATTGGCCAAGATGAGCGAAACGGCCGTTGCCGCCGGACCCAACCCTGCCCATTTGCGCGCCGGTTTCGGCCCGATGGCCATCTGGATGTCACCTATGGTGGCCATTGCCGCTGAAATGTGGTGGGTGTGCCCTTCGGCATGGCCGGGATCGATGGCCGAGAGCACGTCCAGATTTTGCTGGCGCGCCGCCAGCCAGCCCGCGCCGAGTACGGCCAGGGCAGCCGCCTTGCCGGTGTTGTTGGGGAGTTGCAGAACGGCCGTTGCCAGCGGCAGCAGCCAATCCAGATTAAATCCCTTGTACGCCTCGATGCGCAGCTGATATTCCTGCCCGCTGGTGCTGGCAGCTAACGCAGCAGCGGCCGCGGCCTGATACGCCAATCCCGCTAACCAGCCCGCCGCGCCATCCAGTCGTGTGCTCTGTAGCACGGCGATTGGCGTGAGCGCCGTCGCGCCTAGGGCAATAAGCTTAGGGGCGTAGGAGGGCGGATAGAGCGCCGCTAAATCGCCGTGGTCGTGTGCATGGTCATGCTCATGATCATGGTGGTGGCCGTGATCGTGTTCGTGGTGATGATGCTCCTGTGCTTGATCATGATCGTGTGAATGGGCCAGGCGGGCGATGGCGGCCTGGTTGCGCTGTTCTTCCACAAAGGGCAGGATAGCGGCACTGCCGGCAGCAGCTACCGTCAATGGTAGGGCGAGGGATTCGGGGAGATTGAGCAGGCTGGAAACGGCCGTTGCCCCAATCCCGGCTACACTCACCCCTGCCAGCGCCAGTTCCTGCGTGTCTGGCGCGGGCACGGGCGTAGGCAAATCTACGTCGCGGGAGACGGTGTAGCCGGCATCCTCCAGCGCGTGCTTCAGATGATGCACATAATCGACGCCTTCCAGCGGCGCGGTGGCGTGCAGCACGCGGAAAAAGTTGACGTAGCACAGCCGGATGCCGCGTTCACGGGCAAAATGAACCCAGTTGTGGCACGCCGCATGGTAATCCAGCGGAATCATCTCTTCTGGCGTGAATTGGTGGGCCAGAATGACGTTGGGGGCGCGCCGTTTGGCCACAAACCAGTCCCCCTTTTGGTGACGGGATTCGGCAAAATAAACCAGCGACAGGTCGTGTGCTTCCATTGCTTCGACCGTTTCATCGAGGTGCATTTCGTGGCCTAAAATCATGTTCCCGGCAAAAGCGACGAGGTTGTTGAGAACGGCCGTTTGCGCCAAAGTCCGTTCCAGCAAATTCTTCTCCGGCCAGGCGTAACTCACCGGACGGGGCAACAGCGCCAGTCCATTGGTCTGGATTTTTTGCGCCAGCGCCATATCGTACCCCAGCCCGATTTCCCCAATCGTGGGTAAATCTCCGGCAAAAACCAGCGTCTGTTCGTCCAGGTAGTCCGCCTGCGTATAAGGCAGACGGTCGCGCAACTCGGTGACCAGGTAGCGTACCAGATTTTTTGGGCCGTGCAGGTAGTTCCAATGGCCGATGCGCGGGGCACCCTGCCGGGGTTGGGCGGGAGCTTTGGGGGTGAGCTGGCCGGTGTGCCGCAGCCGGTTCAAGGTTAGCTCCGGCAGCGATAGGTGGGTGGCGCCATTGTTGACCAGCATTTCGACCAGTTCGGCCAGCGGCAGGCCAGCGCGGATGGCGGCGGCCTGTGCGTCGTCAAAATCGACGCAGATGGCGACGCGGTTGTTGCGTTGTTCCCACTGCCGGCGGCGCTGCAAAACGTGGCTGGAGGCCAGCCCGCCGGCCGCAGCCAGCGTAAGTGAAAGCAGGCGTGATAGCTTCAAATTACTTTTTCTCCGTTTGTCATCGAGACCCTTAGGGTTTGCTTTATAGAAGGCAAAAATCTTGGAAGTCAAGCCCTAAGGGTCTGCTATTTTCGCAGCATCTGGGCCGTATCGGTGCGGCTGAACTGCACGGCCGTTTGCCACACGCGCCACTTCTCGCCCCACGTTGGGGCCCAGCGGGCAATTTCTACGCGATCTTTGAAACCGCGCCGCAGCCGGTCGCCCAGCGAGACCAGCGGTTTTTGCTGGGTGCGGCGCAGGACGTAGGCCAGATCGAGCTGTGCGATGCGTTGGCGCAGATTGTCCGGCGTCATTTCTGCCAATTGGGCAAGAACCTCGGCGGGAACGGGTGCGCTTACCAATTTTTGGGCTAGCGTGAGCGCGGCCAGCACGTAACCGGCCGTGTTTGCTTCCTGCACCCGCTGTAAAAAAGTAACCCACTCGACTTTGTTTGACCTTGTAATCACCAGCAAGTCGGTGAGCTGCACAAAAGCGGGCGCGCCCTGGATAAGGTGGAAGCTAAAGTGAAGGCAGATATGGTGCAGCAGGTCGGTGGGGTTGAGGACGTGGCAGGTGTGGTTGGCGAGGACGGCCGTATCCGCTCTTTCTCGAATCCCCGGTGTCATATCAGCTTTCAGCCCAAACCAGGATTCTTCCAGCGAGCTGTGTGGCTCAACGGTGCGGTCCAGGCCGGCAGAAAGATAGGGATTGGGCGTGGCGTCATCATTTTTTGTCTCACTGCGGCGGAAGGTGCTGGTGTGCTTGGTCACCCGCGCGCCCGTCTCGGCTGATTTGTGTTTGCCTCCATACCCCAATTTCAGCAGCACAGCTTCTGCCTGAGGCAGCTCCTCCGGGGTAAACAGCAGGTCAATGTCATTCATCGGGCGCAGCGCCGGTTCGGCATAGTAGCACGCTGCCAGGTGAATGCCCTTGAGGGCGACCGGGCGCAGATTTGCCTGGGTGCAGGCGGCTAAAACCTGCGCCAGCTGACCATAAATGGCTTCATTCCGTTTGGCCTGAGCCTTATGGGTAATGGCCAGCTTGGCCATCGCTTTGGCAGGAATTTTTGCTCCCCATGCTTGCATCTGAACGTAAACGTGTGGGGCAAGCCCAAAGGCAATCGCCCGCACGACAAAATCATCCCAATGAAGCTGTTGGGCTTGCTGTAACCAGGTATCCGGCTGTTGTTGGGGGCGTAAAACGTCTAAAAGATGTTGGGTTGTTTGGGTGGCTGTTTGGGTTGTCATGCAATGGTTTTGGGCGCATTCTGGTCAAAGAGAGGCACATTACCAACCGATACAGCAGGTGTTATCTCAGGTCTGGTGGCGTCCGACTAAAATTTAGTGGCTGCTAAACGTAACCTGGGTCAATTCTTCATGCTTGGTGATCGCTGGTTTTTTGTACATTTACCTTCTCCTAAACTGGTTTAATAGATTTTGCTGGTTAAATATTTGTTTGGGGAGTAACTTACTAGTGGCTGCTGAAAGTAACCTGGGTCAATTCTTCATGCTTGGTGATTGCTGGTTTTTTGTACATATCTTTCTCCTAAAAATTAAGAAATGGGCCGTACCTGGCGGTAACGTACCTCCCTTTGACCAAATTCATCACCTGTTTCCGAATGCATTTCTGTTTGCCAGACGCATTGGTGAATAGTATAACCGTTTTGCCCTTTTCGACAATTTGGAGCAATATGCGTGAAAATCCCCGACTATGATTGGTTCTCCCGGCTTGATGAGGCTGAGCTTGAAGACTTTTGGCAGCGTCGCACCAATCGGCCGGCGTTGCAGCGCGAGGTGCGACTGTTTGGCCATCCGCTGCGCGTGCAAAGTAACCGGGCGGAATTGCTGACGGCCGTTGATCTTGCCCTACAAAACTACACCCAAACCGGACAGACAAAAGCACCCTTAGGTGAACTCCAGTTGGTCGTGCAGCCCATGCGCCGGCCACCTGGACCCGCGCCGGACGACCTGATGCAGCAAATCACCTACAGCGGCAGCGGCAATTGGCTGATGATGCAGTTGGGCGGCTGGGGGATGGCTCACCTGGATTTGACAAAACAACGCGGCACGGCCGTGCTCGATCCGCTACTTGCCGCCAGACCAGATTTGGTAAGCCAATGTGTGCTGCACACGCTGCTGCTCAATCTGGTTATTTCTCAAGGATATGGGATGCTGCACGCCTCCTGCCTGGTGCGGGACGGGGTGGCGCTGCTGCTGCTGGCTC
>CALBTC010000385.1 GCA_937967805.1 uncultured Anaerolineaceae bacterium
CCGTTGTAAGAAGGTTGGTCGGTGGGGACGGTGAAGGGGCCAAAGTGGGCGTCTACACGGGCCCCGCCGGGGAAGTCGATGATCATTTCCATTGTGAAGTACTCTCCGTAACAAAAAGTTTAATTTTATAAGGTGGGTGGGAAACGGCCGTTTCTCACCCACGCTTTTTGTTTAGATGCAGTCACACGGAAATGGTTACATACCGTTAAGAAATCCAGGCTTCGGTCACTTCACCGGTCCAGCCATCGGCAGTGCGGGTGTAGTTGATGGTGAAACCGCCGCCGCTGAGGTAGATCATGTCGGAGTCAGCGGCGATAGCCCAACTGCTGCCCAGAGAGACGTTGACTTCGTCTTGAGAGATACCCTCAAACCCCTGGAACCGCAGATAGGGAAAGTCACCTTCGGCATCGGCTTTGGCCTGAATCTCTTCGGGCGACATCGTTACCAGGTTCACGCCGTCCAGTTCGGGCAGCAGGGCCGGGTCGATGTTTTCGGTAGAGAGGACAATTTCATCTTGATCGGCCAGCAGCGCGTAGTCGGGGATTTCCTGGTCTATCAGGGCCCGTTCCAGCGTCAGGCGCAGCAGGTCAGCTACATCTTCGTCAGGCAGGTCCAGCTCAGAGGCCGGCTCTTCGCCGGTGCCGGGCAGCGGCTGGGCTACATTGTCCACATCCAGGGTGAAGGTGTCGGTGACACCGTTTACGTCTACGGTGTAGGTGCCTGCGGACAGCCCTTCAACATCCAGGGCCACGTTTTCTTCAAAACCTACCAACTGCTGGGTACACATCGCCTCGGTCGGGCGCTGGGTGGTGATATGCACCAGGAACGTGTCGCCTTCCTGTGTCGTTTCGATGTCATTCAGCGTGGTACAGCCATCTCCCAGGTAGCCGGTGACATTCACATGAACCTGAACCGGGAACGATTCTAGAATCATAATGTTGATGGATTCAACCGTGGCCTCACCAATGGTCACATCTTCCAAATCAACGGTTTCCTCAGGGGCAGGTGTCGCCGTCGGATCATCGGAACTGACGGGTGCATCCATGTCGGGCGTTTCTGTAGCCAGATTGTCTGATGCCGCTGGTTCGCCCCCGGAAGGCGTACAGGCCACCAGGGCTAAAAGTAGTAGCAGTAAAAGTATCAATTTTTGTTTCACGTTTATATTTTCCTTTTCGTAGCAAATCACAAAAAGAACCTCGAATTAGAAAGTTCCCCTTTTTGTGATTTGCTCAAGTAAAAGCCAAATTTGAGCTCGCTTTAATTCAAAAATCTTTTTGGCTTTTACAGTTACACATTAAAAAGACCGAGGTTGCCTCGGCCTCACACACATATAACGATGGAGCGTTTGATTTTGTTCCCCGGCGTTTCAAACACGCCAATTGCCGGTGGTAATGATGATCATGAGCAGAATGCCCAGAAAGGCCAGGGTCAGGAGGGCGTAGCCAATGATAGTTACCAACGTGGGCGGCAAAATGTATGAGCCAATGCCATTTGCCAGCATTCCTAAGCCGAGGAGGATGAGGACGGCGCGGGCGATACGGCCGTTCAGCTCCGCCGTCCGCTTAAATTTGGGCACGGTAAACTGCTCTTCTCGGGGGAGATTGCCCATCAACCGGTTTAGCTGCGGCAAGAAAATTCCGATGCCCAGGACGGCCAATCCGGCTACGACCCAGAAAATATTGCTAAGGTTCATGTTTCTCTCCAAGAACCTCCCGCAGGTTTCTGAAAGGACAGTGGTTTTTGCGCAAACCTGCAGGAAGTTTGGTCTGCAATTACTCTATTGTAACAGTGAGAATGTAACCGGCTGGGTGTAATCCTGCGTGTCGGGTAATTGGCCCTGCCAGGACGTTGCGCCGGACATCAGGCCGTTTGTTAGCGGAATGCCGTCAGCCCCGACGATGGTGAGCAGGACGTTGTCGTTGGGCAAGGTGTTGTCCACGGTCATCGTCTGGCCTTCTTGGGCGGCTAAAATGTAGTCGTCCGATACGTGAGCAGCCACATCACCAACTGGTGTTCTAATTTCGTTTGAAACCTCAGCTTGTCATTCCCGCGAAGGCGGGAATCCATTGAATTTAGAATGTAGACACCTCTGGATGCCTGCCGGAGTTTATCCTCGCGAAGGCGGGGGCAGGCATGACAGTTGTAACTTTAGAAGTTTGTTCAAGATGCTATTTGGTGCAGATCCGTTATTCATTATCCAATAGCTGCACGGAGGCAAGAATTTGCTCAAACATCTGCACATATTGGTCTTGTGCCTCAAAGGGGTCTTCTGGTCGATAAGGCGTGAGCGCCAGAGAGACAAAGCGATCTTCAGCGGCAAAAAAGACGGTGAGTGCGCCTTCTGTTGAGGGCATGTGAGTGGTGCGGTAAATGGTGTACTCGCCGATTGTTTCCGTCGTGCAGCTAAAAATTTGTTGCAGCTCTTCGGATAGATCGGCTGTGACAACCTCTACAAACGGCTTGTGCTCGGGGTTGGGAAAGGTGCCGGTGTATACGTAGTAGCGCAACTGCTGTGGGCTGTCGCTCAGTGGATATTGTTCTGGCGACATGAGGTAGAGAATGCCGTCCCGTTCTTCTGCTGTCCAGGTGTCGGGATTCTGCAAGGCAAGCTGCAATGCGTCTGATTGGTAGGTGGTCCAGGTGGTTTCTTGTGGGGGAACGGCCGTTGCCGTCGGCAGTTGGCGCAGGTCGCATTCAGTGTCTATCCCCATACCGGTAAATCGACGTTCGCCATCTGGCAATACGGCCGTTACCCACACCGCAATTGACTGCCGACTGAGGCATTGCATGTCCGATTCCCTCAAGCGGGGTGAGTCTTCTGGTGGGACGTGTATGGCGGTCACGTTGGCCGGCGTGTGATAGCGGAACCAGTCGCCGCTGCGTGGATAGCCTAAGTCGACGATGAAGCCCGTCTCATTGTCAAATGAATCAAGCCAGACAATGCAATCGGAGACAAGATCGACCTCGGTTTGCACCAGCGTGTCGGGGATGGGGCAGTCGATGGCTGTGGCGTTAATGGTGCGGGTGGCGAGGGTGGTGGGGATGGGCGTTATCGTGGGCGTGGGCAGCGGCAGCGGTGTTGTGGTTGGCCTGGGAGTAGGCGCGGTGCCTTCCAGCACTACCGGCTCGGTGAGGGGGAAGGTAAACTCAAAGCAGATAGCACCGCGCTGGTGGATGATCTGGCCGGACCAGTTGCATATTCCGGTGAAAACGATCACTGGTTCCGGGCCATGTCGATCACGCAGACC
>CALBTC010000386.1 GCA_937967805.1 uncultured Anaerolineaceae bacterium
TGATCCTGATGGACATCCGGATGCCGGACATGAACGGAATTGAAGCCACACGCCGCATTCTGGCCGAGCGGCCAGACGCGGGCATCATCATGCTGACGATTAAACTTCAGGCTTGACAAAGTGTAATTTATACACTAATATGATTCGTGTACAGAATACACCAAATAGATAACGCAGCTTTTCTCTGCGCCTTCGCGCCTCTGCGTTAACTCTTTACACGAAGGAGCCTGAATGATCAGCCACGCCACCGTCTTGGGCCGCGCCCACCGCTTGATGCAGCACAACTGCCAGGATTTTGCCGCCGCTGCCTCCCCTACCGCCAACATCGCCATCGGGCTGGTGTGTGACGGCTGCGGCAGTAAATTTGTGAGTGATGGCCGTTCCCACCCATCTCAAAACGAAATGGGGGCCAGCCTGCTGGGCCAGTTTGCTATCGACTTTCTCAACAGCAAATTGAGTTACTTAACACACCAACCCAGCCCGGACGTACTGGAAGCCCTCCTTGCCGATTTGCATCTGGCCAGCCTCACCTTTTTGCATCATCTGGTAGCTCATTTTCCTGAGTCCACGCGCCGCCAATTTGTGGCTACACGTCTGTTAGCCACGCTGGTTGGGTTTGTACATGCGGGGGAAACGGCCGTTTTCTTTTGGCAGGGTGATGGTTTTCTGGTCGTAGACGGCACCGTTTGCCAGCTAGACAGCGACAACCAGCCAGATTACCTGGCCTACCAACTGCTCCAACCGAACCCCTGCCAGACCAACTTTCAACTGGCCTTTGTGCCCCAGCCGGAACAAATCCGCTGGCTGGCAGTAGCTACAGACGGCTGGTCAGCAGAGTTGCTGAGCCAACTGGAGGAGCCGCGTGCCGCGTTAACCTTGCAGCGCTGGCTCAATGTTCAGGCCCAACAGCCCGGCCAATTTGATGATGATGGGGCGGTAGCTAGCTGGCACAAACAGGAAAATTGTGAATTGTGAACGGGTCAGTTCATTCACAATTCACAAGCGACCAAAGTCGCCCACAATCTCACCATTCATAGTTAACATGGCACACACAATCTACATCCATAACCAACGTTACCAGTTAGATGCCGCTGATTTGATTCAGTCCGGCGGCGAAGGAATGGTGTTTGGCTTGGGTAATACGGCCGTAAAACTGTACCATCACCCAACGCCCACCCACCAGGAAAAATTGCGCCATTGGTTTGCCCAAAACTGGTGGCTGCCCGGCGACGTTTTGGCTCCCTGCGCCCCAGTCCAAAACAAACACGGGCAGCTCATCGGCGTGCAAATGCCCAGACTGCCGGCAAATTCCGTGCTGCTGAAGCAGCTTAGCCTGCCCAACTTTTGGCAGCAGCACGCACTTATTACTCAGCAGATTATCCCTTTGTTCCAACGACTGCACCAAACGCTCAACCGCCTGCACCAGTTGCAAATTGTGGTGGGCGACCTGAACGAGACCAACATTTTTTTCACGCCGCCCGGCCAGGCTGCCGCCCAACCGTTCTGGATCGACGTGGACAGCTACCAGTTCGGCCCGTATCCTTGCCCGGTGGCCATGCCGGCTTTTTTGGACCCGACGCTGTACCATGTAAGCAATTTTGGCGACCGGCTGTATTTCACCCCTCTCACCGACTGGTACGCCTTTACCGTGCTGCTGGTGAAAAGTTTGCTCCAGGTACATCCTTATGGCGGCGTCCACCGCCAACACAAATCGCTCCGGGCAAGAGCCGCGGCCGGCATCAGCATTCTGGCCAACGACGTTACCCTGCCGCCCCGCGCCCGCCCGCCAGAAACATTGTCGGACGACCTGCTGAACTATTTGCACACCACGTTTGACAAAGGGGAACGACGGCCGTTTCCGCCCCAACTTTTGCAAGAGTACGCCCACACTCTACAAACCTGTTCCCAATGCCACCTCACCTACCCCGGCAGCAGGCCAGGCTGCCCGGCGTGCAGCCATCCCACGCCGATGACCGTGAAGCCCAGCCCCGCCGTCTCCAAAACATTGCTCCAGGTGGACGGCTTTATCGAGGCAGTTTTTGTGCAGCCAAACGGCCGTCTCCTCATCATTTACCGGCAAGGGGAGCAGGTGCGATTGGTGCGGGCGGGCATCGGCGGTGTGCTCAGCGACGTGGCCCTGTTCAGTGGTCAGCCAGGCTACCGCTTTGGTGCCTTCATCCGGCCGGATGGCCACGATTTTCTGGTGGTCAATCCGCCGCATCGTCCCCAACTGCTGCTGCTGGACATTCACGGCAGCAGGCCGCAGCAGGTCACGCTGCTGGAGACGGCATTGTTTCGCGAGTCGGCCGTGTTTGCCACCACGCCCAACCATTTGTTTCGCGTCAGCGGCGGCTGGATCATGCCCGGCACGGTCCAGCGCGGCAGTTACCTGGAAGAGGCCATCGGCACAGCCCATCGCGCCCAGACGCAGCTTTTTGGTTCACCATTCAGCAATACCATCGCCGGGTACCATCGCATTTTTGCCGCACATCGTTTTTTCACCATCGCGGCCAACGGCACCGAGCACCATTTGGCGACTGCCCTGCCGTCCGGCAGCCACATCTCTGAAGCTGCCATTGCCTTTGCGCCGGGTCAAATTGGCGTCGTGCAGCAGTTGGTTGAAAACGGCCGTTCCTACACTCATGTCGAGGCATTCAACCATCAGGGACGGTGGCAGCAAAGCTGGGATTTGGGCGAGGATGGTTGGGAAACGGCCGTTCATCAATTTGCCAACCTCAATCAACCGTTAACCAAGCCGTTGCCGCCCGGCGACAAACTGCACTGCCATCCGGCCGGCTGGCTCATCCAGCAACCGCAGCAGCTTCATTTTGTCCCTCGTACCGGCTAGCGTTTCATTTGATGTTATAATCCAAGACTGAAAAGATTGCGGAACCTGCAAACGGCCGCACAAGCATTAGGAGAATTTTTATGACTAAACAATGGCAATCCTCACCGGAGATGCAAATTGATCCCGAAAAATCTTATTCAGCAACGATGGAAACCAACAAGGGGAGTATCGAACTCGAGCTTTTTGCTGAACACGCCCCCGTCACCGTCAACAACTTTGTCTTCCTGTCTCGTGAGGGCTACTATGATGGTGTCTCATTCCACCGTGTCATACCCAACTTTGTTATTCAAGGGGGGGACCCCACGGGCACGGGTGGCGGCGGTCCTGGTTATACCTTCAAAGATGAATTTGAGGGCAATCCACACAAACACGGCACCGGTTACTTATCGATGGCCAATCGTGGCCCCGGCACCAATGGCTCCCAGTTTTTCATCACCCATGCGCCTCAGCCCCATCTGGACGGCAAGCACACTGTATTCGGCAAAGTCACCAACGGCATGGATGTGGTCAACAGCATTCGCCAGGGCGACAAAATGACCACCGTCACCATCCACGAATCATAGTCCGACGAACCTCGTCACTTGGCAAGATCAAAAAAAGGCCAGAGGAAAATCCTCTGGCCTTTTTGTTAGATTTCTAACGAAGCGGCAGCTCACTTAGGCAAAATGCGCACTTTGCGCCGCTTGCCTTCGCCGGAGCTTTGTGTGTACACCTCGTCGCTGTCGCGCAGCGTCATGTGAATAATGCGCCGCTCGTGGGGCGGCATCGGTTCCAGGCTTACTGCCCGGCGGCGGCTGATAACCTTCTTGGCCATGCGCTCGGCCAAACGGGCCAGCGCCTGCTGCCGCCGCCGGCGATACCCTTCCACATCCACGACAAATGTAGCGCGTCTTTGCAGCCGGTTGCCTACCATTAGTCGCGCCAGATATTGCATGGCATTCAACGTTTCTCCGCGCGGGCCAATTAAAACACCCAGATCATCTCCCTCAACATCAAACACCAAAATGCGACGCCCGGTTAAATCATCCGGCTCTGAAACCGAAGGCGTAATTTTGGCTTCCACGCCCATTTTATCCAGCAGCGTGGTCACAACTTCCAGGGCGGCTTCTTTTTCCTCAGGATCAATTTCTTTTACTTCGCCTTCGCTGCCGTTAGATTTGGCGGCAACGGCCGTATCCTTTGCAACAGGTTTGGGCTGCGGTTTGGGAGTGGAAGCGGCCGGCTTCCTAACCGGTTTCGGTGTCGGCTCTGGCGAAGAAAGCGACACCAATCGTACCACTGCATCGCGACTGCCAATCCCCAGTAAACCACGACTCCCCTCATCAATGACATCAATAATCACTTCAGAACGATTAACGCCCAGCTTTTGCAAACCAGCTTCAATTGCCTTTTCAACATCCGCCCCCCGAACTTCGATTTCCAGTTTCTTTGTCATACCATCCTCTTTGTTCTCGCTAAACACACCCTACGACCAGAGTCAGCGGGCCGTAGGCTGGGCTGTCACAAACCGTTTTTGCAACTTACCGCTTTGCCGAGCGACGCTTCCGCTTCGATTGACTGCGGCTCTTTCGACTGCCCTGTGTAGCCTTGCTGTTACCACTCGATACCGGTTCATTCTTAGTCATCTCTGCTTCAGGAATGCCAACATCGCCATTCATGCCCATCGCTTTTAATTCTTTCTCGCGTGCCAGCGCCTCTTTCTCAGCTTCCATGATCCGCCGCGTGTACAAACCCTGACCAATTCCTATCAAATTGGACAGCACAAAATAAATAGACAGCCCAGCCTGGAAGGAAAGCGAGAAGAAGCCAAACATAATCGGCATGGTGTACTGCATAGATTGGGTCATTGCGGCCGTGGGATCATCTTGCTTATCTTTGCCGCCTTTCTTGTTGCCTTTGCTCTTGTCGTCATCTTTTTTGGCAGTCGATGGCGAAGTGAACTTGGTTTGCACAAACATGGTCACAAAAACCAAAATCGGCAGAATGTAGTATGGATCTGGCTGGCCCAAATTCATCCACAAGAAGTTACTTTCGATGGGCAGCAAATTGGTCAGGTTGATCCCAGGATAAACGCGTTGTGTCAGCTCAAATAACGTTTGCGGCGTCGAACCCAAAATCAGCCTTAAAACCTGGAACAGGCCAAACAAAATGGGCATCGTCGCCAGCAGCGGCAAACAGCCGCTTAAGCTCTCAGCCGGATTGTAGCCAATCTTCTGAAACTCTTCCTGCATCTTTTGCGGATTATCTTTGTACTTTTGCTGAATGGCTCGAATCTGCGGCTGCATTTCCTGCGTCTTCACCATGCTGCGCTGCTGTCGCAGGTTCAAGGGCAGCATGAGGATACGCGTAATGACTGTAAATACCGTCAGGGACAGGATGAAATTGTTGCCCAAAACGGCATACAGCCACAGCAGGGCATTGGTGATCGGGTTAATGATTAATAAATCCCACATAAGGTGATAAAGTCCTGTGTAACGCTGTGAACTTGTCTGCTACGTCCACAGCCAATTCTAATTATATCGTCACACGCCAGGGCTTAAGATTCTGGCGGTTGATAAGTCCATTCCTGTTGGCCGGTTTCCAAATCGTAACCCTGCAAAACGCCGACTTCACTTTGCATGGCCACCACAATCACATCGCCAACAATAACGGGATCAGAGAAAAGCGGCGCAGGGGTTGTTGTTTGCCACAGCTCCTCACCCGTGGTGGCTCTTAGCGCCACGAGCAAGCCTTCTTCACTTTCTTCGTTCCCCAAGGAGGCAAAATAAACCACATCGTCCTGAACAACCGGGCTGGCCTGAATAGCTCCTTTAATCTCCAGCGGCGGATTCTGCACAACGCCCTCTACAACGTTCATGGCATGAACGCCACTTTGCCAGAGAATCTCGCCATCGGCGGCGTTAACGGCAAAAACGTTGCCGCTGCTGTCACCAAAATAGAGGGTGCCATCTGCCAAAGCCGGAGCGCTCCAAACCCAATCTGTGGCCGGCACGGACCAAACTTCAGCACCGGTGTCCATGTCCAGGGCGTGAACCTCACGGTCATAG
>CALBTC010000387.1 GCA_937967805.1 uncultured Anaerolineaceae bacterium
GTCGGCGAAAGGAGAACTGCCTGGCAGAGATGGCCGGGTTGGGCAGCGTATAGATGGGCGTGGTTATGGCCGTGAGCGGCCGCAGCTGCTCACCCATGCGGGCGATTTGCTGATAGCGGGCCACCGTTTGCGGCCGGAGGATTTGCCGGTGGGGCAGGCGGCGGCCGAAAAGGACAATCTGCTTGAAACGCGGATAGGTGGCGTCGGGAAAACGCACCACCTGGACGTCGGTGAACCAGCTGGCAATATAGTCGGCCACCACTTTGGTTCCCAGCACGTGCTGGGGAATGATGTAGACCAGGATGCCATTGGGCTGCAGGTATGGCCGTACCTGCTTGAGCCATTGGTATTCCAGGCGGCGCGATTCATAATCCAGGTCGTAGGGAGGATTGACGATGGCCAGGCTAAAGGCGTCGTTGGGACAGTGGATCAGGCGGTAATCGCTTTCCAGGATGTGGTGATTACGGCCCGGCACCAGGTCCGGTCGCTGCTGCCCTAAACCATTCAACAGCTGCGCCGCGGTTTGGGCCCGCTCAGGATTGAGTTCCACGCCAAAGGGCATGAGGTTGAGGGAGACGGCCGTGTCGTGCAGAAATTGGCCTTCTCCAGCACACGGGTCCAGGACGCGGCTGCCTTTGTGCGCAGCGGGCTGGATGGTGCTGGTGATGCCGGGAATGACCTCAGGCGGGGTCGGATAGAAACCGGCCCGCATCTGACTGGCTAGTCGCGCCATTGAAAAACTCCTTATTTAATTTGGGGTGATCGGGGATAGAAAAAAGCCATTCCCGGTTAGAGAATGGCTCGTGTCATGCTGGCGAGGATAGATTCGCTGTAGCTATTCAGGTAATTGTATGGCCTCAGCGGCCAATAAAATTTCTCGCTCAGCAACCCGGTCTGGTTGATTCAGCTGTAACAAGTTCACTGTTACCCGACCGGCTGCTGTCAGAGGCACAATTTGAGCATCTTGCAAACGAAAATGGTCCTGCCACCGCTGTCGGCGTGGGTGGAATAAAGGCACAATTTCTTCGCTGTCCAGATCAATTGAGGCCAAATCGCTACCTTTGTATTTATTGCTCAGACTGCACGCACAAGCTAAATTGTTCTCTTTTGTCTCTCCGCCGTGCTTCCGGGCTACAACGTGATCCACCTCTAGCGACACAAGAACAGCAGTCTGGGGTATTAAGCAATATTCACATTGTCCACCGGCACGCTCATAGACTTGTTGCCGTAGTGGCGCAGGGATGTAATCGCTCATTGTTTCTTTTGTTTCAACAAAGCTCTAGCTTTGGCCATCCGAACCAGATGTTCCAAATATTCATACTGCTGCCACTCTTGTTCTTCGGAGGGCGACAGCCCTTTCTCCCGATTTTTTTCTAAGAGTTCCCGTGCGCGTGCCTGGAATGCCTCTGAGGGACGTAACGCCAGAATTTCTTCGGGAGACGGTAACGTCGCCAACAGTTCTAAAATCTCAGCTGCTCCGCGAAAGCCATGCTGTCCAGCCGCCTGCCACTGCCGTAAGCCCATTTCCAAAATGTCTGGTAAGCTATCGGAAAGGGGTTGTAAACGCTGCGCCAAATCAGATGGTAGTTCAACTGTTACAGTGGTCATATCATTTCTCCAAATTCACGAACAATTGTCCATATAGATACATTTCCCTGGATAACCTCGCAATTATTGGTTAGAAGGTCATTTTAGCACCTGGGAAAAAGGATGCACTCTCTTACTTTTTTTCACCTGGCTGTATTATACAGGAAAATAGTTTGCTCTTCTCCTAATAGGCGATGATGGTTCAGCTCCTAGAAAGAGATTTGGTCCCGCTGAATACCGGCACTGATGATTTCCCCCCAGGCTGTGTCAGCAGCATCAATTTTCCAGGCAGCCAGCCCGTGGCAGCCGTGGGTAACGGCCGTAATCAGGTCAGCCTGACGGCCGTGTGTCCACAGATACTCTGTCCAGGCTGGCAGGGTAGGTGCGGCCAGCGCTCGCGAGAGAAGCGGATAAAAAGAGGGTGGTATCAATTCTTCTCCCTTACTGAGCAAGTAGAATGGTTCTGTCGGTGTCATTTTCTGTGTGCTAACCTGCCGGTGGAAAACACACCAATGATCCCAGCCGCAGGGCAGGGGGGTCTTAAGGGTTGTCAGCTGATCCGCCTTTCGTACCTGGACAAGCTGCCCGCCCAGCAGCTGCCGCCCACCGCCGTTGCGCAGCGCTGCCCAATTGGCCTTCACCGCTTCCCGCGGCCCCAGCAACTCCAGATAGATAAGCGTTTCATCATCTACCACCAACACCGGACACAGGACAGCAAACTTCTGCGTTAAGGCCACCCGCAGGATTCCCTGACCCACGGTCATCGCCCGCAGGAAGACATGGGGCCGAGAAAATCTCTCTGTCTCAATGGGTGGCGTGCAATCCTGCCCCCAGACGGCCGTTTGTTTAGTCTCGTAGCCTAAAAGAATCAAGGCTTGCCCGGCAGGACCATCTAGCAGCTGGTTGGTCAAGAATTCTGTTGGTTCCAGGTCCAGCTGGAGGGCACCAATCGTTTGTTGGATGACCTCGCTGGCCACCAGGGCTGGCCCCTTCTCTTTGGTCAGGATCGGTTTCAGTTTACGCAGCGCCGCCAGGGTTAGATAGTCGGCATCGGCCGGTAGGGGAATGGGTTTGGGATAGAGCTTGCCGTCATCACGCGGCGTGTCCTCGTAACCGAACTTAGCCAACAGCTTTGACCAGGTCTGGGGCGGAATGATGCCTTCCGGATCCGACTCAACCCAGGCGTTGAAAGCATGAAACAAGCCTGTTTGCTGCACAATGGCCGCCAAAACCGGTCGGCCAGCATGTAAGTATTCTTGCAGACCACTTTCCAACTTCTCCAGGTCCGGTGCCAGCCACTGCCGGTAAACGGCCGTATTGGCAGGGCAACCTTTGACGTCCAACTGCTCATGCCAGGACCAGCCACGGCCGTGCATCAGTTGGCGACACCAGTTGGTGAGCTGCTGCTGGCGCGTTTCGTTTATGTCTGTCCACGGTTGGTTGAGGTGAATCAGGCTTAGATGGTGCAGCAAGGATTGTTCTTCAACCACGATAGCCGGAATCGCCAGCTTGCGGTAGCGGCCTCGCCTGAGTGCCCGATCCAGTTCCGCTTTTGTAATGGTGGGGGAGGTGGATGCTGTCGTAGTGTCGCTGGTGGCCGTTATCGGTGTGTATAGAGCCATAATGTTCTCCAGAGAATCGTTTGAGTTCAATAAGAGGGGGAGGTAAAGTCGGCTGACCGATAGATTCAGCCGATGAAGGAAAGGGCGATTTTATTGTCCTGGGTAGAATTGAAAATACTTTTTGCCAGGGCCTCCCTTTTTCTCGCCGCAACATTTCGCATAGTAGTAAATCATTAAACAGAAGGGATTATCAACCACAAAGGATATGTCAGAAGAGGGAAGGGGAAGTTTCTTCCCCAGATGTTGGTTCAACAGGTGTTAGAAGAGGCCCAGGAAAAGATGTGGACAACTGATTCGTCATGAGTTGCTTCTGCAAGTGTAAGGCAGCCTGCCTCGCTGCCGCCTTGGAAGCGGCAGCCGACGTGTCAGTTTAAATAGAAACTTCGCAGCCGTACCATTCGCCACAGCCGTCACCGTGGGAAGTTGCAATACCTACTTCTACTTCTCTCGCGCTAGGGAAGGCCATCAAACAGCCATCTTTTCTGATAGGACGGCCAGCCTTTGGGCAATCCATTCATGCGTGGTGATGTATTCCACCTCAGTAGCCGTTACCACAGCCGCGCCGCCGCCGAAGCCATCTGGCCGCATCTTGCTGCAACTGTTGGCCCACTCGACGGTAACGACCCCGGCCGGATCGCATTCTTGTAAGTACGCCTGGGCAAAATCAATGAGTTCGTCCAGGTCAGGGGAAAGGTCTGAATTTGTTTGCATTGTCCAGGTTTGGGGCGGATCATTTGCTTCCTTTTCAGGATAGAAGCGCAGCGCCGGGTACGCTTGTTCGGCCCAGGCTTTGCCAGTTGTAGAAACATTGTCAATAGACACGACAAATTGCGTATAAGTGTCCGCCATCATAGCCTCCTTTTGTTTTCATGTCTCTACTGCCCGTTAGGGCCGGCAAGGTGGCGGCCAAAGATCGCTTCTCGTAGGGTCCTATTGTGATATGAGGTAGACTCGATTTAGGAACGTACTGTCTGTTTACGGCGATAGGTATCCAGCATCTTTTGCCGCTGCAGGTCAGCCGCCCGCTTATCCCACAGCGCCAGCTTTTCCAGCTCCCGTTCCACCCGCTCTGGTATCGGATTGTCCAAT
>CALBTC010000388.1 GCA_937967805.1 uncultured Anaerolineaceae bacterium
CGCAAACGGCCGTCTCCCCCTACACACTCGAAGACGCCGACACCTTCCCCCGCCGCGTGGCAACGGCCGTTCTGCGGCCCGCGCTCGACCAATGTGTGCCCACCGGCGTGGTTTTCACCGAAACCAGCCGCGTTGTGGTAGCCCTGGACAGCGGCGGCGTGGGCCAAGCCCTCGTGAAGAAGTTGAAGAAGATGAACGTCACCGCCCTGCCGCTGGACGCTGCGCTGCCCCAGGCCGAACTGGAAGCGCAGCTGCAAGCCTGGCAGGCCGATGGCCCCATCCAGGGCGTCTACTGGCTGCCGGCGCTGGACGTGGAAGATGATTTGCTGACGATGGACTTGGCGGCCTGGCGGGAAGCCAATCGCATCCGCGTGAAGAACCTGTCCATCACCATGCGCGTTTTGTACGACGTGGTGTGCGAGACCGGGAACTTCCTCGTATCGGCCACGCGGCTGGGCGGGCAGCACGGCTACGGGCCAGAAGGCGCGACGGCTCCGCTGGGCGGCGGCGTGGCCGGTTTTACCAAGGCGTACCGGCATGAAAGACCAGACGTTCTGGTGAAGGCCGTAGACTTTGAAGTGAGTCGTAAAACGGCCGCTCTGGCTGACCAGCTCATTGCCGAAACCACCACCGATCCCGGCGTGGTGGAGATAGGATACAAGGATGGTCTGCGAACGGCCGTCACGCTCATCGAGCAGCCGGCGGCGGATGGCCAACCCGGACTAACCTTGAATAATGAAACTGTGTTTGTCGTTACCGGCGCGGCGGGCGGCATCACCAGCGCCATCGTGAGCGATTTGGCCGTGGCCAGTGGTGGCATCTTCTACCTGTTGGATCTGGTCGAAGCGCCCCAGCCCAAGGACCCGCACATCGCCCTGTTCCGCAGTGACCGGGACGCGCTCAAGGCGCAGCTCATCGCCGAAGCCAAAGCGGCGGGCGAAAGGCCAACGCCGGTGCTGATTGACAAAAAGCTGATGGCGATTGAACGCTCCGAAGCGGCGCTGCGAGCGATTGAAGCAGTGACGGCCGCGGGCGGAGTGCCGCTGTACCACAGCGTAAATTTGCTGGATGGGGCGACGGTAACGGCCGTTGTCCAGGAAATCCAGCAAAAGCAGGGCAAGATCGACGTGCTGGTCCACGCGGGCGGCATCGAAATCAGCCGCGGATTGGACAAGAAAGACGCGGCCCAGTTCGACCTGGTTTACGACATTAAGGCTGACGGCTTCTTCAGCCTGCTGCACGCTGCCGGGGAGATGCCTATTGGGGCGACGGTGGTCTTTAGCTCGGTAGCCGGCCGCTTTGGCAACAATGGCCAGACGGATTACAGCGCGGCTAACGACCTGCTGTGCAAACTCACCAGCAGCTTCCGTGCCACCCGGCCAGGCACCAGGGGCATCGCCATCGACTGGACGGCGTGGGGCGGCATCGGCATGGCCACACGCGGCTCTATCCCCAAAATTATGGCGATGGCGGGCATTGAGATGCTGCCGCCGGGGGTGGGCGTGCCCACCGTGCGCCGCGAGCTGGTGGCTGGCGGCTTCAAGGGCGAGATTTTGGTTGGCGGCAAGCTGGGCATTCTCGTTGCGGAACGTCATCCAACAGGCGGGCTGGATCTGAGCAAGGTGAAGCAGAACAATTGGCTGATGGTGGGCGACGTGACGGCGTACAAGCTGTACGGCGGCCTCAAGGCCAAAACCGGGCTGGACCCGAACGAGCAGCCGTTTTTGTACGACCACGCCATGGACGGCACGCCGCTGCTGCCTGGGGTGATGGGCACGGAGACGTTTGCCGAACTGGCGTCGCTGGTGGCGCCCGGTTACACAGTCGTCGCCGTGGAAAATGAAGAATTCCACGCGCCATTTAAGTTTTACCGGATGGAACCGCAGACGCTGATTTTGTCGGCAACGGCCGTTCTTGATGACAAAGAAATTCTTGTTAAAACCCAACTCCTCTCCCGCCGCGAGCTGAAAACAGGCATGCAGGAAAAGCTGCACTTCAGCGCCATCGTACGTTTGGCAGCCAAAGCGCCCAAGGCGAGCAAGATCAAATTCACGACCCCCAAAACCGAAAAAATGGGCATTATGGCCCAAGATATTTACAAAATCTACTTCCACGGCCCGGCTTACCAGGTTTTAGAGCGGGTGCAGGTAGACGGCAACCAGGCGATTGGCCTACTGGCGGAAAATCTGCCACCAAACTGCAATCCGGCTGACGCGCCGGAGCTAATCGCCCCGCGTTTGATTGAGCTCTGTTTCCAGACGGCGGGTGTGTGGGAAATCCACACCAAACAGCAGATGGCGCTGCCGCTGGCCATTGGCCACGTCTCCGCGTACCGGCAAGAAGCCGAAGCCACCGGCAGGCTGTACGCCATCGTGGAAGCGGTGGATGACGGTGCTGTGTTCAACGCCCAGGTGGTAGATGAAGTTGGCAACGTTTTTGTGGAGCTGCTTGGCTACCGGACGGTACTGCTGCCGGGAACGGTTGAATGGTGAATGGTGAATAATGAATAATGAATTGTGAACGGATCCCCTTAACCATTCACAATTCACGATTCACAATTAAACATTAAAATGATACATTGGCTCACACAAACCCATGATATTTTGCCCGAAACGGCCGTATACGGCCACCCATCTCTTTTTTTGAGCGACAGTGAAGCAGAACGACTGGCGGCGCTGCCCAGCGAAAAGCGGCGGCGCGACTGGCTGCTGGGGCGCTGGACGGTCAAGCGGCTGCTGCAAACAATGATCTGGGAAACCAGCCACACCACCGTGCCGCTGGACCTCATCACGGTAGCTAACAGCGCCGACGGCGTGCCCACAATTGCGTCGCAGCTGCCGCTGGTGAATGGACAGTTCAGCATTTCGATCAGCCATTCGCACGGGCAGGCGTTGGTAACGGCCGTGGCCAAACCCAACTGGCCCATCGGCTGCGACATTGAAAAGATCACCGCGCGCAGCGAAACGTTCATCGACGACTACTTTACTGAGACAGAAGCTTTGCTGGTGCAACAGGTAGAAGGAAAACAGCGGGATGTAATGGTAACGGCCGTTTGGAGCGCAAAAGAATCAGTCCTGAAAGCACTGCATCTGGGACTGTCGGTGGATACGCGGTCGGTGGCCTGCCTGATTGATCCGGGCAAGCGGCCGTCTGACACCTGGGTGCCGTTTGAGATTTGTTGTGATAACGGCCGTTTGCCTTATCCCGCGCCGCACCTCTCTGGCTGGTGGCGGGTGGTGGACGACTTCGCACTCACACTTGTGGCAAAGAATTAGTGGGCAGCTCGCACAAAATATGCGCCGGCTCCCAATCCGCCAGACCAGCAAAACCGAATACTGTTCACCGTTTACAGATTACCAAACACCGCTTACCGAATTTGACTTTTACCCTGGCGTATGGCAAAATCCGGCTCCGCAATGCCCTTGTAGCTCAGAGGATAGAGCATTGGCCTCCGAAGCCATGAGCCCAGGTTCGAGTCCTGGCAAGGGCACTTTTTCAT
>CALBTC010000389.1 GCA_937967805.1 uncultured Anaerolineaceae bacterium
ATCAGAAACAGAGCAATTGCCTGACTGGCTACGCGAAGCGGACGGTGAAGGGGAAGCACCGGCCGTTCCCACCACGGCACCTTTGGATACGGCCGTCCCTTCCGAAGAGCTACCCGATTGGCTCAAGGAACCAGCCGCACCGCCTGATACCTCATCTACCATAGAAGCTGTGGAAGAAGCCCCAACCATTGTCGGCAAAACGGCCGAACCGGTTTCCAGACCGGACCAAATTGCAGCCGACCTGCAAAAAACCTTAGACAAGCCACAACAAAAACCACCTAAAGCAGCCCGTACCCCCAAGCAAAGCGCTCGTAACTTGAATATCCTTTTAGGTTTCCTTATTACGCTGGCTGTCATTGTAGTAATCATTCTGGTTTACCTCCTCTTGGGTTAGTATATTAACGACGCGCCAAAAAGAGCAATTCATGATGAAAGGGCCAATGCCCCAGAGCTGATTGTGGTGACCGGTCCGTAACAGAATTTGGTTGAATTGAAACAGGAGAGGGTCTCTGCGGAGACCCTCTTTTTTATCGTGGATAGAAACGTTTGCTTAACTGATGCGTTAAGTTTTTCTCCATAAAATTAGCCTGCCCTTAAAAGGGGCTTTTTGGCAACCGCTGCAATGATTCATTCAAGAAAAAACAAATGGAAACGGCCGTATCCCCACACGCCTTTTACTAAAGAGTCTAAATCCCACCTGCCCTACAGGCACAAGGAGGTCATCATTGGTCTAATCAACCAAACAGAAAATCCTAATTTTTATCCGGCACCATCCTAAACATTGAAGGAAAACAGGAAAATATGTTTAAGAAACCTAATCAACGGAGCACAATTGCAATCTTTTTGCTGCTTTTGCTCACCGCAACGCTTATCCTTTCTTCTGCGTCTCTTAGCCTGGCAGACGCAGAACCCGCGGGGGTAACGGCCGTTTCCGCCGCAGACACCGCTACAGACACCACCCAACTGCTCACCGATACCGAACCCGGTATCTACCTTGTACGATTTGCCGAAGCCCCCCTGGCCCGCTACCGTGGCGGCGAGGGCAATTTAGCCCCCACCAATCCCCAGGCACGCGGCACCAACCGTCTGGACCCCAACGATGCAGCCAGCCGCGCCTATCGCCAATTCCTGGCCAACAGTCGCACCGAACATGTGAGCAACATGGGCCAGCGAATCGGCCGCCCGCTCAATCCCATTTATGAATATGAAGCAGGCAACCACGGCGTTGCCCTGCTGCTGTCTCCCGAAGAAGCGGTGGAAATCGCTAACTTGCCCGGCGTCATCTCCGTGCAGCGTGATGTGGAGCGCGTGCTGATGACCGATAACGGTCCCGGCTGGATCAACGCCCCCGACATTTGGAACGGCACCGCCACCGGCGGCCTGCCCGGCAACCAGGGTGAAGGCATCATCGTCGGCATCATCGACACCGGCATCAACCCACTTAACCCTTCTTTTGCCGACATTGGCGGCGACGGCTATGACCACACCAACCCGTTTGGCTCCGGCAACTACGTCGGCGTCTGTGATCCGGGCAACCCCACCTTTGACCCCAGCTTCGCCTGTAACGATAAGCTGATCGGTGCCTGGGGCTTCCCCACCGTCAACGGCGGCGATCCGACCGATTACGATGGACATGGTTCGCACACAGCCAGCACCGCGGCCGGCAACGTCGTTTTAGGCGCAACCGTTAACGCCCCCACTTTTTCCTTCAACCGCGACATCTCCGGTGTGGCGCCGCATGCCAACATCATCGCCTACAGTGGCTGCTGCACCGTTTCTGCCCTCACGGCGGCCATCGACCAGGCCATTCTCGATGGCGTAAATGTGATCAACTACTCCATCGGCAGCGAAGCCGCTTCTAACCTATGGAGCGACTTCGACACGGTTGGCTTCCTGAACGCCCGCGCCGCCGGCATTTTTGTGGCAACCTCCGCCGGCAACTCCGGCCCTGGCGCCGGGACGGTCGGCTCCCCGGCCGATGCGCCGTGGCTCACCTCCGTTGGTGCCAGCACCCATGATCGCCTGCTGTTGAACGTTTTGGGCAGCATGAGCGGCGGCGCCACCACACCGCCAGCTGACATCGCCGGCAAGAGCATCACCAGCGGCTATGGCCCGGCCCCAATTGTGTACGCCGGCGACTTTGGCGATCCGCTTTGCGGCCTGGGCGCTTTCTCGCCCGGTACGTTTAGCGGCCAGATTGTCGTTTGTGATCGCGGCGTTCATGCCCGCGTAGATAAAGGGCAAAGCGTGCTGGACGGCGGCGCCGGTGGCTTCATCCTGGCCAACGACGCGCCAAATGGCACCTCGCTAAATGCCGATGCCCACGTTTTGCCCGCCGTGCATATCACCTACGCCGATGGCGTCGCGCTGAAAGCATGGCTGGACTCCGGCGCAGGGCATACGGGCACCATTGCCGGCACGGTAATGGACATCAACAACAGCAATGCCGACATCATGGCCGGCTTTAGCTCTCGCGGCGCCAATCGAGCCATCGACATTTTGTCGCCCAACGTGACCGCCCCGGGCGTAGACATCATTGCCGCCTACGGCAGCGGCGGCGTGGTGGAATGGAACTCCATCAGCGGCACGTCCATGTCTAGCCCGCACGTAGCCGGCGCCGGCGCTTTGATGATGGCGCTGCATCCTGATTGGACCCCGGCAGAAATTCAGTCTGCGCTGATGACCACTGCTTTCACTTCTGTTTTGAAGGAAGACGGCCTTACCCCGGCCGATCCTTTTGACATGGGTTCTGGTCGCGTTGACCTGTCGGTGGCCGGTCTGGCCGGCCTGGTTTTGGATGAAACGGAGGCCAATTATCAGGCAGCCAATCCTCAGTTGGGCGGTGATCCTACCGAGCTCAATCTGGCCAGCATGGCCGACAGCAACTGTGCCAACAGTTGTTCCTGGACGCGTACGGTGCGCAGCACGCTGGGCAGTTCTGTTACCTGGAATGCGACCGTAGAATCTCCAGCAGGCGTGACGCTAAGCGTGACACCCAGCAGCTTCGTTTTGGCTCCAGGTGCCAGCCAAACTATCACAATTGACGCGCTTGTGACCAGCGATTCCAATAACGAATGGGTTTTTGGTGCGATTACGCTGACGCCAGGCGGCGGCGAAGCACCGGCGGCGCGGATGCCTGTTGGGGTTATCACCTCGGTTGAGGTGCCGACTTTTAACCCGGTGGCAGATGCCAGTGTGTTCTCTAACCGGCCCAATGGCAATTTGGGTGGCAGCGGCCAGCTCCGCCTGGATGCAGCCCCCACGGTGAACAGTTACCTGCGCTTTGACGTTCAAGGAGTAACTGGCCCGGTCAGCAGCGCCACGCTGCGGCTGTTTGTGCAAACGACGTCCTCTTTCGGCTTTACAGCCCACGAAGTGGCCGACAACACCTGGACCGAAGACGGCATTACCTTTAACAATGCTCCGCCCATTGGTGCGAGCATCAACAGTTCGGGGGCAATAACGGCCGGCAGCTACGTGGACGTTGACGTGACTTCTGCCATTACGGGGAACGGCCTGGTTAGCCTGGCGCTTACCACGATCGACTCAGGACTGATCATCGCCCAAAGTCGAGAAGGGTTTAATCCGCCGGAACTGGTTGTGGAAACGGCCGTTGGCCCAACACCAACCCCAACTAACACGCCAATTCCGCCAACCCCAACCAATACACCAGTGCCGCCAACGCCGACAGCCACCGGCCCCACACCAACGGCAACAAACACACCGGTGCCACCAACGCCAACGAATACGGCCGTTCCGCCAACACCGACAAACACTGCAACGCCCACAGCGACTGCGACAGCATCGCCCACGCCCGGTCCTGGCGGCAGCACCTTCACCTTCACCGCCAGTGACGACGCCATTGTCCTGTCCAACCGGCCCACCAGCAACTACGGTGGGGCCACCATCCTGAGCACGGATGACTTCCCGGATATTCGGAGTTACTTGAAGTTCAACGTAGCCGGGCTGGATGGCTCTGTAGCGTCAGCTACGCTGCGCGTCTTTGTCACAACTGCCGCCGCCCCGTTTAACGTAGCTGAGGTGGCCGACAACGGCTGGTCACAGGGCAGCATCACCTACAACACAGCACCGGCTGCTGGCGCTATCATCAACAACTCTGGCGCTATCAGCGCTGGCTGGGTAGAAATTGACGTCACAAGCGCCATCAGCGGCGACGGCACCTTTAGCCTGGTGCTGTTGGCCGACGGCAGCGGCCGTAACCTGTTCAACAGTACCGAAGGCGGCAACGGTCCAGAATTGGTTGTGGTGACTACGCCTTAATCTGTTTCGCCTTAATATGTTTGTGGACAAGTTCACAAGGAAAGTTGTCTAAAAAACATAGGACACAGATAAACACAGATTGGCACAGATTTTTTCTAATATCTGTGTTTATCTGTGAAAATCTGTGTCCTATTAGTTTATAGCGGCCTACTCGTCCTGGCCGGGGATTGGCTCCAGGGGATTGATGGGCATACTTTCCAGCGGGGGTGTCGGGTCGCCACAATATTTGAAGATGCTGTTTTTGCCGCTGTGGTAATGGTATTCTTCACCATTCACGCGCAAGATCAGCTGCTGGCCGGGCACCAACGCCATCGTGTAGGCCATGCCCGATTCCGGACAACCAATACTGCCGTCGCGCCAGGTCACTTCCAGCAGCGAGACCAGTTCAATGTCGTCCACCGCCACACCGATGCGCTCACTTAAGTCCATCATAGCTTGCACGACCGGTTCTTTCAGACCAGGATCACCAGGGGCAGGCTGTACCACCGGGGTGCCTTCAAGCGGTACAGGGGTAACGTCGCTCAAATCAACCGTCACCGGTTCAGAAACTTGCTTATCATCTTCTTCAGTGGGGGTAGGGTCTGTTTCGGGTGTTTCAGTCACGAAAGGCTCCTCGGTTTCTACTTCATCGGATTCTGCGGGTATTGTGGATTCTTCGGGCGGAACGGCCGTTTCCCCCGGTTCATCTGTGGTGGTTACGGCCGTACAGCCAATCAGTAGCAATAATAACACATGCCAAATTAGCTTTGTTGCTTTCATTCGCATTCTCCTATTTTATCATCGCTAAACAGGCTAACAGAAATTGTCTGCCTCGACACTTTTATAACGCCTCGCCCGAGTAAATGGTTCCGCCAGCCTTTCGGTTTTCGCCCTCGCGTTCGCGTTCAACTCCGGTATGATATTCGCCATGCGGAAACGACTGTGGCAACCCCTCAGCTATCAACAACGCCGGCGCCTGCTGCTGCGAGCTGTCGGCATTGCCCCACTCGCCTGGTTTGCCAATCCGCAGTGGACCAAGCCGGGCCCGGCGCTGCTCTCCCTGTGGCACATTGGCCTGCCCATTGCCCGCCCTACCGCCATTGGCGTAGCGCTGCTGTTGTTTGTTTTGTATTGGGGGGATTTTATCTCGCCGCTGCTGATGGCCGGTGCCGTGTTGGCGACCAGCATTCCTATTGCGCTTTTCTTACTGCTGCAATCTTATTTCACGCGATTGGATCAGTCGTGAATTGAGGCTCTAGCGGTGGCGGCTTACGGATTCGCGGACAACCAAGTCAGCTTCGAATATCGGCAGCTCCGGCTCATTGCCATTCATCATCTCCAAGATCGCCTGCGCTGCGACCCGTCCCATCTTTATTGAGGGCTGTCGAGCTGTGGTCAGGGGCGGCACCATATATGCGGCCGAACTCTCATCGTCAAAGCCAATGATAGAGATATCCTCAGGCACGCGAATTCCTCGCCGGTAAAGGGCTAAACGTGCGCCAAACGCCATCTGGTCGTTGGCGCTGAAAATGGCGCTGAACGGCCGTCCGCGCGACAACAACATCTCCACCGCCAACACACCAGACTGCTGCTGCAAGGTTCCCTCAACTACCAGACGAGGATCTGGTTCAAGACCAACATCACGCAAGGCTTGTTGGTATCCTTGATGACGCTTACGGATGTCGTCAACCGTTTCTTCGTAAGCAATCGGGGCAGTTATGTGCGCAATGTCACGATGCCCCATATCCAGCAAAAATTTTGTCACCCGGTAGCCGGCCTGTAAATTGTCTAGATAAAGGCAATGCTGTGGCAATGAGCTAAGCTCGCGGGCGACAACAATCAGGGGAATCTTCGCCGCCACCTTCTGCAGTTTATCCTCCGAAATCTGACCCCCAACAATGATGATACCATCCACGCGACGAACGAGAAGGAGTTCCAACGCCTGTTCTTCGATGGCCGGCTGCCAACGGCCGTCAGCAAAAAGTGGCCAATAATCCGTATCTTCTAATCCCAACAAAATACCTTGCAAGATACCATCGTAGAACGGGCTGCCAAAATTCTGCGTTAAAACGCCAATCGTCATTGACTGTCCACTAGCCAGGCTCTGGGCAAAGATATTCGGCCGGTAATCCAGCTCGCGTACCGCCTGTAAAACGGCCTCACGTTTATTTTGGGCAACGCCTGTCGAATTCCGCAAGACACGGGAGACGGTGCTGGGCGATACCTGCGCCTTTTCGGCAATGTCGTGAATCGTGACTTTACTCTTGTTATCCAACATTTACTCACTCCTTCTGCATAGCAGTCAATTGTATATTGAAAACGTTTTCAAGTAAAGTCCCCGTTTCAGCTTGTTTTCGGATTTTATTTTGGAAATACTATTGACACTAACTGGAGGAAATGATAGTATTCTGAAAACGTTTTCAATCATAGAGTAATTTGGTCCACAATTAAAGATCACGGTTTAATAAATAACGCTCTGGATAGCCGTTGCCGCTATAAGGAGGTGGAGGTCGAGAGAAAAAAACAAAAGAAGTAGTCTGATTAAAACTTTACAATTTTTGCAGTCAACAAAAAGAGAGGAGATTGCTAATGAAAAAGTCACGTTTATTACTCTTAATTAGCCTGTTTGTAGTAGCCAGCATGCTGCTGGTGTCTTGCGGCGGGGGTGATGCGGAAACGGCCGTTGATGAGGCTGCTCCTGCCGCAGAAGAAGCCCCAGTCGAAGAAGAAGCCCCTGTTGAAGAAGAAGCCCCTGTTGAAGAAGAAGCCCCAGCCGAAGAAGAAGCCCCAGCCGAAGAAGAAGCCCCAGCCGAAACAGTCTCCGGTGACAGAACTCTGATTCGTTGGTTTGTTGGTTTAGGCGCAGGCTCCGATGAGGGAACAATCGAACCCCAAGAAGCCTTCGTCGAGGAATTCAACGCCAGCCAGGAAGAAATTGAACTGGTGCTGGAAATCGTTGATAACGACTCCGCCTATGATACTCTGGCGACACAGATTGCAGCAGGCAACGCACCCTGCATTGTAGGGCCCGTTGGGATTCGCGGCCGTGACAGCTTTAAAGGTGCCTGGCTTGACCTGCAACCCTTTATTGATGCCAACAATTATGATTTGAGCGACTTTGATCCCGCTTTAGTTGAGTTCTATCAGGTGCAAGAAGAAGGACAGTTGGGTATTCCGTTTGCGATCTTTCCTTCCTTTGTCATCTACAACGAGGACCTATTTGACGAAGGTGGATTCCCCTATCCGCCGGTAGAATACGGTGCACCCTATGTAGATGAAAACGGCGAAGAACATGAGTGGAATATAGAAACGCTCACTGAGTTGGCGATGAAACTGACTGTGGACGCCAACGGTAACGATGCCACGATGGAAGAATTTGATCCAGAAAATATTGTCCAGTTTGGCTGGATGAATCAATGGACGGACCCGCGTGGCATAGGCACATTCTTTGGTGCTGGTTCCTTGGTCGACGAAGATGGAAACGCCCAGGTGCCTGAACATTGGGCCGAAGCGTGGAAATGGACCTATGATGGTTGGTGGAATGATTGGTTCATTCCCAATGGCCCATACGGGGGCGCTGACTTCCTGCAAGGTCCTGGTGGACCCTTCTCCTCGGGCAATCTGGCGATGGTCCACCTGCACATGTGGTATGTTGCCCCATGGGCGTTGGGTGATGTGCCTTTTGAATGGGGATTGGCAGCAACACCTGCCTACGAAGGCACTGTTACCTCAAAGATGCACGCCGATACCTTCGGCATCCTTGAGGGCTGCGACAACCCTGAAGCCGCGTTTGAAGTATTGACCTATATGCTGAGTCCGGAGCACGCTAACGACCTGTTAACCATTTATGGTGGCATGCCTGCCCGTCTTTCGCTCCAGGGTAATTACTTCGACACGTACACCGAAATGAATTTCCCCGGTCAGGAGATCAACTGGCAAGTTGTTGTCGACAGCATGGCTTATGCTGACAACCCCAATCATGAAAGTTGGATGCCCAGCTTTCAGGAAACAACTGATCGTTACAACGAGTTTTGGGGTGTCCTGGCGAATACGCCAGATTTGGATGTTGATGCTGAAATAGAGACTTTGGTCGAAGATTTGCAGGCGATTTTCGACGCGGCGGCCGAACAGTAAGTCTGTGCAATGGGAGGAGGCCCCTGATTCTTAGGAATTTGGGGCCTCTTCTACTCTGGAGATATTGTTATGTCTCTATCCGAAGGGATTACTCTTTTAAAAAAACAACGAAAAACCCAGAGGCGAAAACTAACGCAACTGGAGAAAACAGAGGCGCGTTGGGGGTTGACTTTCTTAAGCCCTTGGATGATTGGGTTCCTACTTTTCTATTTCCTCCCCATGATAGCTTCCTTTGTCTTTTCGCTTTACAATTTCAACCCGGCTGTACCTGACGAAGCGAATTTCATCGGCTTTGACAATTGGTACCGCGCTTTAGTAGTTGATGAAGAGGTGCGTTTGTCGTTTGTACGCACTCTTCACTTCGCCGCTATCTCATTGCCCATCAGTTTGGGCTTTGCCCTCTTTCTGGCAATCTTGATGAATTCAGAGCATGTCATCGGTAAAAATATCTACCGGACATTGTTCTATATGCCTACCATGATCCCCCTGGTAGCCAGTGTCCTTATCTGGAACGGCGTTTTAAATGAACAAACTGGTTGGATCAACATTTTAATTGAAAGATTGACCGGGATTGAAGCCACGGGCACCGAGGGCATTCGCTGGCTGGCCAACCCCCAATTGGTTTATTACGCGTACACCATGTTTGGTTTATGGGGGGTGGGCAATGCCATGATTATCTTCTTGGCAGGGTTGCAGGGGGTTCCGACAGAAATATACGAGGCAGCTGAGATTGACGGTGCCAGCTATTGGCAAAGATTGTTCAGGATTACCATTCCACTGATAACGCCCGTCATCTTTTACCAGCTTGTATTGGGGGTAATCGGCTCACTGCAATACTTTTTAGCGCCCTTTGTCCTTAATGGCGGCACCGGATTTCCTGAAGGGAAAACCCGCTTCTACATGGTGTATTTCTATAAACAATCCTTTTCGTTCTTCAACATGGGGTACGGTGCGACGCTAGCCTGGCTGATGTTTATCGTGGCTCTCATCATAACGATCATTCTGTTCGGCACGGCGCGTTATTGGGTTTACTACGCAGCGGAGGAGAGATAAATGACGGTAAAAGCAGCACCGACGCACGCTAAAACTCGGGTCAGAGCGTCTAGAACCCCAAAAATCGTCAGGGTAGCCGGCATGAAGATGGGGATGACAGGTCTCGCTTTGGCGGTCCTCTTTCTGTTCCTGATTCCAATGGTGTATGGTATTGTCACGGCGCTAAAAACAGACAGCCAATTTTCTAAAATTGGGGCACCCTGGTGGCCCGCTATGGAACGACAGTTTACCTATGAAGGGGAAGCATATGATATCTATCTGGTGCCCATTGATGGTGAAATCAGGGAATTGGCACTTTATCAAAAAGGACGTCAGGCTAGCCAATTTATCGATCCCCAAAATCCTGCCGCCGGCCCGTTTGAATGGGAAGGCCAATGGCGTCAGCTAGAACGTGCCTGGACATCGGCTCCGCAATGGGGCAATTTTGTTGAAGCTTGGAACACGGTCGATTTTTTGGTCCTGCTGCGTAACACTTTCATGTACGCATCAATTACCACCGTAGGGGCAGTGTTGTCCTCCGCGCTGGTGGCCTATGGGTTTTCCCGGTTTCGCATCCCCGGCAAAGGCGTTTTGTTCATGGTAATGCTTTCTACCGTTATTTTGCCTGGGGCGGTCACGCTGATCCCTACGTATTTTGTTTTTCTCAAATTGGGATGGGTAGGTACCTGGCTGCCGTTAATTGTGCCAGCGTTTTTCTCCTGGGGCACCAACGTTTTCCTGCTGCGGCAATTTTTCATGACAATTCCGCGTGATTTGGATGAAGCCGCCATGATTGATGGGGCCAGTCCCTTCCGGATTTTTGTGTCGGTGATTATGCCTATGTCGGGGCCAGCCCTTACGGCCGTTGCCCTCTTCCACTTCTTCTGGGCATGGAATGACTTCTTTGGCCCGTTGATTTACCTGGCGGGCAATCCGGACAAATTCCCAATTACGGTAGGGCTGACTGCTTTCAACAATCTTTACTCCCAGTCGACAAACCTGATCCAGGCCGCCTCGCTCATTTCGGCCGTGGTTCCTGTGATCATCTTCTTCCTGGCACAGAAGCAGTTCATGCAAGGTGTCGTCGTCACCGGCGTAGACAAATAAAAGCCCAGCCCAATCATACCTGACACAAAAATAATTATTATGATTTCGCAAAGAATTTGGATTGCCGTTGGTTTTCTTCTTCTCATCGTGGCAGGATGCCAGGGTAAGCAGTCGGCCGAAACTTCCGTTTCTGCCCCCCTCGAGCCCACCCTAACCCCCGTGCCGCCCACGCCCGAATGGACGCGTGAAGGCTGGACCCTGGTCTGGCAAGATGAGTTCAACGGGCCTGAACTCAACCGGGACAACTGGTCCTTCGACCTGGGACGCGGCAGCGGCGGCTGGGGCAACCGGGAATTGCAATGGTACACCGAGCGGCCGGAAAACGTGCGCATCGAGGACGGCACTTTAATCATTGAAGCCCGCGAAGAAGCGTTTATTCGCAGCGATTACACGTCGGCGCGAATGAAGACGGAGGGGCTGCACAGTTGGACCTACGGCCGTTTCGAAGCCCGCATCCAGATCCCCAAAGGGCAAGGCATCTGGCCCGCCTTTTGGCTGTTGGGCGCAGAGGGCGGCATCTGGCCCAATAATGGCGAAATTGACGTAATGGAGAATGTCGGGCGCGAGCAACATACCATTCATGGCACGGTTCATGGCCCCGGTTATTCCGGCGGCAACGGTGTCAGCCGGCCCTACACCCAGGCCGACCCCTTCGCCGACAGTTTTCACGTTTACGCAGTGGAGTGGGAGCCGGACGTCATTCGCTGGTACGTCGACGACATCATGTACCACACCGTCACGCCGGACGATTTGCCTGGCGAATGGGTGTACGATCATCCCTTCTTCATCATCATGAATGTGGCGGTCGGCGGTCACTGGCCTGGCCCGCCCGACGACACAACCACTTTTCCCCAACAAATGCGAGTCGATTATGTGCGCGTTTATCAACGGCCGAATTAGCAAAGCTGCAAATTGTGCGAGGAGGTGAGGCGAGTCAAAAGAGATCCGTGAGCAAGAACACATTTCTCTCTAAAAGGTGAGGCAGATGCATCTCGCTCCTGGAAAAGCGTTGAGATACATCCGCCCCTTGGACGGCAAGTATAACACGGGCGAGGAACTTTCCCGAACGGCCGTCCTTTGCAAGGAGCTAATCAATGAAACCGAGGAAAACGAGCTTTTTAATCATGTTATTGCTGGCAGGCCTCTTGCTGATGGTGCAAAGCCAGCCTTTATATGCGGCGACAGAGCTTTTATACGCCTTTGAAGACGGCCGTCCCACCGAATGGTTTGAATATGCCGGTGGGGGCGCCACGGTAACACCCGCCTTTCTCACCGTAGCCGATGGCGCTCCCCTGGCCCAGCCTGGGCAAGTTGGTGACAATGGCGTCGCGCAGGTCACCTTCGACGTTACCGCCGGTTTTGGCGGCATGGGGGCCGACTTCACCAGCACAACTGGCCCCCAGGATTGGAGCAAATTTAGCGGCGTTAGCTTTTGGTTCTACGGCACCAATTCTGGCCAAGCCTTCCAGTTTGAAATCTTTGACAATGGGCCAGACAGCGCCAACGCAGAGCGGTTCGACACCCTCGTTACCGACAACTTCTTGGGCTGGCAGCAAATCGTCATTCCGTTTGCAATCTTTACCCGCGCCACCGACTTCCAACCGGGTGGCGCGCCCAACGATGGCCTCACCCTGACACAGATGTGGGGGTTTGCCATCGTCCTGGACGGTGCAGCAGGGACGTTTACCTTCGACGACATTGGGTTGGAACGAACCATCGTTGACGATTTTGAGTCCGGCCTGGCCGCAGGAACCGACGAGAATGGTAACCTCATTGGCTTCTACAAATTTGAAGGGCCGGATGCCGTCATCGGCTTTGCCACGACAGATACTCTCTCCGCCCCAGTTCCCGGCGCAATCGTGGGCAACAACGTGCTGCAGCTAGACAGCAATGTGCCATCTGGCAGTTGGGGTGGTGTCGTTCACGCCTTCGAGAATGAGACGGTGGACACATGGGTCACGCAAGATTGGAGTCGTTTTGTGGGCATCAGCTTCTGGCTGTACGGCAACAACAGCGGCAGCACCCTGTTCTTGGACGTGCTGGACAACCGCGCTGCCGGAACCACCGGCGATACGGCCGAACGGTACTCGATCGACATCATCGACAACTTTTCTGGTTGGCAATTCTTTGAAATTCCTTTCGCCAGCCTGAACCGCAAAGAAATAGGCAACGGCGCACCCAACGATGGGCTGAATCTTACCGAAGTCCACGGTTATGCTTTCGGCGTCTTCAGCGCCGGAGAAGCGTTCACCAATTATGTGGACGATGTAGCCCTCTACGGCACGGCCGATGTGCCGGAACTTGCCGTCAGTTTTACCAGCAACAACTTTGAGATCGCCGAGGGAACCACTGGTGAGATCACTGTTAGTCTTAACCGGGTGCTGGGCGAAGACGATCCGGCACAGGTTTCCGTTGACTACAGCGTCGAAACAGTGCTGGCCGTTCCGGGCCGCGACTACATTCAACCACCGGCCGGAACGCTCACCTTTGTTCAGGGTGGCCCCTCGCAGCTTTCCTTTACCATTGAAACTCTGGACGACAACAAATATGAAGGCACAGAACGTGTTATTCTGCGCCTCTCCAACCCGGTAGACGTGGCACCGGGCTTCATCATGCAGGCCGCTGCCAGCATCATAGACGACGAAACGTACAATCCGTTACTGCTGGACGACTTCGAGCGCTTCCCTTATGCGTGGCATGCTGATTCAGGCATCCACCTGGCAAATCCTGAAATAGCAGCCGGCGACCCGCAAGCAGTCCCCGGCCAGGGCGCTTTTGAAAGCGTGTTGGCTGCCTCGCTGCCCCTGGCTGTCGATATCGATATCCGGGGCCGCATCTGCAACAAGGGCAATGGCGTCATCCCTGTTGTGCTGCTAACCACTGACGATTTTAATGCTCTGGACGTTGACCATACCACAGTGACCCTGGGCGATGCTTATGAGACCCATGTTGATGCCAAAACAGGCCAACCAAAGCGGCACGTCGAAGACGCCGATGGTGATGGTGATCTGGACCTTGTTTTCCACTTCCGCTTCAATGAAACCGGATTAACCTGTGATCCTGAGACGGTGCCGTTCAACGGCCGTACCTTCAGCGGCCAAGCAATCACACTTCGTGGCACTGTGGTAGGTTTTGGTCGTGACTTTGCCTTGGGTGAGGATTGGCGGGCCAACGATGGCCTCACCTTCTATTATTACGGCCAGGGAACAGGCGATACGGTTACGTTGGAACTGCTGGACAATCGCGCCCCTGATCCTGGACCGGCGGGCTGGTCGCTGGTGTGGAGCGATGAGTTCAACGACCCGGCCGGTACGCCGCCCAACCCGGAATATTGGTCCTACGAAATTGGTGACGGCACGGTCAACGGCATCCCCGGCTGGGGCAATGCCGAACTGCAATATTACACCGATGACCCGGCCAACGCGGCTACCGACGGCCAGGGCAACCTGGTGATCACGGCCCGCGCAGCGGATGGGTCCCTGACGTGCTATTACGGTCCGTGCGAGTACACCTCAGCCCGGCTGCTGTCGGCAAATAAGGTAGAGGTGGCATACGGCCGTATCGAATCCCGCATTCAGGTGCCCGACGGCGAGGATGGCCTCTGGCCCGCCTTTTGGAGCCTGGGCACCGACATCGGCGAAGTTGGCTGGCCGCAAACCGGCGAAATCGACATCATGGAATACGTCAGCCGCATTCCCGATGAGGTGTTTGGCACCATTCACGGCCCCGGTTACTCTGGCGGCGCCTCTTATGGCAATACCTACAACTTCCCCGGCGGCGTGGCCGGCAGCTACCACACGTTTGCCATCGAGTGGCAACCTGACTTGATCGAATGGTACGTGGACGGCATCCTCTACCACACGGCCACTCCGGCCGACGTGTCCCCCAATGAATGGGTGTTTAACGATCCTGTTTTCCTGCTGCTGAACATGGCCATCGGCGGCAACTTTGGCGGTGCAGTCAGCCCAGACCTTACCTTTCCCCAGGAAATGGTCATCGACTACGTGCGCGTCTACCAAGGCCCGGATACGGCCGAACGGTTCGCAGCCACCTTTGTCGATGATTTCACCGGCTGGCAGGAAGTTTTTGTTCCGTTCGATGCCTTCAGCCGCAGCGCCGAGCAGCCTGCCGGTGCACCGGACGATGGCCTGACACTGACCGATGTGTGGGGTTACGGCTTCGAGCTGCCGGTGAACGGCACCACGGCCACAGTCATGCTGGATCAGGTTCGGCTGGCGGCGCCCACAGAAGTGACCGTGACCAACACGGCCGACAGTGGCCCCGGTTCCCTGCGCCAGGCGATCAACATGGTGGCCAATGGCGGCCTAGTCCTGTTCGATCCGTCGCTGGCCAACAGCACCATCTCCCTCTCCTCCGGCCCGCTCGTGGTGAACAAAAACGTCACCATCGACGGCGCCGGCGCGCCTGGCCTTACGGTCAGCGGGAGTGGTATCGATCGCGTCCTGATCGTCGAGGCAGCCGGCAGCGCCACCGTTAGCGACCTGACGCTGGCCGATGGATTTGGCTGGCAACTGGCCGGCGGCGTGCTCAACAACGGCACGCTCACGCTGGACCGTGTCACCGTTACCAACAACACTATGGCCACCGACGCCGGTGACTTCTGGCAGGGTGGCGGCGGCATCTACAGTGGCAATGGCGCAACGTTGAACCTGATTGACAGCACGGTGGCCAACAATGTGGCTGGCTGGTCTGGGGGCGGCGTTTACAGCTTCTTCAATACCAGCACCACCATCGTGCGCAGCAGTATCAGCGGCAACGTTTCCAATGACGTGGGCGGCGGTCTGCGCTCGCTGGGCAATGTGACCATCATGAACAGCACGATTAGCGGCAATCAGGCCACCGGCTGGTACGGCGGTGCTCTTTTTGCCACTGATGGCGTGGTCAATGTCACCAACAGCACCATTGCCAACAACGTCTCCCCAAGCTGGGCACCGGCCGATCTGTTTGTGGGCACGTTTGGCGACGGCAGCGCCACGCTGACGCTGACCAACAGCATTGTCTCCAGTGCACAAGACAACTGTTTCTTCGCGCCCTGGGGCGCAGGCACCGTAACGCTGACGGCCGATCACAACAACGTTCTCACCGATGCCACCTGCTTTGCCGGTGCCAGCGACCAGATTGTCGCTGACGCTGGGCTTGATGTGCTGGCCAACAACGGCGGTCCGACGCTGACCCATGCTCTGCTGGCCGGAAGCGTGGCAATTGATGCAGCGGATACGGCCGTTTGCCCCGCAACCGATCAACGTGGCATCAGTCGTGACGCCGCCTGTGACGTTGGTTCTTTTGAGTTTGTACCTTAAGTAATGTCTGTTTCCCCGGAAACCGTTTTTAAGAGCACTCATCTGTCTTACGGTTTCCGGGGAATTTTTTTGTAGCAAAGAAGAGGAGCCGCACAGGATGAAAAGCGAGAAAAACGAAACTCTGGTTGGTCACACACCCATCAAAGGCAATAAAAAGACAACAGCAGGCAGCTTCGTGCAGCTTGATGGTGAGTTATATTACCGCATTGGCCATTACGACCAGATGCCTCCGTTTTTCATGAGTCTGGTGAGCAGTGCCGATCACTGGCTGTTCATCGCAAGCAGCGGCGGGCTCACAGCCGGGCGCCAAAACGCCGATTCGGCACTCTTTCCCTATGAGACGGAAGACAAGATCGCTGCCCACAACGAACTGACCGGCGGCAGGACGATTTTACGCGTGACGCGTAACGGCCGCTTCGGTGATGATCAGGACAAGCTTACCCACCTCTGGGAGCCGTTCTCCACCCGTTACGCCGGCATGTACCGCTGCGACCGCCATCTCTACAAAAACATCTATGGCAACAAGCTCATCTTTGAAGAAGTCAACCACGATTTGGGCGTGACTGTGCGCACGGCATGGCGTACCGGTGACCGGTTCGGTTTTGTGCGCACCTGCCTGCTGCAAAACGATGCCGCTGATACCTGCCAGATCGAGCTGCTAGATGGCCTGCAAAATGTGCTGCCCTACGGCGCAAACACGGCGCTGCAAGGGACCATGAGCAGCCTGCTGCACGCCTACAAGCGAAACGAATTGGAGCCGGAAACCGGGCTGGGCATTTTCACCCTGAGCGCCACGCTCACCGACCGGGCTGAACCGAGCGAATCGCTGCTGGCAACCGTGGTCTGGCAGCTGGGAGTGGACAACCCCACTCACTTGCTGAGCACGGCACAGATGGATGGATTTAGACACGGCCGTTCTCTCACCCCCGAACATGACATCTGCGGCCGGCCAGGTGCCTACCTGGTCTCTGCCAGCTTTGAGCTGCCGCCAGGAGAGGTAAAGCAGTGGCACATCATCGCCGACGTGAACCAGGACCACACGGCCGTTTCCCGATTAATCCACCTTTTGCGGCAGGATGAAACGGCCGTGGAGCAGGCAATTGAAGCCGATATTGCCCAGGGCACGGCCGATGTGGTACGCTACGTGGCCGCCGCCGATGGCCTGCAGCTTTCGGCCCAACTAGCCACAACCGCCCACCACTTTGCCAACGTCCTTTTCAACATTATGCGCGGCGGCATTTTTGCCAACGGTACCTACCTGAAAAAACAGGATCTACTTAACTTTGTGGAGGGGCGCAATCGTGCTGTTCTCCAGGCGCAGGCAGACTGGTTTGCCGGACTGCCCGATCAAATCACTATCCGTGATCTGTACGCCAAAGCAGCCAAATCCGACAATCCTGACCTGATCCGGTTGTGCTACGAATATTTACCGCTGACCTTCAGCCGGCGGCATGGCGATCCCAGCCGGCCCTGGAACTACTTTTCGATCAACCTGAAGCAGCCCGACGGCTCACCTCGCCTCGATTACCAGGGCAACTGGCGCGACATCTTCCAAAATTGGGAGCCATTGGTGTACGCCTTCCCCGATTATACGATTGGCACAGTAGCCAAATTCCTGAACGCCACAACGGCCGACGGCTACAATCCGTATCGTGTGACGCGGGCGGGCATCGAGTGGGAAGTGCCGGAGCCGGACAACCCGTGGTCGAATATCGGCTACTGGAGCGACCACCAGATCATCTACCTGCAAAAGCTGTTGGAGGTTGCCCGGCAAACACAGCCCGGTGCATTGGCCCGCCTGTGGCACCAATCTGTTTTTACCTATGCCAACGTGCCTTACCGCCTCAAGCCGTATCCGGAGATGCTGGCCGATTGGTATGACACGATTGTTTTTGATTGGAACAGTGAAAAGGAGATAGAAAAGGCCGTTGCCCACCTGGGCAGCGACGGCCGTTTACACCACGATGAAAACAACCATATCATTCATGTCACCATGACCGAAAAGCTGCTCGTCCTGCTGCTGGCCAAGCTCACCAACCTGGTGCCCGAAGGCGGCATCTGGATGAACACGCAGCGGCCGGAGTGGAACGACGCCAACAATGCCCTGGTGGGGAAGGGGCTGTCTGTAGTGACGGCCGCCTACCTGCGCCGTTTCATCGCTTTCTGGTTGGTCCAGTTGGAGGATGTGGATGGCGACGAGTTTGTGGTGAATACGGCCGTTGTCTCTCTGTTTACGGCCGTTCAAAAAATCCTCACCATGTACCAACAACATGTGAAATCCGGCTTTAGCGATGAAGCGCGGCGGGCGATTATGGACGCGCTGGGCATGGCGGCCACCGCTTATCGGGAAACCATCTACCAAAATGGAATACCGCCAACTGAGGCGACGATTGACGCAGCAGCATTGCGTGAATTTCTGACGCTGGCCCAAACCTACATCGAGGAAACTCTGCACGCCAACCGCCGCCCGGACGGCCTGACACACAGTTACAACATTTTGCACCTGGATGAAAATGGCGCGGCGGTTGAACACCTCTACCTGATGCTCGAAGGCCAGGTGGCGCTGCTGTCGTCAGGCATGTTGGCAGCGGAAGAGGCGCTGGCCCTACTGCAAAGCCTGCGCCACAGCCAACTGTATCGCGCCGACCAACATTCCTACATGCTTTATCCCAACCGCAAGCTGCCTGGTTTCCTGGACAAAAACAATGTTTCTGCCGAGCAGGTGGCTGGCTCGAAACTGGTTGAAGCATTGGCGGCAGCGGGCGACGGCCGTTTGATCGCACGGGATGCAGCGGGCGTGTTTCATTTTAACGGCCGTTTCCGCAATGCCAATGACGTGAACCGGGTCCTGGACCAACTGGCGCAAGAACCGGCCTACGCCGCGCTCGTCCAAACAGAACGCACCCGCATCCTCAACCTGTTTGAAGAGACGTTCAACCATCGCACCTTCACCGGTCGTTCCGGCACCTTTTTTGCCTATGAAGGGCTGGGCAGCATTTACTGGCACATGGTGTCCAAACTGCTGCTGGCGGTGCAAGAATGTTATTTGCTGGCATTGAACGCAGAGGCAGATACGGCCGTTACCAACGGGCTCGCCGCGGCCTACTATGACATCCGCGCCGGGCTAAGCTTCAACAAAACACCCGAGGTTTACGGCGCTTTCCCCACCGATCCCTACTCACATACCCCCTGGGACAGCGGTGCACGCCAGCCAGGAATGACCGGTCAGGTGAAAGAGGAAATCCTGACCCGTTGGGGCGAGTTGGGCATTGCGCTGCAAAACGGTCAGCTTCATTTTGTGCCCACGCTGCTGCAAGACGACGAATTTCTAACGGCGCCCGCTACCTTTGCCTTTCTGGACGTTGCCGGGCAAAACCAAACCGTGGCGCTGCCGGCCGGTTCCCTGGCCTTCACATTTTGCCAGACGCCGATTGTGTATGTACAAGGAGAAGAAGCGCAAATTGAGGTGCTAAACAGGGACGGCCGTAGCCGCACCATGCCTGGTACACATTTAGACGCCACCACAACCCAACACATTCTCAACCGTGATGCGCGGATACAACAGGTGCGCGTTATAATCCCAAAATTTCAGTTACGCTCGCACACGAGCTGAATGACCGGAGACAAAGAGGTAATAATGAACCAATCGATTGATGATCTGATTAACGAACTTACTCTGGCTGAAAAAGCGTCGCTGCTGGCCGGAGCCGACATGTGGCGCACCGTGCCGGTAGACCGGCTGGGCATTCCCGCCATCCAGGTCAGCGATGGCCCCAACGGCGTGCGCGGCAGAGATGACAATCTGGGCCAGACTTCCATTTGCTTCCCGGTGGGCGTGGCCATGGGCGCAACCTGGAATCCCGCCTTAATCGAGCAGGTAGGCGCCGCATTGGCGGCGCAGGCGCATAAGAAAGGTGCCCACGTACTGCTGGCGCCCACGGTCAACATCCACCGGACGCCCATAGCCGGGCGGAACTTTGAATGCTTTGCCGAAGACCCTTACCTCAGCGGCACAATAGCGTCAGCCTACATTAACGGCCTACAAAAGCAAGGGGTAGCCGCCTGCATCAAGCATTTTGTGGCCAACGATCAGGAGTTTGAGCGCTTCTCGATCAGTTCAGAGGTGGCAGAACGGCCGCTCCATGAAATCTATCTGGAGCCATTTCGCATCGCCTTAGAAAAAGCCAACCCCTGGACGGTGATGAGCGCCTACAACCGCATCAACGGCACCTACGCCAGCGAGCACGATCCGCTGCTGCATGACCTGCTCAAAGAAAAATGGGGCTACGACGGCCTGGTGATCTCCGACTGGTACGGCACCTACAGCGACAACGTGCCTGCCGGCGGATTGGATCTGGAGATGCCCGGCCCGGCCCGCTGGATGAATCCGGAGAAAATTGTAACGGCCGTTCGCAACGGCGACCTCGATGAGGCGGTGTTGGACGACAAAGTCCGTCGCCTGCTGCGCCTGATTGAGCGCGTTACCACCGGCAGGACCCCCGCCCCCGGCGATGATGGCCTGCCGCGCAAAGTGGCTGCTGAAGCCAACGTTCTGCTCAAAAACGAAGGCAACCTGCTCCCGCTCGACCCGATAAAACCGCAAACCATCGCCGTCATTGGCGAAAATGCCCGGTGGGCCCAAATTATGGGCGGCGGCAGCTCGCAGGTGAACCCCGTTCGGGCCGTGTCGCCGCTGGCGGGCATACAGCAGCGCGTGGGGGATGCGGTTAATGTGGCCTATACGGTGGGCACGCTCATTCACCGCCTGCCACCGCTGGTTGAACCGGACTGGCTGACCGCCACCACCGGAGAACCTGGCCTGACGCTTGAGTATTACCACAACCTCGCTCTGTCCGGCCAGCCGGCACACACCGGCGTTGTGGGCAAGAGCGAGCTCTCCTGGTTTGGCACGGTCAACCCATTTGTAGACCCGCGCCACTTCTCACTGCGCCTGCAAGGCACGCTCACCGTGCCAGAAAGCGGCGATTACCGGCTTCATTTATGGGGCATTGGTCAGGCGCAGCTGTTCGTAGATGGGAACGTCGTGATTGATCAAATGGAGGGTGACGCAGAGCAGGCGACGGCCGTTACATTACCGCTTGAAGCAAACAAACCTGTTTCCCTGCTGATCGAGTACATTACCGACCCAGACAGCCGCTGGCGCACCCTGCGCCTGGGCTGCGTTCCACCCATGCCCGCCGATCTTATTCAGGCAGCAGTCGACCTGGCAGCACAGGCCGATGTGGCCGTTATTGTTGCCGGGCTCACCCGCGAATGGGAGAGCGAAGGGTTTGATCGGGAAAACATGAAGCTGGCGGGGCAGCAGGACGAATTAATCGCCCGCGTCGCGGCCGCCAATGCAAATACGGTGGTGGTGCTCAACGCCGGTTCGCCGCTGGAGATGCCCTGGCTGGACGCCGTTCCCGCCGTGTTGCAGCAATGGTATGGTGGGCAGGATGCCGGCCACGCCCTGGCCGACGTGCTCTTTGGCGACGTGAACCCGTCTGCCAAGCTGCCCACAACCTTCCCCCAACGGTTGCAGGACAATCCGGCTTTCATCAACTATCCCGGTGAAAACGGACAGGTCCATTATGGGGAGGGCATTTTTGTCGGCTACCGCTACTACGACAAAAAAGAAATTGCGCCATTGTTCCCCTTTGGGCACGGGCTGTCTTACACGACCTTTGTTTACGACAATTTACGCCTGAACGGCACGGAATTTGGCCCCGGTGACGAGATCACCGTGCAGTTGGAGGTTACCAACAGCGGCAGCCGTGCCGGGCAGGAAGTGGTGCAGTTGTATGTGCGGGACGAGGCAGCGCGGCTGGTACGGCCGTTGCAAGAGCTCAAAGCGTTTGCCAAAGTGGGCCTGCAGCCGGGTGAAACCAAAACCGTCACCCTGACACTCAACCAGCAGTCGCTGGCCTACTACGATCCGGCGCTGGATGACTGGACGACGGAGCCGGGCGATTTCGCCGTTTTGGTGGGCAGCTCCTCCCGCGATATCCGGCTGTGCGGCCAGTTTACCTGGGTCGATGAAACGGCCGAACCCATCACGACCGATCCCGACCCGCGACAAATGTCAACCGTCGCCACCTGATTAAGCAAATCACAGGCAAACTTTTGCAAGTGAAAACAAGGTTTCTTGTAATTCACTTAACAACATCAAGAGAAAGGATTCAACTCATGAAGCAACAAATGCTAAAAAAACGCACCCTGGGCAAGAGCGGTATTGATATCACCGAGATCGGCATGGGGCTTTGGGCCGCCGGCGGCGACCAGTGGGGTGCGACCGATGATCAACAAATTTTTGACGCGATTGACTTTGCCCTGGACGCCGGCGTCAACTTTTTTGACACCGCCGACGTTTACGGCAGCGGCCACAGCGAGGAGCTTTTGGGCCAGGCCATGCAGGGCCGGCGCGACCGCTTCATTGTCGCCACCAAAATTGGCTGGCGCGACTTTGACGGCGACGCCGGTAAATCCGCTTATGATACGGCCGAAAAGCTAATCGCCGGCGTCGAGAGCAATTTGCAGCGCCTGCAAACTGACTATATCGACCTGATCCAGAGCCATATCAATTTCCGTGATCCGACGATGGAATGTTTTCTCGAAGGATTCCAGCGGCTACAGAAGGACGGCAAGGTGCGGGCCTATGGCGTCAGCACCAGTGATTTTGACTATCTACGGGCCTTTAACGCCGACAATGGCTGCGCCGCTCTGCAAGTAGATTACAGCATTCTCAATCGCACGCCGGAGGCAAATATCTTTCCCTACTGCCAGAAACATAACATCGGCGTGATTGTGCGTGGTGGTCTGGCCATGGGCATCCTCACGGGCAAGTTTGACGCCGAGACGCGCTTTGGCCAGGATGATTTCCGCCGCAGTTGGCATGAAAATCCGGAAGAACGTGCCATTTATCTGGACGACCTGGAAAAGGTTGCAAAGCTGGAGCCGCTGGCCAACGGCCGTTCCCTGGCCCAGGTGGCCTTGCAGTTCACGCTGTCGCATCCGGCTGTAACCACCGTCATCCCCGGCGCAAAAAATGTGCGCCAGATGCGCGACAACGTTCAGGCCGGTCTGCGGCTGCCGTTAACGACGGCAGAGATGAGCCATATTGACGCTCTAGTGCCGCCTGGTGGCGGGCGCAAAATCTGGCCGGCGTAGAAAAAATTCAACTTATTGGGGAGATAGATATGCATGCTACAAGCGGCCGTTTGGCCTTGATCTTACTGATACTTTTTTTGACGTTAACAGCCTGCGCCGACGTGGCGGAGGAGAACAGCACGCCAGGCGCTACGGCCGTTCCCACCAGTGCGCCGGCACTTACCGAAACGGCCGTTTCTACCGAATCCACGAGCCAGGCAAGCCTGCTGGCGCCGGAAGGCACCCCCGGCGAACAATACATTGCCCCCTTCCCCGTCGCCATCACCCTGGACGGCGATCTGAGCGACTGGGCAGGCGTGCCCACGGTTACGATTCCGGATGTTCCCGACGCGGTGCAGGGGGCAACCACCCTCACCTTTGCCGCTGCAGCCGATGACGAATTTCTGTACTTGATGGCTGACGTGACCGATGGCAACATCATCAGCGGCGAACACGGCGAAAATTACTGGAACGAAGATTCGGTAGAATTTTACATCAACGCCACGGGCGATTTGGGGCTGACTTCCTACCAGGACGGCGTGGCGCAAATCACCATCCCGCCGCTTAACGCCGGGCGGGACCCGGAAGAAGTGGTCTTGGGCGGCGTGCAGGGTGAAACAGTAGAAGCCGTGGTACAGGTCGTACTGACGGAAAAAGGGTATGCGGTAGAAACGGCCGTGCCCCTTAAAAATCGCGTCTGGAATATCCAGCGAGAACACGGCAACGTCATCGGCTTTCAGGTTCACCTGAATGGCGCTTCACAGGGCGACCGCAATCTGAAAGCGATCTGGTCCGTCTTTGACCGGGCAGACAGCTCCTACCAAAACCCCAGCGTTTTTGGCCGGCTTGTCTTTTTTGAAATTGGCCAAAGCGACGTGGTGGCCAACGTCCCCGAGCCAACCCCCAGCCCCGCGCGCCCGGCCATTCCCGATGACGCGCCGTATAAAAATCCAGACCTGCCCATCGAAGAACGGGTAGCGGATTTGCTGGCGCGCATGTCGCTGCCCGAGAAAGTCGCGCAGATGACGCTGGTAGAAAAGAACAGCATCGACAATGAGGACATCACTTCCCTCGGAATTGGCGGCCTGCTCAGCGGCGGCGGCGGCTACCCCGAACCCAACACGCCGGAAAGCTGGGCGGCGATGGTTGATGGCTTTCAGGCCGCCGCGCTGGACGCTTATCTGGGCATTCCCCTGATTTATGGCGTAGACGCGGTGCACGGGCACAGCAACGTGGCCGGAGCCGTCATCTTCCCCCACAATCTCGCCCTGGGCGCAGCCAACAATCCTGAGCTGATGACCGAAATTGGCCGGGTAACGGCCGCAGAAATGATCGCCACCGGCATTTACTGGAATTTCGCTCCGGCCGTTTCTGTGCCGCAAGATATCCGCTGGGGGCGCACCTATGAGGGCTACAGCGAAAACACGGAGCTGGTTGCCACGCTGGCAGCCGCTTACGTTCGCGGTTTGCAGGGCGACGATCTGGCTGCGCCGGACACGGTGCTGGCCACGCCCAAGCATTTTGTGGGCGACGGCGGTACGGTCTGGGGCAGTTCCACCACCGGCAGCTACCAGATCGACCAGGGTGTGACCGAGGTTGATGAAGAAACGCTGCGCGCCGTGCATTTGCCGCCGTATACGGCCGTCATTGAAGCCGGTGCGCAAAACATCATGATCTCATACTCCAGTTGGGGCGGCATGAAGATGCATGCCCAGGAGTATCTCATCAACGACGTGCTGCTCGGCGAAATGGGCTTCGACGGCTTTATTGTTTCCGACTGGGCCGGCATTGACCAGATTAGCAACGACTATTACGAAGCGGTCGTGACCTCAATCAACGCCGGGATTGACATGAACATGGTCCCCTACGATTACCATCGCTTCATCAACACCGTGCTGGAGGCCGTGGAAAACGGCGACATCAGCGAGGCACGCATCGACGAAGCGGTGCGCAACATCCTCACCGTGAAGTACGAACTTGGTTTGTTTGATCATCCCTTTTCTGACCCGGCGCTGCTGCCCCAGGTGGGTTCGGCTGAGCACCGGGCGGTGGCCCGGGAAGCGGTGGTTCAGTCCCAGGTGCTGTTGAAGAACGAAGGCGATATACTGCCGCTCTCACCCGATATACCGGCGCTTTACGTTGGCGGGCAGGCGGCCGACGACATCGGCATTCAGTCCGGAGGCTGGACCATTGAGTGGCAGGGTGCCGAAGGCGACATCACCCCAGGCACGACGATTTTAGAGGCGATTGAAGCCACGGTTTCGGCGGATACCAATGTGGTGTACAACGAATTCGGCCGTTTTGAAGATGTACCGGCGGGTGAACCGGCAGTGTGCCTGGCGGTGGTGGGGGAACGGCCGTACGCCGAAGGCCTGGGCGACAGTGCCGACCTACGTCTGCCGGTGGGCGATCTGCGCCTGGTGCAGCGCATGGTAGAAACGTGCGACCAGCTGGCCGTCGTTCTCATCTCCGGCCGGCCGCTCATCATCACGGACCTGATAGTGGAGTGGGACGCCCTGGTGGCCGCCTGGCTGCCGGGCACAGAGGGCCAGGGCGTGGTGGATGTATTGTTTGGAACACGGCCGTTTACCGGCAGGCTGGCCTACACCTGGCCGCGCAGCGTGGACCAACTACCATTCGACTTTGCCAACCTGGCTGAAGACGAGCCATTGTTCCCCTTTGGCTTTGGCCTGACAACAGAGGAATAGCAGGAGAGGCATGATGCGTGAAACGTGATGCACCACTTGCTGCAAAACAAATGGCGTATGATTTTAAAATATTGGCGTTGGGCAGTGCTAAGTTTGCTGGGAACGGCCGTACTCTTCCTATTTTTCATTAGCTGGCGGCTCCCCAACAAAATCTATCACGTAGACACGACTCAAGCCGGTGCCGCAGCGTGTACCGGCACGGTGACAATGGCCGTCATCGGCGATTATGGCGATGCCGGCCAGCCGGAGGCCGATGTGGCCAATCTGGTTCACAGTTGGAACGTTGATTACGTCCTGACCACGGGCGACAACAACTATCCCGATGGCGCAGCCAGCACCATCGACGAAAACGTTGGCCAATATTACCAGCAGTACATCGGTAGCTACAGCGGCAGCTATGGTCCCGGTGCGGCTGAAAACCGCTTCTTCCCCAGCCCCGGCAACCACGACTGGAATACCGGCACGCTCCAGCCCTACCTTGACTATTTCAGCCTGCCCGGCAACGAACGGTATTATGAAATTGAGCTTGGTCCGGTGCATCTTTTTGCGTTGGACAGTGCCCTCAATGAACCAGACGGCCGTACCGCCTCATCCCTTCAAGCCGATTGGCTGCAAACCCAGATGACCGCCAGCGGCGCACCGTGGAAATTAGTGACGCTGCACCATCCACCCTACTCCTCGTCCAGCGTGCATGGTTCGGACAGCGATGTGCAGTGGCCTTTTGCCGATTGGGGGGCGACGGCCGTGTTAGCAGGACACGACCACACCTACGAACGCATTCATCAAGACGGCATCCTCTACTTTGTTAACGGGCTGGGCGGTCGCAGCATTTATGCCGTCGGCGATCCTGTGCCTGGCAGCGCGGCACGCTATAATCTCGACTACGGTGCGATGCGCCTTGAGACCAGCCCGCTCTGCCTGAACTTCAGCTTCTACAACCGTGCCGGCAGCCTCATCGACAGCATCACCCGCTACAAACCTGATTACTTCGAGAACCACCTTTATTTACCTTTCACAATGAAGTGAGCTACCCTGAAACAGGGTCCCAAACCGGGAGTAAACATCTTAATGGATCGACGACCTAACCTCCACGCGCCACTTTCTAGCCGGCTCATCTTACCGTTTGTCCTGCTCTTCCTGGCAAGCTGCTCTCCGGCGGCTGAGACTGTCTCCTTTATGATTTCCGGCGATCCGGCCGAGCGTCAAGCTTATCTGGACCTGGTTGCTGCTTTTGAAGAAGCCCATCCAGAAATTGAGACAGAAGTGACTCATATTCCGTCTGCCAGCGCTTACCGTGACCGACTGGCAACTGAATTTGCCGCCGGAACGCCTCCCGACGTCACACTGATGAACTATCGTCGCTACCCGACTTACCCTAACCCGCTCCCCGGCGCAGGGCGCCCTGCAATGGTTTGTCGATTTGCGTCAGGTGCATGGTGTGGTTCCCAACCGGCTTGAGGAAGCGGCGCAGGACAGCGAAAGTCGTTTTGTGGCCGGAACAACCGCCATGTTCTTCGACAGCCGTCGGGGCACGCCGACCTATCGGGAAATTAAAGGTTTTGTTTGGGACGTGGCCCCTCTGCCGCGCAATCAGGAAGTGGCCGGTGTGCTGCACAGCGACGCTTACTGTCTCTCCAGCAACACGGCCAACAAAGAGGCCGCCTGGACGTTCATCGAATTTGCCAACTCATTCGCGGGCCAAACGATCATTGCTAGAAGCGGCCGTAAACGTGCGCCGTTTCGCCTTGAGCAGCACTTCGGGATCGGACTGCTGTTTTGGTCCAACCCCATTTTCGCTAAGTTTCTCTACCTGTTTTTGTGTCATGATATTCCTCTTCACCCTCAGATTCTACACTAATTTCTGAATGTGAAGTGTCCCACTCTATATTGAAACAATGAGTATGCCCTCGCCGACTGTAATAATCCCCTAATTCGGGTCGACGACAATAACATCATTTCCCTTGCCATCCAGGGGGCCACGTTGTCGGCCGTCGTTAAGGATGACCCAATCAAGTCGGTAGTCGACGCCGCCCTGGCTCAATTCGGCCCGGTACACACCGGCGTCGGCGTTGGCCAGCTCTGCTGTGAACGGCCGGGGCTCGCCACCGTCTAAGACCACCGTGCCCGATACGCTATTGTCGGCGATGGTCATGTCGGCGCTGGATTCACCGGCAATCAGCGTCCCTTCCTGTCCCGTTATCTTCCCGGTGATCCACTGCGACACCATCTGACTGTCGCACAGGTAGACGGCGACCGTCCGTGGTTCTTCTTCGCCGTCCCACTGTTCGCCGACAGTAACCCCGATGAACAGCTCATCGTCGATGGCCGCGACAAAGTGATCCATCTCGGCATTCTCGAAGGTTGTAAATCTTTCGACATCTAGCGTAATGTAAGCAGTTCCCATTTCGGCCGCCGGTTCCTCATCAACCAGGCCGGTACAGGCCGGGAGAAAGACAGCCAATAGAGCCAACAACACAATATCTTGAAGAAACCTTGCTTTCGCGCGATTCACACGGGTTAGGATTTGAGTAGTCATCGTTCACTCTCCTTTCCAAACCAGATCGCTGGCGTCTAGCAAAACTTGCGCTGGCCCCCAGTTACAGAGCACAATCTGATCAAGCGCTAGACGCAACAACGTCCACGTCCGGCAAATAGTTGCGATTTGTCCCAGCAATGTGATATTTCCAAAAATCAGCTTGCCTACACTGGTTTTCCACACCATAAAATAGATTATCGTGGTAATTATGGTGCCAAAACAGCTAATCGTAGGCTTTCGTCCTTTTATTCCCAATACGCCCATGTCAGCTTAGAACTCGAACAGGCAGGGAGGAGACACACATATCGGCTGGCAAATGCAAGCCAGTCCCGTCTGGCGAATGAATGGCTGCAAACGACCATTATCATCACGCTTCACCCAAAATATAGATCATAAGCCAGAGACACGAATGTGAAAGTGATACAAGAGCAGGGTACAGATAAGTTACATTATTCATTCCGGTTGGGGACTTGTTTCATGGTTCGTTTTTTTTTGGGCTTGGCGACGGCGATAACCATGTTTTTTGAGCAATTTCTTGATGATCGGTTGGCTGACCCATACTTCATACGTTTCGCCCAATAATTGTTGAATTTCTTTGTCATTCAAATCCGTCCAAACCACCCGTTCATCCATGGGGTCGTCGGCCGTATGTTCTTTTAACACGGTCAAAAAAACTGTTCGTCAATCTTCAACCATTTCTCGCTGTACTTCTTCCGGACTCCCCCCCTTGTCGAATGCGCTTATCCACGTCTTTCGAGGCAAATCACTGACTTCACACGCCCCTTTCTTGACTGTGCCTCGGCTGCATCCCAACACCTTGGCTATGTACTTTTGTCCACCATGTCCGAGTTTCAACGCTTCAATTCCAGCATAGCAGCGTTTGTCTTTTTCCGATAAACTGACATAGAAGTTCTTCATGGCAATCTCTGTATCAGCATCATACGGGCGAAATTCGTACGCTTTTTCTGGTTGTAACTGAGGATTTGGTGGTGTTTTCATCACGCAATTAGAATATCACTTTGTGTTCATTTTCCATTTGCTCACATTAATTATCTTTCATTCCTAAGTTGGGTGGTGCCAGGCACCGGAAAACTTCCCTACGATTTCCCTCTGGAACCGAAGTCAGGCTTGATCGTTTTCAGACAGGTGGGTTATAGTCTGGGTCATGAGTAATCTTGGGCAAATCACTGCCATCCTCCGCACCGATACCGGACGAGTCCGGGGCCACAACGAAGATTTTGTCTCTTACTGGGAACCACCAAACCGTGAAGCAGAAAAAGAAAGCGGCTGGCTGTACATTGTCGCCGATGGCGTTGGTGGGGCCGACGCGGGCGAAGTTGCCAGCGAGATGACCACGCAGCGCACCATTGATCATTATCTGGAACACGCCGACGAGGACGATTGGGGGCAGCGCCTGCTCAACGCTATGCAGGCGGCCAATTCTGATTTGCGCCAATATGTGCTGGAACGCAACGACAACAGCCGCATGGCCACCACCATGGTGGCGGCCGTTTTACAAGAAAATCGGGCTTACATTGCCAACGTGGGCGACAGCCGGGGTTATTTGTGGCGCAACGGCCGTATCGAGCAAATTACCAAAGACCAGAGCCTAGTGGCCAAGCTGGTGGAGGAAGGGGCCATCACCGAAGAAGAGGCCAGCTACCATCCCCGGCGCAACGTCATTTTGTACAGCCTGGGGTCTGAACGTTCCCCCAAAATTGATCTATTTGAGCAGAAGCTGCAAAAAGGGGACATCTTGTTCCTCTGCTCAGACGGGCTGACGCGCCACGTAACGGATGAAGAAATTGCCCTGACGCTAACTGAAGAATCACCAGAACAAGCCACCGACACGCTCATCCGTAAAGCCAATGAACGGGGCGGTGAGGACAATATTTCGGTGGCTGTCATTCTGTATGAAGGGGAAACGGCCGTTTCTTCCCAAAAAGAAACCCCGGCCAGAACCAAACCCCTGATTGTCACCCATGACGCCCCGGCCAATGTGATAGTTTTAGACCGCTCCCTGCTCTGGATGTATACCGTGACGCTTGGTCTGGTCCAGTCAATTCTAATATTTC
>CALBTC010000390.1 GCA_937967805.1 uncultured Anaerolineaceae bacterium
CATCCGGGTCGGCTGCCAGGCGGAAGAGGTAGGTGGTGTAGATGCTGCATCCGGTAGCGTACATGTGCTGTACGAGCGCATTCGGGCGGCTGTAGACATTCGCCGCCACAATTTGCCGGTGGCTACCGCTCCATTTGTGGGGCGAGCCCATGAGTTGGCCCAGATTCAGGCGCAGTTGGCCCGGCCGTCTTGCCGCCTGCTCACGCTGGTGGGGCCAGGGGGCATTGGCAAGACTCGATTGGCATTGCAGGTGGCAGAAACGGCCGTAGGCACCACGCTGAACGGCGTCTTTTTTGTGCCTTTGGCGGCCGTGCCCGCCCCAGAATTGATCATCCCAGCCATTGCCGAAGCGGTCGACTTTACCTTTGCCGGGGCCGCGCCGCCCCAAACGCAGCTTCTCAACTTCTTGCAGGCCAAAGAGATGCTTCTGGTGCTGGACAACTTCGAGCATTTGCTTAAGGGCAGCCATCTGCTGGCCGAGGTGAGCCAAAGCCTGCCCGACGTAAAGTTGCTGGTGACCTCCCGCGAGCGGCTTAACTTGCAAACCGAATGGACCTATGAAGTGGGCCCGCTGCCGCTGCCAAATGAATCAGATGCGCAGCCTGCCGACGCACTGCGGCTGTTTGTGCAAATGGCCCAGCGCGCCCAGGCCGATTTTGTGCTGACGCCCGAAGCCGAACCACACGTCACTAAAATTTGCCGTCTGGTGGCCGGGGTGCCCCTGGGTATTGAGCTGGCCTCGGCCTGGGTGCGGCAGTTAAGTTGCGCCGAGATAGCTGAGGAATTAGAGCGGGGCATTGGCTTTTTGCAAACCAGGGCGGGGGATGTGCCGGACAGGCACCGCAGTTTGCAGTCCGTTTTTGACCATTCCTGGGAACTTCTCACCGATGAAGAGCAGCGGGTACTGGCGCAGCTCACCGTCTTCCGCGGCGGCTTTACTAGGGAAGCGGCGCGGCAGGTCACCCAAACCACGTTGTGGACGTTGACGGGGCTGGTGGATAAATCACTGCTGCACCGGGAGGCGAACGGCCGTTTCGAGATGTTGGAAATGGTGCGCCAGTTTGCTGCCGCACGGCTGGCCGATTTGTCGGAAGGCCCAGCAACGACCTCGGCGCGCCATGCCCAATATTTTTTGCTGCTGCTGCATCTGCAAGAAGAGCGCTGGCAAACGGCCGATCGGCAGCAGGCGCTTGATCTGCTCACGCCTGAAATTGAAAACGTGCGGGCCGCCTGGCGCTGGGTGGTAACTGCGCTGGAAAATCCGGCGGCAGACACGGCCGCTGCGGTGCAGTGGCTGGACCAGGCGGTCGTCTCCCTTTTCTTTTTATATGAGTCGCGCGGCTGGTTCCAGGAAGGGGCGGCTGCATTTGGTTGGGCACTGGCAGCATTGGAAGAGACGGCCGTGCACGAAGCAGAAGCGCGGCAAACGTATGGTAAGTTGTTGGTGCGGTACGGCCGTTTTGCCACCTTCCTGGGCCAGTATGAAAAAGCGCAGCAGGTGTTGGAAAAAGCGTTGCACACCTTGCAAACAGAAGACGCTCCCAAAGAAGTTTCACTGTGTCTTTGCTACCTGGCCATTGTAGACAGCTTCCAGGGCAGCTACGAACAGGCTATGGCTCGAGCAGAAACCAGCCTGGCGCTGACCAGCAAAATCAACCACAGGCAAGGGTTGGCTTTTGTGCAAAATTTGCGCGGCACGCTGGCGCAGCGCCTGGGCGATTACAAGGCCGCCCGCGAATATTACCAAGACAGTCTGGCGCTGCGGCGGGAGTTGGGGGATGAACATGGAACGGCCGTTGCCCTCAACAATTTAGGCAACCTGGCCATCGCCGAACAGGATTTTGTCGCCGCCCGCCGTTACTACCAGGAGAGCCAGCTTATTTTCAAAGAGATCAATTATAAGTTGGGCCGGGCTGCCTCGCTGGGTAACGCCGGTGTGGTTGCCATGCGGCTGGGCGAACTGGCCGAGTCACGCCAGCTTCACGATGAAAGCCTGCTCCTGAAACAAGAGTTGGGCAACCGGCGCAGCATCAGTATTTCGCTCATTAATTTGGGCGAGGTGACAACCCTGCTGGGCGATCTGGATGCCGCTCGCCGCGCCTTCCATGAGGCGCTGCGCCTGACGATGGACATCCAGGCGTATCCACTGACTTTGGACGCGTTGGTGGGGTTGGCCGAGCTGTTGGCGCAAGATGGGCAGCAAGACCGGGCGATTCGTCTGCTCCGGCTGGCGGTTCATCATCCGGCCAGCGGCAGCGAGACGCAGGCAAAGGCGGCACAGCAGTTAGAAATGATGAAGGCTGAAGTTGATTTGTCTGAGCCGCTGCCTGATTTGGCAGATGTGGTGGCGGGGGTTTTACGGCCGTATACCTAAAAAAAGACGGCCGTTTTCGGTTTGATTTGAAAACGGCCGTCTCTTTGCGTGTCATTACAAAACGCTGTTAGCGTTCCACATGCTCAGCTTCCGTCGCCTGCACGAAGAAGTCTAGATACTCGCCCGTGTCGGTCTGCCCGGAGAACTTCCAGGTGGGCTGCACGATGATGGTCGGCTGTCCTTCGTAGCGGATTTCGCCAGCGTCGTCGGTGGGCCAACTGTACGTATAGTAGTAAGCCATCGACACCTCATTCACTGTGAACGTTTCGTACGTGAACGGCACAAAGCCGCGTCCGTCCCCATCAATGGGCAACGGTTCATCCGTGATGGGCTCTTCGATTGGTAACTCTTCGCCAGGCAGGATTTCCGGTTCAATATTGACAATCTTGTCGATATTTTCCCAGTCGGCTACCGGGTGAGCCAGCCCCAGGTCGCGGACGGCCCAGGCGAACAGGTAAACTTCCAATCCGTCTTCCAGGTCTGCCGGTGCGTCGGGCAGAATATAGGTGCTGCCTGTGTCGCTGCTGGTAAAGAGCACCTGGTCGCCTTCCCGGCTAATCACGCCGGGGCCAGAGATGGGTTCCTGGATTTGCTCAACTGCTTCCCAGCCGGCCAGCTCCAGCGTTCGGCCATCGGCGCCAATTTGCCCCCAGAGGTGTGTTTGCTGGCCAACCCGTTCGGCCAAAGCGTTGAGCGTAGCCGCGTCGGCCTGCACCACGTAGTTACGAACCTGAATCCGCGGAGCGACACCGCTGTCTACCGCCAGGAAGACGATGGGCCAATCGTACAGGTGAATTTCTTCACCGGGTTCATATTCCCGCATCCAGAACCGGTATAAATCGGCATTTGGATCGGGTTCAATAGCGATGGCTGGTTCGGCAACGGCCGCTTCCGGGCCGGCGCTGTAGTTGTACAGAATGCCATTTTCAAACACGCCGCTTTGCAGCCGTTCCCAAGCGGCCTGAGCCGTGATGAGCGGGTAGCGACCCAGGCGTTCGGCGTTGCGCAGCACCTGGTAGCTGACGAAGAAGATACGGCCGTCATGGCTCACGCCTACCGTCAGTTCCGGCTGGTTCACCGGCTGCCCGTCAATAACGCGGACAAAGTTCACATCGGTGCCCCAGACTTGCAGAATCTTATACTCAAAATCGATCAGGCCACGCTCCTGCACGTATGCTTCGGCAATCGGTACGGCCTGGGCGAAGGGCAGCGGGTTGTCCCAATCATTCTGGATGCTGGTGTCATTATAGTAAGCGCCCCAGGCATCGATGATGAGACTGCGCGGACCATCGAAGATGTGGTACACAACCGGTGGTTGGTAGTTCGGGTCCACAAACTCACCTTCAAAGACCGGGTACTGTTCACGATAAAGCTGGCCATTGAAACCAAACTTGGTGGCCAGTTCACGCGCTTTCTCTACCGAAACGGCTTCTTCCGGGACGTTTTGCAGCACCGTTGCCAGCAAGGGTTCAGTTGGTAAGGTTGTGTTAAGCGTAAACGTTGTGCCAGAGAATGGATCGGTGTAGATGATGCTGCCATCTATGCCGATAGCGGCATCTTCGGCGGCAAGCCCGCCGCCACCAGACTGTGGCCGGACGTTTGCGCCGCCGCCACCGCCCAATCCTTGAGCCTGGCCACTGCCCTCCAAAGCGGGCAGGGGGGGCAGATCGGCAACTTCAATGCCTTCCGTTTCATCTTCTGTGTTGTCGCTGCCGGCGTCTTCGGTGGTGGCGGTTGGCACGTTACCGTCCTCCGCCACGGAGACGGCTGGCTCATCACCGCCGATACCGTCTCGGTTCATCACGAGATAAGCCGCAACAACTATTAGTACCAGCGCACCGAGTGCGCCCAGTAGGTATTTATTGCGATTCATATTTGTTCCTTCCTTTAACATTTGCGTAAGCTGCTGCCAGAACGATAGCTGTTCTGGCGGCGCTTGATTTTTTTGTGATTGATTTATTTGGGCGGCGCGCCGGGCCAGTTGACTCCCCAGGGCTGCCACAAAATCCGGGTCGGGATGTGTGTCTTGGGCCAGGTTAATCAGTTTGGCCGCCAGCTCGGCCTCTTTTTCGATGGCTTCGCTGACAGGTGGCTGGCCTTTGCCTTGCATCTCAGCTGCGATGCGACGGCTGAGCTCATCCGCCAGGATTGGGTCTTTTTGCTTCATACGGTTGCCTCCTGGTTTGGATTAAGCCGGGTTTGCAAATCTTGCAGCCCCCGATGCAGCAGCATGCGCACGGCTGGCTCTTGCTTGTGCATCAGGCGGGCAATTTCTGGTATGTCCAGCCCACCAAACAGACGGAGTGAAATTACTTCGGCGCGGTCCGGCGACAATGTTTGCAGCTTTTGGGCGACCGCTTCTATTTGTAACTTCTGGCTGACAAGATCGTCTGGGTCCTCTTGCGGGTCGGCCAGGTCAGCGGCCGTTTCCAGCATCAGTTCCGGTTTTTGGCGGCGGTATTTATCAGCCACTTTATGCCGGGCAATGCCAAACAGCCACGCCAGGAACGGCCGTTCCCCACGGTACTTGTCCAGATTTTCCATCGCTACCAAAAAGGTTTGCGACGTTAAATCTTCGGCGTCGGCGACGTTGCCCACGCGCACCAGCAGGTAGCGATACACGCTGGTGACGTGCCGTTCGTACAGGCCATTAAAGGCGCGCAGGTCGGCCCGGGCCGCCTGCACCAACGCCCGATCATCCTCGATCGTCGCAGGCGCTTCAGCTAAAAGCGCACTGATTGTCAACCAGAGTGGTGCGGCTTGCACCGGTACAGGTTGGTTTGCTAACATGCATGTTCTCCT
>CALBTC010000391.1 GCA_937967805.1 uncultured Anaerolineaceae bacterium
CGGACGTCGTGAAGTAAAGTTACTTAAGCTCAACGTTGTGCCACTCTGGTTGGCCACAATTTCTACAAAATCAATCAAATCGGATGAATTGCGTGAGCGGCTAGAAAAGTATCAAACTGAAGCTGCCCAAGTTTTATGGGAGGCGTTTCAGACCGGACGCTTAACCACGGCTCCAGATATCGAAGATTTGTTGGACTCAAATTCCCCGGCAGCGCAGGCATACAAAATGGCGATGGCGATGGCGGAGCTGGCGCGCAATCAGCTTCAGCTGGAGGCACGCCTGGAAAGTCGGCTGGATGCCCACGAGACGCGTCTGGAGCGGCTAGAGTCGGCGCTGCCCAGCCCCAAAGGCCACATTACCGAAGACCAGGCGATGCAAATCAGCCAATCGGTGAAGACGGTGGCGCTGGCGCTGGGCAAGCGGACTAAGAAGAATGAGTTCGGCGCGGTGTATGGGGAGCTGTATCGCAAATTTGGCATCACCAGCTATAAAATGCTGCCTGCCAAAAAGTTTGAGTCGGCGATGAATTTCCTCACGGAATGGCACCAAAATTTGGAGGGGGAGACGCCGTTCTAGACTAGAACTGTCATGCTGAACGCAGTGAAGCATCTCTTTGAAGACCATCCTGTAAACGCTATATTCGTGAAGAATGAACTCCGTAGGGATGCTTCGCGTTGCTCAGCATGACAATTGGGGCTACTACTCCTGCACGGCGAGGTAGAGAGTTTGCCCGGTGGTGACAAAGACGCGCAGGGGGGTTTCGGCGATGGCGAAGTCGGTGATTTGGTTGAAAAGTTCGCCGCCGTCGGGGCCGGTGGCGCGGTATTGGGCCAGCACCTGCCCGGTGGGGCGGCTGATTTGCACAAGCCGGCCGCTTCCCGGATCGGCAATAAAAATCGAGGCATTGAGGCCGCGTCCCACAATTTCTACCGATGTTGGGGCCACCAGCGGTGTCAGCAGGCCGTTGGCCAGCACGTCAGATTCATCCAACACCAGGCGGCGGGAGCGCGTGTCGTAGTAACGAACACGGCCGTCGCGATACAGCAGCACCAAACCCCCATCCTGGCTAAAAATGTCAAAATCGATCACCTGGTTGAGCTCCGGATCGTCAGTAAAAACGATGGTGCGATCATCGGCGTTGGCCGTGAAATCGTCGCCCTGGGGAAAATATTTCCAGATGACCTGCGCGCCAATGTCCAAAATGTAAAGCCGCTCATCGAAGGTGGCGATGGCGATGGGGACCTGCCACTCGCTGGCCAGATCCAGCGGCACGGCAAAGGTGCTGCCCAGGCTGGGGTCGTAGGTGAGCAGCGCGCCGTTGCTGTCCAGCATCGCCAGGCCGTCACGGGTGACGGCGCTGCCCGCCGGCCGCCAAAACATATCGATCACGCTGCCGACAACCTGGTTGCCCACGGCTTGCCCGTTAAATACCCGCGCCTGCGGTTCCAATGTCAGCGGGTTAAGATACGTATCGTCGGTTTCATATTCATAAACCAGCCCGTTGCCCTTGTCCAGAATAAAAATGCCGCCGTTGAAGCCGTCACGCAGCGTCACGTGAGTAAGGCCGGTACCCTCGCTGAACTCGTAAAACGGCCGTGCCGCCAGCCGGGTCACATCATCCAGCACGTCCAGCCGCTCGCGGGCAATGGCGCGCAGCCGGGCCACCTCTTCATCGCCGGGTCGCACTTCTGTTTCGGCCTCAACAGCCAGCGCCAGGGCGTTGTTGTAATGCTGCCGGGCCTCGGCACGGTTGTCGCCAACCTGGTCGGCCAGGCCAATGAGCTGGGCCATCTCCGTGCGAATTTCGGCCATGCGCTGCACGCGGCCACGCTCCAGGTAAACACCGGAAACAATTACAGCAACGAGAACGGGAATGAGGATGGCAATCAAAATGGGCCAGGTCCAACTGATCGGCTCTTCCTCTTCGGCGGGAACGGCCGTTCGCGGCGGGCGCAGCCGGGTGAGTAGTTCGGCCAGCCAGGCGGTGAAGGTGGAAAGCCCCAAAGCCGCCTGCGAACCGGCGCGGCGCGCTGTCGTTTCCACCTGCTGCCGGTCAATGGCCGGCAGGGTGCGGATACCGTCTCTGGCGGGCGGCGGTGCGCCGGCACGCATGGGCTGGGGGCGGCGCTCGCCGCTGGTGGCGGGCCTGGGGGCAGCTTGTGGATCGCGGCGCGGTTGGGGTATGGGAACGGCCGTGCGGCCTTCGCGCGGCGTTGGCTGGACCACGTCGGGCAGGTCCAGCAGCGAATCGTCGTTGAATTCGATCATGAGCAGTCGGGCCGACTCATCGGCTACCACGTCGATGAGCGTGTCCAGCCCGGTTTCGATATCGGTGTCTACCAGGGCATCGCTGAAGCTGTCGGTGGGCAAATGGCTTATGCGCGGATCGGCCAGCAGCAGCAGGTCGCCAGATTGCAGCCGGTGATGGGCGTAGCGAATGTCCAGCCCGCTGGTACGCCCCAGCGGCGTGATGTGGTCCAGCGGTCGCGGCGGCAGTCGCTCAATGCCAAAATTGTGCCCCAGCAGGGCTAATGTTTCGCCCGCCTGCAATGTGTACAGTTCGCCGTGACGCAGCACGGCGCAGGTGAGCCCGCCTTCGCGCACGGTTTCTTTGCTGGTGAGGTTGCGCCGCAGCAGGGTCTGGTTGGCGGCCATGATGGCCCCACGCAAGGCGGCGGTGAGGCTGCCGCTGGTGGCATAAAATTTCTGGCTGATGAGATCGAGCAAATCATGGGCGAGAACGGCCGTTTCTGCCGGGTTTCCGCTTAAAGTGAGGTGGACAAACAGGAAGTCACGGCTGCGGCTGCGGTGGGCTTTGCCGGGTGGCGGCTGCACGAGGATGCCGGGCACGGCCGAATCCGGGCCGACTGTTTGCATTACGCCATCAACGATGTAAAGTTGGCCTGTCACTGCTTGCAGTTCAGACATGAAACTGGTGCGTCCTCATGGTAAAAAATATAGACATAAGAATAGCACGACTGTTCCAACCAGACCAACGGGAAACGGCCGTTTAGGGAGAACATCACGCCTGTTGCTGTCAAAGAAGCGTATATGCGCCAACTGCCGACGGCGTAGCTGCGTGTGATCGAAAACTCACGCCACGCCACGCCCGTGGACCAACCGGAGGCTTTTAATACGGCCGTTCTCAACTTCCTCCACACGGTTGCCCAAAAACAAGTATAATTCGCTCGATTTTTACCATTCAGATTGGTCCAATCTGCCAGATTGGACCAATCCCTAGCGCCAAAAGGATTTTGTATGAAAGTTGTGATCGCCGGGGAATCCCCCTTTGTGGAGCAGATGGGCCAGCTTTGTACGCAGGCCAACCATGATACCGTCCTCTATCTGGTGGAAGACTTTAGCTCTGCGTTGCACAGTGGCTATTCCATGCCGGATGCCGCCGGGGTGGATGTGGCTATCGAGCTGCACAACGAATCGGCCGCGGCCAAAGAGGAACTGCTGGTGGCGCTGGGCGCGTTCATTCCCCCTGACGCCCTGCTGCTGACGTCGGCCCTGGCGACAAGCACGACGCAAGCCGCCGCCTGGGTGCCCAAGCCGGGCCGAGTAGTGGGATTTGGCATCGTGCCGCCTTTACATAAAGAAAACGGTATGATTGAACTGGCGGCAGGGCTGCAATCGGCCGAATCCAGCCTGGAGAAAGCACAGAAATTTGTGGGAGGGTTGGGGTATGAAACGGCCGTTGTTGCCGATGGTCCCGGTCTGGTGCGCGCCCGCACCGTGTGCTGCCTCATCAATGAAGCGGCCAGCGCCTTGCTCGAAGGCGTTGCTTCCCCCGCTGACATCGACCAGGCGATGAAGCTGGGCACTAACTACCCGTATGGCCCGCTGGAATGGGCTGACTATCTCGGTTTGGATACGGTGCTGGGCGTGATGAATGGCCTGTTCAACGAATGGGGTGAGGATAGATACCGGCCGTCGCCGCTGCTGAAACGAATGGTATTGGCGGGGAAATACGGCCGTAAAACCGGCGAAGGCTTCTTTAAGTATGAATCGTGAATTGTGAACAATTAATTGTGAACGGATCACCTTCATTCACAATTCACAATTCGCTATTCACCATTCACAATTAGTATGGCCGTAAAATTTTGTCACATCTGCAACAAAGATGATCGTTTAGGGCACGGGCAAACCAGTAGCCGTGCTTTGGCCAATGGCATTGTCTGTCCCGTTTGTTACCAACCCACCTGCGGCAACCACTTGGGTACCGTCCGTTGGCGCTGGCGCAGCAGCGGCGAAGTTGACTCGGCGCAGGTGTGCAAGGAGTGCATCCGCAGCTACAAACACCGCGACTGGGACCGCTACAGTCGAGATTGGATTAGTTGAAGTAAAGCGTGTCATACCCGCGAAAGCGGGTATCCACTTTTTTTTACCATAATGGATTCCCGCCTGCGCGGGAATGACACTGAATGTAGTTAGCTATTTCTGAGGATATGGCTCTACATTGGGGCCAATTAGCTCTTTAAACAGCTCCAGCACCTCACCCGGTTCGGCATGGCGGCCGAGCTGCTTTTTGGAGTAGAGCAGCTCATCGTTCACCTTAAACTCAAATGCTCCCTTGGTACCGGTAATAAATGTAAATTCTTTAATGATGTGCTGGTAGTTGCTCAGAATATCATCCGCCACACGGACGGCGCGTGCCGCGTAGTTTCAAGGCACGCAATATTCGAGGGTAATCGTATAGTTTTTTTCCATCGTGTAACCTCCGTGGATTTGATGCATTGCGAACTTGTCAGATTTTGATTAGAGGTGATGGTCCCCTATGAAGACGCAATACGAGGATTATTGTGTCAAGTATAATGAGGCTGTGGAACCTTGACAACAACTCTCAGGTGGGCTACGATCTCGCTCGCTCCCTGGGCCTGTAGCTCAGCTGGGAGAGCGCTACAATCGCACTGTAGAGGTCAGGAGTTCGAATCTCCTCAGGTCCATCTGCAACGTTGATTTTTTGCACGTTACAATTAAAGATAGAAAGGCTATGAACAGGAGTAGTAGGGTAATTACTCAATTACCCAGTTACTTAATTACAGGTAATTAAGTGATTCGGTAATTTTCAGGATAGAGAGTTGTGCCAATGGCTGGAAGCACAACAAAGTATTCTCGAACTCGCCTGGGAGCTGCGCCGGGGAAACAGCAGTCAGTTACCAGTAATCAGTGATTCAGTTAAACAGTTCTGACTTACTGACCTACTGAACATTGATTACTGAAATACCCGGTGACGAGTTGCGCCCGTTACGCGCCAGAGTGGATGGTTTTGCTGGGTTGATGATTGAATATTTTTGCACAATGCGTGCAATTAGACTAAAATTATCAATCTAGAAATCGTTTTTGACACGGGCCTATAGCTCAGTTGGGAGAGCGCTACAATGGCATTGTAGAGGTCAAGGGTTCGAGCCCCTTTAGGTCCACAAAAAACACCTAATTCTGACAGGAATTGGGAAATCATCAAACAGAGTGGTACCGCGGAAGCCCCTTTCGTCTCTGAAAAGACGAGGGGCTTTTTGTTTGCTAGTATTGGTTTGTTAAATGAACAAAGAAGTTTTGAGCAAGTGGAGCACTAAGCTATTTGTATTGCTGCTGGTATTGATTGGGACAGCACTTGCTTTAGTGCTGTTGGAACCTGTTCTTGGAGAAATGAGCACCAATATTGTCTCTGTGATGGGTTTTTTTATTGTTTTTCTTTTGTTTGCATTTTGGGCGGTCGATTCATTTAGAGTCTCGAAAGAACAAAAAGAAATTTATGATGAGAGAAGGGGCTTCTTTTACTTCTTGGGTAAGCCAAGAAGTATTGGGGCGAAAATATTGGGTGTTTGGGTAATTATAGTTGCGATAATGTCTGCATGCTCGATTTGTCAAAATCTGGCTACGCCGGGTTGAAATGCAAATTTTATAAGGAGAATTTGGAATTATGAGCAAAGGTTACAATCCCAACGAGGTCGAGGCCAAGTGGCAGGAAAAATGGGAAGAAACCGGGCTGTACCGGCAGGAAATTGATAAAAGTCGGCCGAAGCATTACGCGCTGACGATGCTGCCGTATCCGTCCGGGGATTTGCACATTGGGCATTGGTACGCCATGACGCCGTCCGATGCCCGGGCACGGTTTATGCGCATGAAAGGGTACAACGTGCTCTTCCCCATGGGCTTCGATGCGTTTGGGCTGCCGGCAGAAAATGCGGCCATCAAAAACAACGTGCACCCGGCTAAATGGACTTATGCCAACATCGAGCGGATGCGCGGCCAGCTGCGCAGCATGGGGGCGATGTTTGATTGGGAGCGGGAGGCTGTCTCGGCTGACCCGGAATATTATCGCTGGACGCAGTGGTTTTTTAAGAAGCTGATGGAGTTGAACCTGGCCTATCGCAAAATGTCGGCCGTCGATTTTTGCCCGAACTGCAACACCACACTGGCGCGGGAGCAGGTGTGGGGTGAGGATCGTCACTGTGAGCGCTGCGGTACGCCCGTGATCAAGAAAGATTTGGAGCAGTGGTTCTTCAAGACAACCGATTACGCCGAGGAGCTGCTGGACTTCAGCGGCATAGAGTGGCCGGAGCGGGTAAAGGTGATGCAGACGAACTGGATCGGCCGTTCCACCGGGGCCGACGTGACGTTCCACACCGAACAGGGGGATCCGATTGAGATTTTCACCACCCGGCCAGACACGCTGTGGGGGGCCACCTTCATGGTGTTGGCCCCGGAGCATCCGCTGGTGGGCAAAATCACCACGGATGAACAGTTGGAAGCCGTGACCAAATATCGTGATCAGGCGCAGAAGCTGTCGGACATTGACCGGGAAACGGCCGATCGCGAAAAAACAGGCGTCTTTACCGGGGCATATGCCATCAACCCGGTCAACCAGGCGCGCATTCCCATCTGGATCGCCGACTACGTGCTGATGACCTATGGCTCCGGCGCGATTATGGCCGTACCGGCCCACGACGAGCGCGACTTTGAATTTGCCACCAAGTTTGGCCTGCAAATCGTCGAGGTGATTCGTATGCCGGGGCGCGAAGAGAGCGACGGGCCGCTGGAAGAAGCATACACCTCAAAATATGAAGGGCATTTGGTGAACTCCGGCGAGTTTGACGGCACGCCGGTGGCCGAGGCGGTGGAAAATGTGACGGCCTGGCTGGAGGAAAAGGGCATTGGCAAGGGGGCAGTGAATTATCGGCTGCGCGATTGGCTGATTAGCCGCCAACGATACTGGGGCGCGCCGATTCCGGTGGTTTACTGCCCGGAACACGGCGCGGTGCCCGTGCCGGATGAGCAGCTTCCGGTGCTGCTGCCCGAGGACGTGGAATTTATGCCCACGGGTGAGAGTCCACTAAAGCAGCATGATGCTTTTTTGCACACCACCTGCCCCATTTGCGAGAAACCCTCACTGCGCGAAACAGATACGATGGACACGTTTATGTGCTCAAGCTGGTACCAGTACCGCTACCTGAGTCCAGGCGACAGCGAGCATCCGTTTGATCCCGAAGAAGGTGCCTACTGGCTGCCGGTGGATCAATATACGGGCGGCATTGAGCACGCCACGATGCACCTGATCTACACCCGCTTTTTCACCAAGGCGATGCGCGAAATGGGACTGGTCGATTTCGATGAGCCGATGCTAAGACTTTACAACCAGGGCATGGTGCTGGGCGAAGACGGGGAGAAGATGTCTAAGTCGCGCGGCAACGTGGTGGCTCCGGACGAGCTGGTAGACAAGTTTGGCGCGGACACGGTGCGCACCTACCTGATGTTTTTCGCCAAGTGGGACCAGGGCGGGCCGTGGAATTATGACGGCATCAAAGGGCCGCAGCGCTTGCTGAACGACGTGTGGGAGGTTGGCACCCACGATTATGCGCCGGGCCAGGTAGATGATGAGGCCAATCGCAGCCTGCGGCGCAAGACGCACCAGGTGATTCGCAAGGTGACGCATGATTTGGCAGGGTTTTCGTTTAACACGGCCGTTGCCGCCATCATGGAACTGCGCAACAGCATCACCGACGCCCAGCGAGCCCAAAACGTAAGCCGGGACGTGTGGAACGAGGCCGTTGACAACCTGCTGCTGGTCCTGGCTCCCATCGCGCCGCACATCACCGAGGAGCTGTGGGCCCAGCGCGGCCACGAGTACAGCATCCACCAACGGCCGTGGCCGGAGTGGGATGCCGAAGTGGCCAAAGAAGAAAGCATCACGCTGGTGGTGCAGATCAACGGCAAGGTGCGGGACAAAATTGAAACCGACGCCGGCCAGGATGATGAGGCGCTGAAGGAAATCGCCCTGGCGTCAGAAAAGGTGCAGGGCTGGCTGGACGGCAAGCCGCCGCGCAAGGTGATTGTGGTGAAGGGGCGGTTGGTGAATATTGTGCAGTGAAAACTTAACGGCGCTTGAACCACAATCCCGCCAGCAGCAGAACTGTCATGATGGGCCACACCCAAAGTAAATCGGCGCGGCCGGCGAAGGGCTACTGCGGCGTGAAGCGAATGAGGCGGTAGTTTGCAGTAACTTCTGCCAGTTCCTCGTCGGACATGGTTTGGGGATGAACGCCGACAGCCGGTGCGGCAAAGCCGCTGTTGATGAGCACCTGGCGCAGATTGGGCAGCGTGTTGGGTTGGTTGGTGATGTCTTGGGCTTGGGCATGGTAACGGCCGTTTACTTCATGACAAAACACACTTCCAATTCGCCAAAAAAGCTGCCGCTGTTCATAATTGGCACCATGACCAATCAGCCACATCCAGACGTCCCCCAACAGCTCGAAACCGAACGCCTGCTCATCCGCTGCCCCCAGCCCGGTGATGGCGCAGCGCTTTACGATGCCATTGTGACCTCTAAAGATCATCTGGCAGCCTGGCTCACCTGGGCCAATTGGCCCAATATCTCCCTCAAACGTGCCGAGGCTTCTATTTTGCGTAATCGAGATCGCTACCTCAGAGGCGAAGATATGACGATGCTCATCTTCTTGAAGGGAACGGGGGAACTGGTTGGTGGCAGCGGTTTGCATAACCCAGATTGGAAAGTGCCTAAATTTGAGATTGGCTATTGGCAACATGTGGCGCATAGTGGCCAAGGGTACATGACCGAAGCGGTCAACGCCATTGCAGAACTGGCCTTTTCTCAGCTGGGGGCCAAACGGCTGCATCTGGAATGTTATCCGCACAATGAGCGCAGCATTGGCGTGGCGCGGCGCTGCGGTTTTCAGTTAGAAGCACGGCTGGTTAACTATCGTCGCCATCACCAAACCGGCCAACTGCACGACTGGCTCATCTTTGCCCGCTTCCCCAGGTGAGTAGGTGAGATTGGTCTAGTTTCGAAAATTGGACCAATCTAGAAGTGCAACTCATGTCTGGTAGTCTCGTAAAGGGCACTGTCTGTAACCATAATTTTCCAGCAAATGTTTGTTGAGTAAGGAGTATGATAACGATGACCGAAGAACCAACCCCCAGTGTTGAAGAAATCAAGGCAAGATTGAAAGTAGAAGTTCCTGTTGAGGAAGAAGAAATCACCAAAGCTGATGTGCAAAGCCCCGATGTGGCTGAGGAACTGCGTGAGTTTGGCAAACAGTTTGCCGACACCATTCGCACCGCCTGGAATAGCGCCGAACGGCAGCGCCTGGAAACCGAATTGCGTGACGGTATGCGCTCCTTTGCCGACGAGGTGGATAAGGCCATTCAGGAAATCAGAAAAAGCCCGGCGGCCGACCGCGTTAAGAGCGAAGCAGAGTACGTTCGTGAAAGAGTAGAAATCAGTGACGTTGGGCACAAGGCGCGCGCCGGTGTTGCCACCGGTTTGCAGCGGCTCAGCGAGCAGCTGGCCAAGCTGGCCGAGCGGTTCACCCCTGTAGAGAAGCCGGTTGCCGAAGAAGAAAACGCTGAGTGATCGGTATTCGGTAATCCGTTATCGGTAATCGGTAGACTGTTCACCGATTACCGATAACTGTTCACCGATTACTGGACTTGTGGCAGTACGGCCGTTGCCAACCCCTCCAATCCCTCCATATCATCCAAATCCAGCCATTGCAGCATGATGCGCTGTACGCCTGCTTCAGCAAACGCCTCTAGCTGATCAACCAACTCATTGCCGGTGCCAACCACCAGCCCTCGTTCCCGCAGCTCGTCGGCGGAGAGGCTGCGCGGAGCAAGTTTGGCGTCCAGCGTTGCCTGATCTTTGCCAAAAACAGTGCCTGTCATGAGGGAACGGCGTACGTCGCCGGGTTTACGGCCGTTCTTCGCCAAAAGCTCATCCAGCCGTTCACACCGCTCAGCAAAGGTTTGGGGTGGGATGTAGACGCCATTCCATTCTTCAGCGTATTTGGCCACCAGGGGCAAGGTCCGTTTGGGGCCGTTGCCGCCAATAAGGATAGGCGGTCCGCCAGGACGCTGCGGCCGGGGCAGCAAAACGGCATCGTGCAGCTCATAATATTCACCAGTAAAATCGAGCGGCTCATCGTTTTGCAGAAGATGGGAGATTATTTGTAATCCTTCTTCAAAGCGGGCGAAACGGCCGTCTAAATCTAACAAATCCCAGCCGTAATTGTGATGTTCCCGTTCCTGCCAGCCCGCGCCGAGACCGAGATGGAGACGGCCGTTCGACAAATCATCCACCGCACTGGCCATCCGCGCCGTCATCGTCGGCTGGCGGAAGGAAACGGGGGAAACCATGGGACCAAACTCGATGCGGCTGGTGTGGCTGGCCAGCCAGGTGAGCGATACCCACAGCTCCAGCGATTCCTTGTCCGGCGGATTGGCATTTGTGTAATGATCCGAACGGTACAATCCCACAAAACCCAAATCCTCTACCGCGCGTGCAATGCGCTGCCAGCGCTCCCAGGTGAGCCCATTTTGCCCTTCTAACATAATTGCAACTTCAATCATTTTTCCTCCTTCGTCGTAGTGGCTGGTGGTTAGTGGCTAGTTTCGTTTACCAGCTACCAAAAACTAACCACTAAAACAAAACGCCCACGCTGGCGGGCAGCATGGGCGTTCAAAAAATCATCATGAGATGATGTTTATGCGGTTAATTCATGTGCGGCAAAATTTGGGCCACAATACGGTCTTTGGGCAAAGCGCCGGTGATGCGCTCGACCACTTGACCACCCTTGAATACCATCAAAGTGGGGATGCCAACGATGCCATAACGACCGGGCACCATCGGATTGTCGTCCACATCCATCTTGCCTACTTTAATTTTGTCGCCATATTCTTCCGCAATGGCTTTGACCGATGGGGCGATCATGCGGCAGGGACCGCACCAATCGGCCCAAAAGTCTACCAAAACGGGCTTGTCGGAATCCAAAACTTCACTTTGGAAACTGCTGTCAGTAATTTCTACAGGGGTTGCCATATTTTCTTGCTCCTTGCATTTAGTTTTAAGTCACACCGTAGGCGTGTACACAAATTTCGTCTGTCTTCTCGTTGGATGACGCCTATTAGATTAGGTTACGTGAAAATTTCTTACCAAAGAGTTTAGCGGAACCGTTTGGGCTGTCAAGCAAAAAGGCCTACAATTGAATGGTTCATATACGTTGTTTACCATAACCCTACAGGAGGGTTGCTACATGTTAGAAAATGGCAAGTTTCTTATTATCAACGGCCGTATCGTCACCTGGTCCGATCCCAATGAGATTATTGAAAATGGGGGGATTCTGGTGGAAGACGGCCGTATCACCACCATTGGCAATTCCGACGAGCTGATCGCTGCTCACCCTGACCTGGAACAACTCGATGCCGGCAATCAGCTCGTGATGCCGGGCAACATCTGCGCCCACACCCACTTTTACGGCGCCTTTGCCCGCGGCATGGCCATTCCTGGTCCGCCGCCCAAAGATTTCCCCGACATTTTAGAACGGCTTTGGTGGCGGCTGGATCGCGCCCTGCTCGATCTGGACACCGAGTACAGCGCCCTGGTTTGCCTGGTAGATGCCATCAAGCACGGCACCACCACGCTGGTAGACCATCATGCCAGTCCCAGCGCCCTCAACAACTCGCTGGACATGATCGCCGAAGCGGTGGAGATGGCCGGGGTGCGCGCCGCGCTCTGCTACGAAGTGACAGACCGCAACGGACCGGAGGAAGCCGAAGCGGGCATTGGCGAAAACGTGCGCTTTTTGCACTCGCTGGAGGAACGCAACAGCGAGCTGCTGGCCGGCACCTTTGGCCTGCACGCCTCCCTCTCGCTCAGCGATGAGACGCTGGCTAACTGTGTTGCTGCCGCCGCTGACCTGGACACAGGTTTCCACATCCATGTGGCCGAGCATGAAGCGGATGAGTATGATTCATTGCAAAAGTACGGCAAGCGGGTGGTGCCCCGTCTGGCCGAAGCGGGTATTTTGGGGCCAAAAAGCATTGTGGCTCATGCCGTACATGTTGACACTGTTGAAAAGAACATTTTGCGCGAGACGGGCACCTGGGTGACGCACCAGCCGCGCAGCAATATGAACAACGCCGTTGGCGCGGCCGACATTGAAGGGATGCTGCGGCTGGGCATTCCGGTTTGCCTGGGCAACGATGGCTTTAGCAACAACATGTGGGCCGAATGGAAGACGGCCTACCTGATGCACAAGCAGGTCCACCGCGATCCGCGCCGGGCCAACGGCATGGACATCGTGCAGATGGCCATTTACAACAATGCGGCGCTGGCCGATCTGTTTTGGCCGGGGAAGAAAATCGGCCGTTTAGTAGAAGGTGCCGCCGCCGATCTCATTTTTGTCGATTACCATGCTACCACGCCGCTGAGCGCAGGTAACCTGCCGTGGCATATCATCTTTGGCTTTGAGAGCAGCCTGGTGACCAGCACGATGGTGGCCGGCAAGCTGCTGATGCACAAACGCCAACTGCTAACGCTGGACGAGGCAGATATTACCGCGCGCAGCCGCAAGCTGGCAGCCGACGTGTGGCAGCGTTACGAGAAGTTGAACGCGTAGTTTTTGCCACATTAGGAATGAATGGAACGCAGATTTACCTGATTTTCCTGATGTCGCAGGGCGACCGCTTCGCGATCAGGGCAATCAGGTAAATCTGCGTCCTATTATTTTATTGAGGATTGGTTTAATGGTTGCTTGTCGATGTTGGTTGGGTGGGGAGATTTTGGTTCCAAAAGAGAAATTATCTCATAGGCCGGGTGCGTATGGGATTGTGCGGCGTGGGGATGCGATTTTGTTGCTGACGACGGTGGGGGAGAACGGCCGTTACTGCCTCCCTGGTGGTGGCATTGAACCATATGAAACCAATGCCACCGCTCTGCAACGAGAGCTCAATGAAGAAGCAGGTATTCCGGTTGAAGTTGGTTCACTGGCTCATTTTCAGGAAGATTTTTTCTACTACGATCCCACTGGCGACGCCTGGCACGGCCTGCTTTTTTACTACAACTGCACGCCGCTCACCTTCGACCTGCTTCCCGCCGCGCTGGTTGATGATGAGGCGGCAACCAATCCGCAGTGGGTCGAAATCGATACGCTGCATGAAGGCAATTTGCAGCCGCAGGAATTATGGCTGTTAGATTATTTAAATTCCAGGTGATAGATTCTCCAGGCTTGTGGATTCCCGCCTTCGCGGGAATGACACTAGGCCGGATTATTTTCTTAAAGGATCAAAGAGCGTCTGTTACCTCCAGTATAGGAGATGAACATTGAAGATTGCAATTTTAGGTGGTACTGGGGATGAGGGTTTTGGTTTGGGCTACCGTTGGGCGGCGGCCGGACATGAAATCATAATTGGTTCGCGAAAGACGGAAAAGGGGGCCAATGCGGCCGTTGACATGCGAGAACGATTACCAGAGGGCAACATCAGCGGCACAGACAATTTAAGCGCGGCGCAGCAGGCAGACATTGTGGTGCTCTCGGTACCGTACTGGGCGCAGGCCGATACGCTGGACAGCGTGAAGTCTGCGCTGGACGGCAAGCTGCTGGTGACGGTTGTTGCCCCGACCGGCGAAAAAGCAGCCCGCGCGCATCGATTAGAAAGCGGCCTGTCTGCGGCGGAAGAGGCGCAGAACCAGCTGGGCGAGGCCACGCGGGTCGTGGCGGCATTCCAGAACATCGGCGCGCACCATCTGACAGATTTGCACCATCAGCTAGATTGCGACGTGCTGGTGTGTGGCGACAAGAAGGATGACAAAGCGGTTGTGCTGCAACTGTGCAAAGATGCCGGTTTGCGCGGCGTCAATGCCGGGGCGCTGCAAAATGCCCGGGCAGCAGAAGAGCTAACGGCCGTTCTCATCGCCATCAACATCATCCACAAAGTTAAAAGCGCGGGCATTCGTATCACTGGTCTTTCTTAATTTAGAGATTTTTATCAACAGATTTCGCAGATTGAATAGATTTATCTTGTTAATCTGCGAAATCTTTGATTTTTTCTGCAAGCGCTGGAAGGTCCTACTTATGGCAGAATTAACGTTAACGGCCGTTCCCCACATCCCCCACGTCCAGCCCGGCGATAATTTGGCGGAGCTGATTTTGATCGCCCTGGCTGGGGCCAAAATCGAGCTGGCCGATGGCGATGTGCTGGCCGTCGCTCAAAAAATCGTCTCCAAAGCGGAAGGCCGGCTGGTACGGTTGGCCGATGTGAAGCCAAGTGCGCGTGCTGTTGAGGTGGCGGCCCAAACGGACAAAGATCCCCGCGTGGTGGAGCTTATCCTGCAGGAAAGCGAAGAGATTTCGCGAATGCGTCGTGGCGTGCTGATTGTGCGCCATCGGCTGGGTTTTACCAGCGCCAATGCCGGCATCGACCGCTCCAATGTGGCTCAAGATGACACAGATGAAACGGTGCTGCTGCTGCCCCGCGACCCGGACGCCTCGGCGGCGCGGCTGCAGCAAGCAATTGAGGCCAAGTTAGGGGTGCGGGTGGGGATAGTGATTACCGATAGTCATGGACGGCCGTTTCGCCTGGGCACCGTTGGCGTGGCAATTGGCGTGGCCGGCATTCCTGCCTTGTGGGACAGGCGCGGCGAGCCGGATTTGTATGGCTACCAGCTGCAGCACACCGATATCGGCGTGGCGGATGAGATTGCCGCCGCGGCCGGTTTGCTCATGGGGCAGGCGGCTGAAGGAATGCCGGTGGTCTTGGTGCGTGGCCTCAATCTGCCCGCCGCTGAGGGCAAAGCCACCGATCTGGTGCGGCCAAAAGAGATGGATTTATACCGCTGATACCCACATGAAAGCCAAATAAGAAAGCTGACGATTGCTTGACGAGCCCCCTTTACCATCTTGAAAATCTTGGTTTCTGCCAGTACGCTATACATGATTCAAAGCGAGTTTCAAAAATTTTGCAACTAAACGTGTAAGAGGCGTACAGCGTCTGATTTTCCCCACACAACAACTATCTATCTTGCACTGAAATCAGGCATAGCGAACCGCCTCCCATACAAAGGAGAAAGAGATGTCGATCAAACGAATCGTCATTTTGTTGGTGTTGATGGCTACGGCCGTATTCGCCTTTTCCACCAACGCCCAACAAGCTTTGGCCGCGACCAACTGGACGGCCAAATATTACAACAACCAGAACTTGTCCGGCAGCCCCGTGATCACGGTTACGGAATCCAATTTGGACCATGATTGGGGGGATGGTTCACCGCACCAAAACATCAACATTGACAGCTTCTCGGCAGAGTGGACGCGGAACGAATATTTTGCCCCCGGCACCTACCGCTTCACGGCCACGATGGATGACGGGATGCGTGTCTTTGTGAACAACAATCCAATCATTGACGTCTGGTACGACAGCCAGGTCCACACCGTCACCGCCGATGTTTACCTGAACGGCGGCAACCACGACATTCGCGTGGAGTATTACGAAGCGGGCGGCAAAGCCGTGGCCCGCCTCTCGTGGGCGCTGGTTTCCGGTGCTTCCACGTTGTGGCGTGCCGAATATTTTAACAACACGTCCTTAGCCGGAAATCCGTCAGTTGTGCGGAATGAAGGGCAGATTAATTACAATTGGGCCGGTTCGCCAGTGAGCGGCATCCCGGCTGACATGTTCTCTGTGCGCTGGACGGCCAACGTGCCGGTAGATGCCGGCGTTTACCGCTTTACCGCCACGGCCGACGACGGTGTGCGCTTGTGGGTTAACGGCCAGCTTGTTATCGACCAATGGCGGGAGCAGACAGCCACCTCCTACACGGCCGATGTTTCTGTCACTGGCGGCACTGTGCCGGTGCGGATGGAATATTATGAGAATGGGGGAACGGCCGTTGCCGCTCTCACCTGGTCTCGCATTTCCGGTGCGGCACCGCCACCTACCGCGCCCCAGCCGCCAACCATTTCCGAATGGCGCGGCGAATATTACAACAACCGGGATTTGGACGGTTCCCCCGTGGCAGTGCGCGATGACGACGCCATTGACTTCATCTGGGGTTCCAGCTCGCCCATTCCTAACGTGGTTAACAGCGATCATTTCTCCGTGCGCTGGACGCAAACGGTGAACCTACCTGCCGGGCAGTACACTTTCACCGCCCACGCTGACGACGGCGTGCGCCTCTGGGTCAACGGCCAGCAAATCATCAACGCCTGGACGATCCACAATGTGCAGCCGTTTTACGGCACCATCTCGCTGCCCGGCGGCCCGGTGGAAATCCGCATGGAATACTTTGAATACACTGGCCTGGCCGAAGCACGATTGACCTGGAGCTCAACCTCTGGCGCGACCTCGCCAACGACGCCGTCGCAGCCAACAGGGAGCGGTGTGCCCACGACGGCCACCATGTTTGGTGCCGCCCACCTGACGGTGCGCTCCGGTCCCAGCCTGGACAGTGAAGCGGTTGGCTACCTTTCCAACGGGCAAACCGTGACGCTTCTGGGCCGTGATGCCTTTACTATCTGGATCAAGGTACGCGAGGCAGATGGCACGGAGGGCTGGTCCAGCGGCCGTTATCTGAATGCCAATGCGCCGCTAGCAAATCTGCCAATTTTGAATGAGTAGCGTTTGCAATACCTTTCAGATTTTGGACTTGCGAGGAGCGGAGCATCCTCAGATGCGGTGTGGGTTTTGATCCAGCCGTTTGCATACTTCGACTGCGCTCAGCACAAGCCTGAGGATGCTCACTCCACCGGATTTGAGAGGTTAGAGAATGTCAAAAGACCTTTTTAAGCGGCCGTTACCTGTTCGTCTCGGCCACATGGTTTGCCGATTTTTTCACCAACTGCTTGAGCGTCGGCAAATCCACGTCTTCAAGCTTGTTGATGTACAGGCACGATTTGCCCGTTTTGTACTTGCCCAGCTTGCTGAGCAAATCAGCATACTCATCAAAACCGGCCATGATGTACAGTGTCAGGCTTTGCTTGCGGGGCGAAAAGCCGGTCAGGAACCAATCTCCTTCACGGCCGCTTTCATACTTGTAGTGATAATCACCAAAGCCGACAATGCTGCTGCCCCACATTTTTGGTTCTTCCCCGGTAACTTCCTTCATGAGTTCCAATACCTTGAAGGCATCTTTGCGCCGCTTATCGTGCTCCACACTGTTCAAAAAGGCTTCCACGCTGTCATCTGTCTTTTTGGTTTTTAATTCAGCCATTTTTTGCTCCTTTTACCTGACCATTGCCTGTTTTGTCTTCGTTTAGCCAACGGGTGACGTATTTGATAACGGCCGTTTCCACTCCCTCCCCCATCTTAAACCAGGTAATCGCCGGGTCGTCTTTGCTGAACCAGTTGGCCTGATGGCGGGCAAAGCGATGCGTTTCAAACTTGATGCGCTCGACGGCTTCATCCAGGCTCATTTCACCTTCGAGATAAGCCCAAAGCTGCCGGTAGCCTAATCCGCTCATGCTGGGCAGGGAACGGCCGTAGCCCAAATCGCGCAATGTTTTCAGTTCATCCAACAACCCTTTGGCCATCATCTGTTCTACGCGGGCGTCGATGCGGGCGTACAGCTCCTCGCGCGGGCGGGTGAGGCCAATCTGGCAGATGCGGTAGGGAGGTGGCGTTTTGCGTTGAAGTTCGGAAATCGGCCGTCCGGCCACCAGCGTTACTTCCAGGGCACGGATGACGCGGCGCAGGTTGCGCGGATCGTACTTTTGCGCTGCTTCGGGGTCCAGGGCCGCCAGCCAGCGGGCCAGTTCGGGGCCGGGCAGGCGGGCCAGGGCAGCGCGCAGCTTGGGCTGGGGCGGCACTTTGGGGATGCCCCAGCCTTCCACCACCGCCTTGATGTACTGCCCTGTGCCGCCGACCAGAATGGGAAGACGGCCGTTGGCCAGCACAAACTTAATCGTCTGGTATGCGCGCTGCTGATAGTCGCCCAGGGTGATAGTTTCATCCGGGTTGCACAGGTCAATGAGGTGGTGTGGGACCTGGGCCTGTTCGGCCGGGGTGGGTTTGGCCGTGCCAATAGCCATCCCCCGGTAAAACAGCCGCGAGTCGGCCGAGATAATTTCCCCTTTTAATGCCTGAGCCAGTTCTAGAGAAAGGGCCGTTTTGCCAACGGCCGTTTGCCCCAGCAGCACTACCAAAGATTGATCCAAAATGTCTCCTTTTGGCCACAGAGCGCACAGAGATTAAAGAGGAAAAACTCCGTGTTCTCCGCGCTCTCCGCGGTAAAAATGCATTTACCAGCCCAGAACCGCATTAGGAATATGCTCGCAGCGCAGCAGCTTGCCGCTTTTGTCCAACTCTACCGCTACCAAATCAATGCGCCAATCCACGTCTAGATCGTGTTCGCCCAGATAAATTTGGGCCAGCTGGATGAGCTTGCGGCTTTTGTGCGATGTTAACGCCTCTTCCGGCAGGCCCATGCTGCGGCCGCGCCTTGTTTTTACCTCAACAAAGGCCAGCAGGCCATCCCCTGCTTGAATGATCAGATCGATTTCGCCCTGCTGGCAGCGCCAGTTGCGGGCTACGATGCGATAGCCCTCGGCTTCCAGCTTAGTGGCGGCCACTTTTTCACCCCAGGCCCCCAATTTTTTGCGGTGTTTGTTAGGCTGGCGTTGGGGGCTGTTCCCTGCCTCAGTTGTCATGGTGGCGCTGCTCAGACTGGGTTGGCGTGTTGGGCAAAAACCAGCGACGGCTGGTTGGTTCTTTCTCTGTGGGCCAAAGTAGCTTGCCGAGCTGGCCAACAACCGGCTGCAACCGTTCCGAATCAAAAATGCGACGGCCGTGCATCTTTTTACGCTTCAGGTCCGGCCGCTCCTGGCGCAGCCGTTCATAAAGCGCAATGGTGCGCTGAACGGTGTTGTCGATGTTGAACCGTTCGCTGGTGCAGCGGGCTGCCTGGGCCATCTGCTGCCGCCGGGCGTCGTTGCCGGCCAATCCTACCAGAGCTGCTGCCAGTCCACCTGCCGGTTTTGTCGTAAGCAGGCCGGAGACGCCGGACTCCACCGTGTCCACAATGCCGGGCGAGGTGATGCCTACCACGGGCAGACTGGCCGCCATTGCCTCAATGACGGTGAGCGGATGGACCTCGGTGACGGAGGCGGTGGCAAATAGATCGGCTGCGGCCAGATAGTTGCTCACCTGCTCGTAGGGGATGGGTCCGGTGAACAGGACGCTGTCGGCAATGCCCATTTGATAGGCTTGTTTTTCCAGGGCAGGCCGGCAGGCGCCTTTGCCCATGATCATCAGATGCAGGTTGGGCACGACGTCTTTGGCGATGGCAAACTGTTCCAGCAGGATGTCTACATCTTTTTCCGGGGATAATCGCCCGACGTAGGTGACTAAAACGGCCGTTTCCGGCACGTTCAAATCGGTTTTGCTAAGTGGGTTGGTGGGGTGGTGAAACGGCCGTAAATCGACACCGTTTTCGATGAGTTCAATGGGGCGGCGCACGCCAAACTCCAGCATCACATCGCGCAAGCTGGCCGATGGCGTGATGACCACATCGGCATAGTCGGTAAAATCGGGCCAGATTTGGCGCATGATGGCGTCGGCGGCCGGCTGGGGCAAGGAGATGAAGGAGCCAGTGTATAAATCATAGCGGGTGTGATTGGTGTAGACGATGGGGGAACGGCCGTAGCGATGGGCCATATCGACGCTCATAAAAAGATGGTGGCAGTGAATTATGTCCATCTCTTGCAGCAGCGCCTGGGCTTCGCTGGTGTAGCGCATACTGATGTAATAACCATAATCCCCCAACATCAGCCCCGGCGAGCGCACCACACCCGGCTCGTCGTTGGGGTCCGGATCGCCGAGGGTAAAAATAGTTACTTCGTGTCCGGCCGCTTCTAAATGTTCTTTGTAAAGTGACACCATGCGCGTGACCCCGTTGATAACGGGTTTGTAACAGGCTGTAACCATGCCAATACGCATATTCCCTCTCCCTTGTTCGACGGTTCTTTTCTGCTTGACTTGGACGAAAATTTTGCGCCCTTATTTATACCACTATGTTGGTTTGTACGAAATGGGGCAAAATTCGGTGCAAATGCAGCGACTGTAACGCTAGTTATGAACCATCAACCAGCGGCGCAAATGGGTCAGCCCCAGGGTCAACGCCCACTGGTCTATGTTTTCGGGATGGCCGCCAAAGGAACGTTGGGTAACGGAGACGCCGTTGGGGGAGGCCAACGTGACTAAAATCTGGACGCCACCCTGAGTGACGTTGCTGTAAACCACCAGGCTAAGATCGCTGTTGTCGTGGCTGCGCAGGGCATTGGCGGCGCTGCGGCACCATTGGCTCAGGTTATCACCGGTGACATTTTCTAGCTGGAGGGCCGCGCCCAGCTCTTTCCAGGTTTTAGCGGGATGCAACACAACATGTTCAGCCGCGCCTGCCAGGGGAGTGATCGTCTCATTGATGATGCCGTGCGTGTAACATTCGGCCAGGCTCAGGTGAAGTCCGTTTTTCATCAGGTTACGCAAAACAACGGTTTCCAGCCGGTCGGCTTCTGTGCCAAAAACATGGTCGCCTAAACGTTGGGAAACGGCCGTTTTCAACCCCTGCAACTGTTCTTGCAGCGATTCTTCTGAACTGGCTTTGGCCCACAGCCGAATATTGGTTTGCCCGGCAAAAGAATCAAAGGTGATGCGATGATTGGGGCTGGCAGCCAGGTCAGCCAAATCCTGCTTGAGGCTGCTTTCCATGACGCCCACGCAGCGCAGCAGCGTCCAGCCGGTGTGCATTTCGCTTTCCAGTTTCTGGCGCAGGTACGGCAGCACTTCATTTTCCAGCAGGTAGGACATCTCGCGGCGGTTGCCGGGCAGGCAAACCAACACACCATTTGCTTCTTCCAGCATCATCCCGGTGGAGCCGGCGTCGTTGTCGCCCAGCAGGATGGCGCCATAAATGCCCGGTGGTTCCGGGATGGCGTGGCGGTGGGTAACGGCCGTAATTGCCTCACGCGTAAAATCATCTTTCCCATCACCCAGACCACCGGTGGCGATAACCATATTGGCCCGGCGCAAGGCCACCTGAAATGCATCGGCAATCATCTCCGGATCATCGCCAACGGTTACTTTGCCGGTGAGGCTGACATTGACTTCGCGCAAGCTGCGCGAAATGTAGGCAGCATTCGTGTCGAGGATGTCGCTGACCAGGAGTTCAGTGCCGATGCTAATAATTTCCACTTTCATGTTTGTTACTACTATGGCTAACCCAGTACAACGCAAGTAGACAATGGGGATAGAAGGCTCCCGAATGTGACTGAGTTAGGCGTGTTGGGTACTGCATGTGATGTATATGGTTCTTTCCAGACCTTAAGATGCATCTGATTTTTTCTGAGACAGCATCAATTGGTACTGGCGAATTGTTAAGTCGGTGTTGCGAATTTTGAAGGCCAGATCGGCGGCCAGATTTTTCATTAACTTATAGCCCAGATCGGTATAAGTGTCGCAAAGCTGCATCAGGCGATGGCGGTCGATGCGCAGCAGGAGGGTGTTTGCCTGGCTAACCCGTATGGTGGCCGAACGGACGCCCTGGTCAACTAAGGCCACTTCGCCAAAAACCTGCCCTTGTCGCAGCTCAGTGAGAATGGCCATCTCCGTTACATCATGATCGCTGCCCACGACCGTTGGGTTCATGATGACTTCAACGCCACCACGGGCAATGACATAGAGTTCAGTCGTCTGGTCGTTTTCTCTGAGCAGAATGTCGCCAGTCTGGTACGTGTTGGGTTCGCACAAGGACGCCACTAATTCTAGCTGGGTTTCTGTAAAGGTATCGAAGATATCCGTTACAGACAAAATGGCGCTAATTGATTGCTGCATGAAACCCCCTTTTTCGCCATTACCTGGCTGCGGGCATTCTAGCATAAAGGAACGGCCGTAGCAATTGAACCAGGCTGCTAAAAAACCTACTCGCCCCACGTTTTCCGCAAGACGCGCAGCCAATTTTCGTGGGTTATTTTTTTCATTGCGGCCTGGTCAAACCCGTGCTTTTGCAGAGCGGCAATCAGCTTAGGCAGGCCGGCAGCATCGACTAGATCATGGGGCATGGTGGCCCCGTCAAAATCGGAGCCAAAGCCGACGTGGTCGATGCCGATGCGATCGGCGACGTAAACCAGGTGACGCACAATTTCGGATAGCGAAGTTTTTTCCTGGTAACGGCCGTTTGCCCGCAAAAAGCGCGTATGAAAATTGATTCCCACCATGCCATCTTTTTCCTTGATAGCATCCAGCTGCTTGTCGGTTAGATTACGCGGCGAGGGGCAAAGCGCGTAGGCGTTGGAGTGGGTGGCCACCAGCGGCGCATCGCTGATTTTGGCCACATCCCAGAAACCTTTTTCGTTCAGATGAGATAAATCGACCAGGACGCCCAACTCGTTGCAGGCACGCACCAACCCTTCGCCCGCTTTCGTAAGTCCGGGACCTGTGTCGGGCGATTTGGGGAAGCTAAACGGCACGCCGTGGCCAAACTTGTTAGGCCGGCTCCAGACTAAGCCCAACGAGCGCAGTCCGGCAGCATACAGGATGTGCAGGGCATCGTAGTTGGTATCAATCGCCTCGGCCCCTTCGATGTGGAAGATGGCGGCAAAGGTGCCGTCCTTAAGGCACTTACGCAGCTCTTTGGCGGTGCGCACAATTTTCACTTCGCCTTCAGACTTCTTTTCAATTTCGTAAAGGCGGGTGGCAACGGCCGTTGTAAAGCGCAGCGCATCCTTGTGCCGGATGGGATCGGGCAGCGGCACCTTGCACCCTTTTTTGGTTTTCTTGACGTTTTTGTACGCTTCTTTTGGCTGCTTTTTGCTGGGTGGTTTGCGGTTGTTGGGAGTGAAGACGGCAAAAAAGCCGCCAGCCAGACCGCCTTCGCGGGCACGGGGCAGGTCGATGTGGCCAATTTCTGAACGTTCGAAGAAAGAACGGCCGTTCCCCCGGTGTTCTAAATGCAAATTGAGCAGCGTATCGTTGTGGCCATCAAAAATGGGAAAGTCAGACACAAATCACCTCTTGGCTGTGGGTAGACTAGATTTCATCCTGCCAAGTATAGCTGAAGTTGGAGGGGAAAGCGGAATCACGAATTTAACGAATGGACGAATGGTACGAATTTATGATTTTGGCGTAACCAGGTTGACCGTAGGGAAATAGGTATGGTATCTACTTACGTCTCGTGTTAGCAAATCGATGCCCAAAACGGCCGCGTGAGCTCCGATGAAAAAGTCAGGCAAGGGTGATGTTTTGGTTCCCTGGTTGCGCCGGTATTGCATAAACGCTTTGCCTGCCAGGAACAAAGCTTCCTTGGGCAGTTCCAAGATTTGAAAACCGGCCGTTACGATGGCTGCATCCAGCTCTTCAATCCGGGCAAAGCCAATCGAGATTTCCGTATAAATGATCGAATTTATATAAAGTAAACCAGAGGTGCTGTACTGATTTAGCATTTTTTCGGACCAATCGGCCCAGTCGGGATCATCCAGGAAGACGTCCAGGATCACGTTGGAATCGACAAGCACTCCGTTCATTCATCGGACCTGGTTAATGCCATAATTTCTTCAGTTGTCATTTGCACTGTTGCAATTCCACGTAATTTAGAAAATCGCTTGGTGGTTGGCTGGTCACTTTTTTTGACAAGGTAAACACGGCCGTCTTCATCTTCAATAAATTCAACTTCCGTGCTGGGATGGATGTTTAATTTTTTACGAATTTCAAGGGGGATTGTTACCTGCCCTTTTGTGGTTACCCGCATAACAACAAACTCCTTCATTTTGAGATTAAGTAAGAGTATTACCAAACTTACTCTTACCGCCAGCATGTTAGCATAATTTTGCCTTCTGCTCAAGATAGAAAATGATGGGTTAGCTGGTAGCAGGCACTGCCATGCTGCCAAATGAAGTCGGTGATGCTGTAGTTCTGGGCGAAGAGGTCGGTGAAGAGCTGGCGGGTGTGGAGTCGCCACGCCTGGGCTAAGGGCATGTCTTGGGCTTTGAGGGTGCGGATGTTGGCGGGGATTTGCACAAAGTGGCGGCCTTCGTTGGGGGATTTTGTTGTGTGGGGTGGACGGCCGTTCCCCACCACCGGATTCAAAATGAGATGCTCAGGTACGGCCGTTTCTCCCGCATCTTTCCTCGCTAGCCGCCTCTCCACATGGGCGCTGTTAATGTACCAATCCACCTGAAAACGGTCGCTGGGAAGTCCGGCGTTGATCCCTTCAATTTCGCCGTACAGGTTGGGGATGTAGGTGCGGCATACCGCGCCCAGCTTGTGGACGTTCAGCCGGGCGTTGCCCACCTCCAGCGGATCGTAGGTCCAGGTGACGAGGTCCAGCCCCTGCTGCTGTACCGCCTGCCGCTGAGCCAGCTTGAGCCGGGTGCCAATGCCCTGGCCCTGGAACTCAGGATGAATCCCCATCATGTGGGAGGCGTGTTTGAAACGGCCGTCACCCATCAATCCCACAAACCCAGCCACAAACCCCACCAGCCGCTCTCCGGCATACGCGCCCAGCAGCACGCCGCCGTTTTTGTGGAGGGTCAGCAGCATGTGGCCGGGCACCACTTCAAGGTTGCCGTCCATTTGCCAGGCGTCGATTTGTAGCTGTTCAACGGCCGTACAGCCTGCTGCATCGGTAATCGCTTTAATTTCAATCTTGGTCATAAGCCCGTCACAAAATCAATTCGGAAGGAATAGGAACACAGCGTTGCACAGAGAAGACACAGAGTTCCACAGAGAGCAGTAGAATAAGTTTTTATCTCTCTGCGCCTCCGCGCCTCTGCGTTAAATATTCGTTAAATATTATCGAAGGTGCGAGCAAAATCAACGGAAACAACAAGACCCCCTTGCGGGGGCCTTGCTGCGGAAGAGAAGAAGAGGAGAAGAAGGAAAGAGAAGAGTGTTACTTAACTGTCTAAAGGATACCCTTTTCGCTGTGCATTCTCTGTATTTTGCTTAACAGTCCAGCTATGCAGTTTGGTACGAACCTGCTGTAAATTTCCCCGGAAACTCTTTGTAGATTAAAAAATTAGACGTGTAACTCATGTAGGGGCAGGCCTTGTGCCTGTCCAGCTGGGCGACCTCAAGGGTCGCCCCTACCATGACCCGATTATTTTCTTAAAGAACAAGCAGTTTCCGGGAAATGGTCTGCTGACTTACGCCCGGCCCAGCACCGCGGCCAGCAGCGCCATGCGGATGTACATGCCGTTGCGTACCTGGCGGAAGTAGGCGGCGCGCGGATCGTCGTCTACCGAATCGTGAATTTCGCCGACGCGGGGCAGGGGGTGCATCACGACCATTTTCTTTTTGGCCTGGGCCATGATTTCCGGGGTGATTTCGTAATAATTTTTCACTTCTTCATATTGGGCCAAATCGGTGAAGCGTTCTTTTTGCACGCGGGTCACGTACAGCACATCGGCATTTTCGATGACATCGGCCACGTCGTGAGTTTCGCGCACGTTGAGGCCGGAATCGATCACCTCGTTCATCACCTTGAGCGGCAGGCGCAGGATTTCCGGAGCAACAAAGCGCAGGCTGACGTTGTATTGCAGCAGCAGCTTGGTGAGGGAGTGGACGGTACGGCCGTAGCGTAAATCACCCACCATCGCCACCTTCAGACCATCCACCGTGTCCAGTTCCTCCCGAATCGTGAACAAATCGAGCAGCGCCTGGGTGGGATGCTCGCCCGGGCCGTCCCCAGCGTTGATGACCGGCACGCTGGCCGCCTCGGCCGCCTCCCGTGCCGAGCCAATTTCTGGATGACGCAGCACAATCACGTCGGCGTACTGTTCCAGTACCCGGATGGTGTCCGCCAACGTTTCTCCCTTGCTCACCGAGCTAAACTGCACCCCCTGCGTAATCGGTATCACGCTCCCGCCCAGCCGCTCCATGGCGGCAATGAACGATGAGCTGGTGCGAGTGCTGGGTTCGTAAAAGAGGCAGGCCAGCACCTTGCCCTTGAGCAAATCGGTGCCGCCGACGCGCTCTACCATCTCCCGCATTTCGCGAGCACGGTCAAAAATGTAGGATAGCTTCTCCCGGTCAAATTGGGAGACAGACAGGATATCGTGGTGGGTTAATCCATTG
>CALBTC010000392.1 GCA_937967805.1 uncultured Anaerolineaceae bacterium
AAAAGTCATAGGGTTCTATTAATAGAACCCCCCTATTTTTGCGCAAAAATAAGGTTTTACGAAATCAGCTACAAATAACCCCCCAAAACATGGTACAATGCGCCCATTGTTGTATAAGGTCAACAAATGATTGCAAATAATTCACAACGCATCGGCGTTATCGATCTTGGTTCCAACACTGCCCGGCTGGTGATCCTCAATGCGGTTCCCGGTTACGCATATCGCCTGGAAGATGAAATTCGGGAGGTGGTGCGGCTGCGGGAGGGGATGACAGAGGCTGGTTTGAGCGAGACGGCCGTTGCCCGCGCCCTCTTCACCCTTCGCCTGTTTAAACGATTTTGTGATACCTACCCCGTTGACCAGATTATTCCCACGGCTACCAGCGCCGTGCGTGATGCCGCCAACGGCCCCGCCTTTTTGCAAACCGTCTCCCAGGAAATTGGCCTGGACTTGCAGGTGTTGGACGGCGAGCGCGAGGCATACTACGGTACGCTCGGTGCGCTCAACGAGGTGCAGTTGAACAATGGTTACGTCATCGACATCGGCGGCGGCAGCGTGCAGGTGAGCAAAGTGCGCGGCAATCGTTACCAGGAAGGATGCTCCGTGCCGCTAGGCGCATTGGCCCTGACCGAACAGTTTGTCCGCACCGATCCCATTGAGCCAACTGAGGTGACAGTAATTCAGCAACATATTGGCCAATTGCTGGACACCATTCCCTGGCTGCAAAAAGAGCAACCAAAAGTACACCGGCATCTGGTGGGATTGGGCGGCACCATTCGCAACCTGGCCTCCATTGAGGCGGCCCGGCAGAACCATCCGCTGAACACGCTGCATGGCTTTGTGCTTAGCCGCAGCTCGGTGCAGGAAACGGTGGAACTGCTGCAACAATTGCCCGTGTCTGAGCGGCGGCAAATTTCCGGACTCAGCCGCGACCGGGCCGATATTATTTTTCCTGGCGCGCTTGTGCTGGCTGAAGTGATGGACCGGCTGCGGGTTGATTCTTTAACGATTTCCAAAAATGGCTTGCGCGAGGGGCTTTTTTTTGAGCATTTTTGGCACCACCTGGCTTATCCCGTCGTGGCCAACGTGCGCCGCTTTAGCGTGCTCAACATGGCGCGCGTTTATAATTATCAAAAGGCGCATGCCAGCCACGTACGCTACCTGGCTGCCCGCTTGTTTAACCAACTGGCACCGCTGCACGGCTACGATATGGCCGAGCGCGAGCTGCTGGATGCGGCCGCGCTTTTGCACGATCTGGGTACGGTAATCAGCTATGATGATCACCACAAACATTCACAGACGTTGATTATTAACAGCGGACTGGCCGGCTTTTCCCCACGAGAGACGGCACTGGTGGCTTTGCTGACGCGGTATCATCGCAAAGGCAGACCCACGCCCGATTCGTTTGAGTCACTTTTGTCAGAAGCAGATCACACGATTTTGACGCGCCTGGCGGCCATTTTGCGATTGGCGGAATTTTTGGAGCGGGGCCGGAATGCGAACGTAGATGACGTGACGGCCGTTTGGGACGACACTACCCTCCGCCTCACCCTCATTGCCGACGAATACCCCGCCGTTGAACTGTGGGAAGCCGAGCGTAATGCCGCCTCTTTGATGGAAATGGCCTTTGAACGCGAGCTAATTTTGGAAAGTACGGCCGTTCCCGACATACAGTTTGGCCTCTAATAATTTGATTTTTTAGAAAATTGATTACAATGTTTGTAATCGGCAAAAGTTTTTGTCGTAACGCAGCAACCGTGCAAGTATTTACATAGAGGTTACGAATGAAACAGAAGAGGAAACAAGACGGCCAGGGATTAGTGGAATATGCTCTGATTTTGGTGTTGGTAGCCGTTGTTGTAATGGCGGTTCTTACCTTGTTGGGGCCGCAAGTGGGCAACGTGTTCAGCCGTGTTGTAAATGGTTTGGGCGTTGTCACAACAGATGGCGGCGGTGGTGGTGGAAATCCGCCTGATCCCCCGGCTACCATAACGGCCGTTAATGCCTGGCGTGCGGGAGGATCCACCAGCATTGGCGTCACTGTTTCTGTTTCGGCCAGCACCAACGTGACGATTGTTGATTCTCAAAGTGGTAAAACTGCCAGCATTGGCTGTGATCCCAACTGTACAGTTACCCTACCTGATGTGGGACCCAATCCCGGTACCGTAACAGCCACAGCCGAGGGAGGGAACAGCATGTCTGCCTCTTACCCTGCGACTAATTAAGTTGGTATCATTCGGTTGCTACTTTTTATAATTTATTCCATAGCTATCTTTATTCTATTCTCTCGGTGAGTTTGGGAGCAAGCCAATGAGCGATGAACAAAAACAGTTAGCGCAAGGGCTGGTGGAGTATGCCCTCATTTTAGTCCTGGTGGCCATCGTGGTTATCGGCATTCTGACATTACTGGGGCCGCAAATTGGCAACATCTTTAGCCGGCTGGTTTCGCCCTCGTACTGTGGCAGTTGTATTTGCGGAACCTCAATTTGCAACTAGAGAAAATTGGCTATTTGTCACAATTTAGCTTCCCTCGGTAAACTTGCCGCATGAATCGAAAACGCTTTATTTTATTATGTCTACTTGCCTGTGGGCTAATAACCGCAGCGCCACAGAAAATTGTTGCGGCTCCGTTAATTTTACCGGCCGTTGCGCCGGTGGATTACCGCTTTGGCGTCATTGAAAGCTACGAAAATCCGGCACAGGCCAACTCGTTGGGCGCGGCCTGGACGCGGGTGCGTTTTCAGTGGGCTGAAACGCAGGCTGGCGGACCGGGCACCTGGACCGCCAGCGTTAGCGACGGCCAGATTAACGGCGAGATTGCCGCCGGGCGCACGGTCGTGGGTCTGCTCATCGGCATTCCCGATTGGGCACGCGAGGGACAACTGCCGCGCGGCCTGCACCTGCCGCACACCGACCCGAACAACACCTGGGCCACTTTTGTGCGGGAGGCGGTGGGGCGGTATAACGGCCGTATCAACCATTGGATCATCTGGAACGAACCCGACGTCAACGATCCCAACGCGCCGGGATTTACCTGGGGAGGCTCAATACAAGATTTCTTCCAGCTCCAGCGCACCGCCTACCTGGCAGCCAAGGAGGTCAATCCCAATGCCGTCATCCATCTGAGTGCTTTTACACACTTCTGGAACCCCAATTATATTTATGAATTTTTAGATGTTGTGGTGGCCGATCCAGCCGCGCCGGACAATAATTACTATTTTGATGCCCTCACCGCCCATCTCTATTTCCAGCCGGACTCAATTTATAACATCATTCAGCAGTTTTATGGCGCGGTTGGCAGCCGGGGCATTCCCTGGAAGCCAGTCTGGCTGGTAGAAACCAACGCGCCGCCGATAGACGATCCGACCTGGCCTGTTTCTAACTTTACATTCCGCGTTTCACAGCAGGAGCAGGCGGCGTTTATTCCCCAGGTGTTTGCCGTCGGGCTGGCGGCCGGCGCGCAGCGCATTGCCATCTACAAACTGCAGGATACGGCCGATGACGTCGCCGCCAATCCGGAACCGTTTGGCCTGCTGCGTATGGACGGCTCGCGCCGCCCGGCCTTCACGACGTACCAGGTGGCGGTGCAATACCTGGCCGGCATGCGCGGCGTGAAGCGGGAGCATTGGGGGCATTGGGGCCAGATTCGGCTGGATCAGGGCACGCATGCCACGACGGTGCTTTTTTCTCGCCTGCCGGCGCCGCAATCAGTGGAAGTGCCCGCTGAAGCAAGTACGGCCGTTCTCGTAGACATGTGGGGCAGCCGCCGCAGCATTTCAGCCAGCGATGGCGTGTTTACGGTGGAGCTGTCCGGCGCAATTTGTGCCCAAACAGCCGGGGATTTTTGCATGATTGGCGGCCCGGTTTATTACCTGGTGCAGTCGCTAGATGGCGCGACTTTGCCGGCGCCGCCACCGGTGAGCGGTCCACCTGCCGAGGAAAATCCGCCGGCCGCCACGCCCACCATCGATCCTGACGCGCCGACGAGTGCGCCCGAGCCAACTCCAGAGCCAACAGAAACATCGACACCGGAACCAACATTCACACCAAAAGCAACAGTAACGCGGCGACCTACGCAAACACCAACAGTAATCCCCACAGCGACTGTGTCCCCCACGGCCGTTCCCACCGAAACCGTCACGCCGTCAGCAACGGCCGTTCCCGCCACGGAGGTTGCTGCCTTGCCGCCGACGCCGGACCCTGCTCAGGATGTGATTGTCGAGGCGGCTGAGTCGGGAGGCAGCAGGTCTCTTGTTTTGCTGGGGGTGGCCGGATTGTTGATCTTGGGCGTTGGCGGCTGGTGGTGGAACGGCCGTCGCCAAAGGGAGTAGGAGTGGCAGCCCTCCGCCAATTTGAAGACAAAAAATTTAAACAAAGGACTGCCACTCCTGAATTTGTGCAGTCTGTTGATAAAGATGGAGAAAATTTGAAGATTCATACAGTACTTTTAATCTTGTTGTTGGGCGGGCTGTTCAGCTTTACGATACCAATACACGCCCAAAGCAATATTGCCGTTATCCAAAATGAGGCGCAGGTTGATTTTCCCCAATCGGTGACGTTCCAACTGGAAATGGCCGATGCCGGCGATGTGGCCGAAGTGAACCTGGTTTACGAGGTGGATCGGTTGAGCTGCTTGGAGGCGGATACGGCCGTTCCCGTCGAACTCAACGGCAACCGGGCAGAGTGGACCTGGCAAATGGTTCGCTCCGGCAATCCACCGCCGGGGGCAACCTTGCGCTGGCAGTGGCAAATCACCGACCGCAGCGGCAACGTCACCACCACCGAAGAACAAAGCCACACCTTTGTTGATGATCGGTTTGACTGGCAAACCGTCACCGCGCCCAACATTCGCCTGCACTGGTACGAAGGAAATGAGGTTGGCCCCATTTTGCTGGATGCGGCCGTTGCCGGGCTGGACCAATTGCAAAATGAGATGGGCATCACATTGGACAGCGAGGTACAGATTTTTATCTACGAAGATTCGGGTGATATGCGCGACGCGGTGCTTTACATCCAGGAATGGGCTGGCGGCGTCGCCTTTAGCGATTACAATATCATCCTCATCGGCGTGCCGCCGCGTATTGTGGAAAGCTGGGGCAAACCAACCGTGCGCCACGAATTGGCCCATCTGGTCATCGGCCAGTTTGGCCGCAGCTGCGTGGGCGGCAGCCGCCCTACCTGGCTCAATGAAGGGCTGGCGGTCATTGCCGAGGGGGAACCCAGCGAAACAATTCAAGAAGATTTGGCCAACGCCAGCGCAACCAACAGCTTTGAGCCGGTTCGCAGCCTGAACGGGGCTTTCTCGGCGCACGGGCCGGAGGCGGGCATTGCCTATAGCCAGAGCTACAGCGTGGTCAAATTTCTGCTAGACAGCTACGGCCAGGAACCGATGCAGGAACTGCTGCTTACTCTGGCACAGGGCTCCGGCTACGATGAGGCGCTGGAGGCGGTTTATGGCTTCAACGTCGATGGTCTGGAGCAGGCATGGCGGCAAAGTCTAGGCCTGCCGCCGCGCGAGATTCCACCAACGCCAACGGCCGTCTCGGCCAATGCCATCCCCACCATCGAACCATTTGGCCTGCCTGAATCTGTACCCACCGAACCGGCGGCGGCGGCAACGGCCGTTCCGCCCACTACCACCGACTCCGGCAATGGCATCTGCAATCTCACCGCTTTCCCCCTGCTGCTGCTCATCGGCTTCGGGCTTGTGCTGCGGAGGCGTAAATGATTGAGGAAAAAAGCGGAACACAGAGGGCCACAGAGGAGACACAGAGTTGCACTGAGAATTCTCTGCGAACCTCTGTGGTTTCTCTGTGTAACTCTGTGTTCCAGAAAAAAGCTCTGCTTTTCATTACCTTCTCTTTTTTTCTGTTAAGTTGCCAACTTGTGACCCGTGCGCCCCAACTGCTGCAAGATAATGCAGATATTGATCGGGACGATGCGATTTTTCTCCTGGGCGGGCAGCCGCGCACGCTGGACCCGGCCAAGACGATTGGCGGCCCGGATGGTCCGCTGGGGCTGATCTTCTCCGGGCTGGTGACGCTGGACACCGATTTGCAGGTGCAGCCGGAGCTGGCCGCCGGTTGGGAGGTGAGTGAGGATGGGCTGACCTACATCTTTTACCTGCGCAAAAATGTGCTGTTTCATGATGGACGGCCGTTCACCGCCCAGGACGTCATTTTTAGCTGGGAACGGGCGGCCAATCCGGCCACCGGTTCCGACACGGTGCAAACCTATCTAGGCGACATCGCCGGTATCCAGGCGGTGATCGATGGTGAGGCCGAGCAAATCAGCGGACTGCGGGTGATTGATGAGTACACGCTGGAAGTTCAGTTGACTGCTCCAGTCGTGTACTTTTTGCAGAAGCTGGCTTACCCGGTGGCCTTTGTGGTGGATCGGGAGAATGTGGACGGCCGTAACTGGGAATATTCACCCAACGGCACCGGCCCTTTCCGCCTGCAAAATTGGCAAGACGACGAAGAAATTATCCTGGTGCGCAACGACAGCTACTACCTGGCACCGGCGCGCGTGCGCCACATCGTCTACGATTTGGGGCCGGGGCTGCCGCTGGCGCTGTACGAAGAAGGCGAAATTGACCTGGTGGGCGTGGGCGGGGCTAATCTGGACCGGGTGGAGGATCCCAACAACCGGCTGCACGATCAGCTTCAACTGGGCGTCAGCCTGTGTACCTCGACGATTGGCCTGAACACGCAAGTTGCCCCGTTTGACGACGTGCGGGTGCGCCAGGCGTTTAACTACGCGCTGGACAAGGAGCTGCTGATTGAAACCTTCTCCGGCGGCGACGCGCTGGTGTCCACCGGCTCCCTGCCGCCTGGGATGCCGGGCTACACGGCCGATCCCAATCGCGGCTACCCGTTTGACCCTGACAAAGCCAACCAGCTTCTGGACGAGGCGGGTTACGCCGACCGCAGCACCTTTCCGCTGCTGACCTACACGACGTCGGGGTATGGCGATGTGGGGGGGTATGTAACGGCCGTCATTTCCCTCTGGCAAGAAACGTTAGGCGTCACCATCCAGCCCGTTGTGATCGACCCGTTCATTTATTACGATGAGCTGTACGCCGGCAATACCGGCAACCTCTACAGCAGCGGCTGGTGCGCCGACTACCCTGACCCGCAAAACTTCCTCGATATTTTGTACCACAGCGATTCGCCGCAAAACATTGGCCGTTATGTTAACCCGCAGGTGGATGCCCTGCTGGCGCAGGCCCGCACCGAGCCAGATGTAGCCACCCGCCTGGCGCAGTATGCCGAAATCGAGCGGCGCATCGTGGCCGACGCGCCCGTCATTTTTGTCAGCCATGGCCTGCAAGCCGCCCTCGTCAGCCCCGACCTGGACGGTTACGTCCTCACCCCTCTGGGCGTACGCCAATGGCACCGCGTTGGCGTGGATCGGTAAACGGTGGACGGTAATCGGTAATCGGGAGGGACCGGACGGTTTGGAATTGCTGCGGCCGTATTTTGCCGCTGGCTGCCTCCCCTGGCAAGCGATACAATCCCCCGCTTACGTTATGATGGTGATGCTGATTGTTTTCTTGTCTATTTTTGTGCAGGCGGCCTCCGGGTTTGGGCTGGCGCTGGTTTCGATGCCCCTGCTGGTGGGGGTGATTGGCGTGGGCACGGCGACACCGCTGGTGGCGGTGGTCGGCATCACGGCCGAAATCTTTTTGCTGCGCCGCTACTGGTATGCCTTGAACTTTACGGCCGTTAAGCGGCTCTGTCTGGCTTCCATTACGGGTATTCCTCTCGGCGTGTATGTGTTAGGGGCAGTGGACGGCCGTATCATCACCTTCATTTTGGGTCTGGTGGTCACCGGGTATGCGCTGTATGCCCTGTTTGCCCCGCGTTTGCCCGCATTGAAACAGCCCGGCTGGGCCTACGGCTTTGGCTTTGTCGGCGGCGTGTTGAGCGGCGCCTACAACACCAGCGGCCCGCCGGTCATTATTTTTGGCACCTGCCGCCGCTGGGAACCAGCGACATTCAAAGGCAATTTGCAGGCATATTTTTTGCTCAACAGCTTTTTTACGTTCACGGCGCACCTGATCAGCGGCAATTTTACGGCCGTCGTCTGGCAAAACTATCTCTGGGCGCTGCCGGGGATTGGTTTGGGCTTGCTGCTGGGACGCTGGATAGACGGCCGTCTGCCTCCAGCTAAGTTTCGTACTGGGGTGCTGCTACTGCTGATTTTGCTGGGCATTCGGCTGGTCATTGGCTAGAGGGGGTAAAAGATGGGTGAATCGTCTTGTTCAAAAAGTGAGAACTCATTACACTGTCATTTATGGATGAACAAGAAACGGTGACGGAAGAAGAAATCATTGAGCAAACGCCGAATATCATTTCTAAACGTCGGCGACGGCGGCGGGAGCGTCGCTACCGGTTTGGTGGCCACAGGCGGCGGCAGTTGCCCCAACTGCGCTGGTGGCGTGAGGCGCTGCTGGTTGTTTTTTTGCTAACGGCCGTCCTCTTTCTCATCAATCCCTTTTCCCGCCTGGCCCAGGCGCGAGCCACCGTTAGCCGTCCACAGCAGCCGCTGGCGGTAACCCCGCCGGCCGAGTCCGAAAGCGGCTACTGTATCGTCGGCAATTTCCAGGGTTGGGACGGCCGCAGTACGCCGCTGGTGGATGACGGCACGCAAGGGGACCGCACCGCCGGTGATGGCATTTATTCACGCACCGTGGTTTTTGCCGAGCCGGATCGCTATCTGTGGCGCGTGCTGCCGTGTGGTCAATGGGATACGGCCGTTCCCGAAAAATCCGCCTGGGTATTTGTGACCATGCCTGACCAACCCATCACCTTTACCTTTAATCCCGCCATGCCGCCGAGTAACTTGTGGCCGCGCAGCTACGCGCTCACCGCCAACGACACCTTGCCGGCCCGCGTGGTGGCCGTCGGTTCATTTCAGGCCAGTCGTTGGGACACCGAGGATGCACGTACAGCGATGGAGCCTGTTGGCAATAACAGGTACCAGTTGGCCTACCGCATCCCGCTGCCCAACACCTATGAAACCTATGTGGCTATTCAGGGACGAGACGAGGGCATTGGGGCCAGCGGCCGTTCCATTGAACCCGTGCCGCTGGAGTTCACCACCAGATTTCCGGCCGAGATGGTGGTGATTCAATATGATGCCGGGACTGATCGCATCGCTGTTTTGTCTGGCATGCCCTGGTGGTTGAGCTGGCTCGGGTTTGGCTGGGGAGCCCGAATCATTGCCGGGATTTCTATTTTAGGCTTTCTCGTCCTGGCAGCTCAAGTTGGCTACAGGCGTATTGTTTTGCGGCCCGAACGGCAGTACAGTGCCGGTTGTCCCCACTGTGAAGCGCACGATCTCCGGCGCATCAGCCGCGAAACCTCAGATTATGTGCTGGATTTGCTCGGCGTACCCGTGCGGCGCTACAAATGCAACCAATGCGGCTGGGAAGGCCGCCGGATTTATCGCAGACATCATCATTGAGAAGGGTAATCGGTAATCGGTAAACGGTTATCGGTAAACGGTGAAGATAACCGTTTACTGATTACTGACCTACTGTTTACCGATCACTGTTCCGCTCGTAGCAAATCAATTGTCTCAACGGCGTGGCGAAGATGGGGAATGACGATGCTGCCGCCTACCACCAGGGCGACGTTGAGGGCATCGACAATTTCCTCGTCAGACCAGCCGGCTTCTACGCATTGAATCAGGTGGTAGTCGATGCAATCGTTGCAGCGCAGCACGGCCGAAGCCACCAGCCCCAACAGTTCTTTGGTGTTACCTGGTAGGGGACCGTCGCGGTAAGCGGCCGTATCCAGGTTAAAAAACCGCTTGATGCCCAAATGATCCAGGGCCATCACCCGCTCATTCATCTTCTCCCGATAAGCTCGAAAATCATCCAGTCGTGTTGTAGACATGCTCGCTCCTTAAAAAGAAAATTTAACGCAGAGGCGCGGAGAAAAAGGAAACCGCGCCACTTGCAACAATCCGCAGCCAGTATTAATTTCTGATAGTAGATATTAGTCGATGAACTGCTCTCTGACAGCAATTTGCTTTTTGGTGAATTTGGGTAAAAGATTGGTCAATGCTTCAATCAGAGCATCAATATCACTTTGTGTGTTGTAGCCTTGTACAGAGACGCGAATGAAGTGACGGCCGTTCCACTCAAGAATTGGCACTTCAATTTTATACGCGCTGTACAGCTTCTCTTTGAATGCGGCAATGTCTGCCAACTGCGGCAAGGGAACGGTAGCCATCTGGTGATAAAAGCCGGCATCCTCCGGGTAAAGAGGTGGCAAACCGGTCAGTTCACAGATGCGCTGCATGGCCTGAGTTAATAGACGGTGGCATTGCTGGCGAACGGCCGTCCAGTTATGTTCTTCTTGAAACTGAATGGCTGCCGGGACGGAAAGGTAGGCTGACAAATCATTGGTGCCCAACCACTGCGTATAATCCAAAAAGTCTGAGCCAAACGACAGCGTCCGGTTTTCACCCCAGCCCCAGCCTATGACCAGTGGCTCGACCAACGACTGCTTGTCCGGCCGCGCATAAAGAAAAGCCGAGCCCTTTGGGCTGCACAACCATTTGTGCGTATTGCCAAAGTAAAAATCAGGATCGATTGCCTGCAAATCGAGCGCGACCTGCCCTGGGGCATGGGCTCCGTCAATGATAGTTAAAATGCCTGCTTCCCGGGCCCGGCGGCAAATTTCTGCGATGGGAAAGCAAACGGCCGTTGAAGATGCAATGTGGCTGATAAAAATGATCTTGGTGCGGGACGTCACGCCTTGCCATAGCTGTTCCACAATGGTTTCGTTAGAAACGAGCGGTAGAGAAATGGGCTTCTGCACGTAGCGGAAGCCTTGCTTTTGGCTCAAGAAACGCCACACATTATTACAGGCACCGTACTCATGATCAGTTGTCAATATCTCATCATCTGGTCCCAGCTGGAGCGACCGGGCTACTACGTTCAGACCAAAAGTTGCATTGGGGATAAATACTAGATCGCTTTCATTTGCACCAACGTAATTGCCTAACTGCCGGCGGGCTTCTGCCAACTCATCCCATAATCCGTTCAAGATAAACTGCACCGGCTGCCGCTCCAGGCGCATCTGCCAGGCTTGGTATTCAGCAAAAACCGGCCGCGGCGTGGCCCCAAAAGAACCATGATTAAGAAAGATGACATCTGGTTCTAACAAGAAATGTGTTTTCAACGAATCGTTCCTTTTGATTTTGCCTCTGTGAATTGGAGAGTTCTACCATAACAGCAGTGAAAGGGCATGAAATTAACCTGGTTTCAGCATACAATTGAACAGGGCTTCGGTTGACAAGCCAGAATAAAAGACATTTTTTGCGAAAGGAAGCGCTTATGAAATTTGTAAAAACATTGCAGGATCATGTTGGGTCAAAGCCGGAGAAGTTTTTTAAAGATACCCTGTTTCACAGTGAGGCGCTGCTGTTGGGCGTGAACTGCCTGGAGCCGGGCCAGGTGCAAAAGCCACACGACCATGCCGATCAGGACAAATTTTATTACGTCGTAACCGGTGAAGGGAACTTTTGGCTGGGTGAGGAGCGGGTAACGGCCGTATCCGGCCAGGTCGTTTGGGCCCCGGCCGGCGTGGTGCATGGGGTGCAAAACGACGGGCAAGCGCGTTTGACCCTGCTCGTGGGCATCGCACCTGCTCCCTAGGCACAAACAAAAAAATGTTTGGAGTGAGGATTCGCCGGCTTGTGCTGAGCGCTGCCGAAGTATGCAAACGGGATAAGCCAGAGCGCATTTAAGGATGCCTTCTCCTCATTCCACAGAATATATTATTTTCACAGAAGCGAAATTAGCTGGGTCAGGCTGGTGATACGGTAAATATTGTTGGGGAGGGCTGTTGGTGGCTCTCCACCAGAGCGATCAATCCAGATGCCGGCAGCAAAGCCCCCCTGCTGTACGGCCGCAATTGCATCCACTTCTAGATTATCACCCACATAGGCACAGTTGGCCGGCTTTTGCCCCAGCTTAGCTACGGCCCGGCGAAAGATGGTTTTGCCTGGTTTGTGTACCCCAACTTCTTCGCTGATGGTAATGTGTTCCTGAGGGATGATGCCGCCCAAAAGCTGTTCGATGGTGCGGCGTACAGAGGTGGAGTGGTTAGAGAGAATGCCCAATTGCAGATTGTGGTCTTGTAGTTGACGCAAAGTGGGGAGTACATCGCCATAAAGATAGTGAGGTAAACGGCCGTATCCCGCATAAATCTCATAAGCAAATTGGTAACTGGTGTCGGGATGCCCCAGGCGGCGCAGCAGCTCACGATACAGCCAGATAATCTCCCGCTTTTTTTGCGGCCGTAAAGAGCCGGAAACGGCACCGTGGGCAATATCTGCCTCCAATGCTGACTGAGCGGCAATAACCTCTGCTTCGGTGCAAGCAACACCATACTTCTGAAACAGCATGGCAGTGCGGGCAATATGTGAAATGTCTGAACCCAATGAGTAAGCTAAGGTGAAGTCCCAATCGAAGAGAACGGCCGTAACCTGTGAATGCAATGTGTCCAGCGATGAATTCATAACGCTACCTTGTTTTAAACGTTGACTGTCATGGTCAGACATTGTAGCCAGTTAGACGCTGTTTTGGCGTGAAAGTCACATCAAAACTGGCTGCTGACGGCCGTTTCCTGCCCTTTTTATACCTTTCCCCTCTATCGGGATACATTGAACCAACTACTGCCCTTTGGTATCGTCGAGTACGATATGCAAAGACAAGCAGTCCAACCCCCTTCTAAAATTGTGGCCGTGGTCGGCGCGCTGGCGGCAGGTAAAGATGCTTTAGCCGACTACCTCCGGCGACAATATGCGGTCGTTGCCGTTGAGGTGGGTCAATTCGCCCGCCAGTTGGCCGAGGAAGCCGACAAAGAAGATGCCAAACCATATGATGCCACAGCCCAAAAGATAGCCGAACATGGGCCTGAATATGTCATCACGCGCCTGGTGGAAGAGATAAGCCAAAATGAAGAATGGCGGTCAAGGCCAATTATCATTACGGGTGTGCGTACACCTGCTGAGGCACAAGCCCTAAAAGAACAGTTCGGTTCAAATTTGCTCTTATCCTACATTAAAGTAGGCGATCAGACCGCCCGATATGATCGGGTGCAGCAGCGTGACCTCACCACCGATCCGGATGATTTTGAGGAATTTGTGCAGCAGGATGAATCTTTGAAGACAGATTTTGCCCTGGAAAACACGGTTGAACTGGCAGATGTTGTTCTATGGAACAGCGGGTCATTAGACGAATTCTACAGGCAAATTGAAGCCGAAATTGTTCCCCACATTACGGACCAAAATTAAATCAAACTGAAAACGAGAAAACTTTGGCGCGGCAACGGCCGTTCCGCAACCATACGATTCACAAAAAATTATGAAACAAAACGTTACCCAAAAATTGATCGCCGGCCATTTAGTTGAAGGCCAAATGGAACCAGGCAGCGAAATCGGCCTCAAAATTGACCAGACGCTTACCCAAGACGCCACCGGCACGCTGGTGATGCTGGAACTGGAAGCGATGAACCTGCCTCGCGTCAAAACTGAACTCTCCGCCCAATACATCGACCATAACCTGATCCAGGCAGATTTTCGTAATCCCGATGACCATCTCTTTTTGCGCTCTGCCTGCCAGAAGTTTGGCGTCTGGTACAGTCGCCCCGGCAACGGCGTCAGCCACCCTGTTCATATGGAACGCTTTGGCATCCCCGGCAAAACGCTGGTTGGCTCAGACAGCCACACGCCGGCGGCCGGCTCGCTGGGCATGTTGGCCCTGGGTGCCGGCGGGCTGGAAGTGGCCATGGCCATGGCCGGCGAACCGCTTTATTTTACCATGCCGCAGGTGATGGGCGTGCGGCTCACCGGCAAGCTGCCCGACTGGGTCAGCGCCAAGGACGTTATTTTAGAGATGCTGCGCCGTTATGATGTCGATGGCGGGGTCAACAAAATCATCGAATATTATGGTCCTGGCCTGGAAAACCTGACGGCGATGGATCGGCACGTCATTGCCAACATGGGTACCGAACTGGGGGCCACTTCCACCGTTTTTCCCGCTGATGATGCCGTGCGCCGCTTCATGCGGCAGCAGGGCCGGGAAGATGAATGGGTGGAACTAAAAGCCGACGAGGGTGCCGGCTACGATCTGGAAGATGAAATCGACCTATCTGAACTGGAACCGCTCATTGCCTTGCCCAGCAGTCCCGGTAACGTGAAGCCGGTGCGCGAAGTTGCCGGGAACGATATTTACCAGGCATACATTGGCTCGTCGGCCAATCCGGGATTACGTGATTTTGCTATACCGGCGCTGGTGGCAGACGGCCGTCAGATTCATGATCGCGTCTCGTTTGACGTAAATCCCACCTCGCGCCAAATTTTGGAAAACCTTATGGAGATGGGGCTGTTGGCCAAGCTGGTACACGCCGGGGCACGTATTCACCAGGCGGGCTGCAACGGCTGCATCGGCATGGGCCAGGCACCGGCCACCAACCAGA
>CALBTC010000393.1 GCA_937967805.1 uncultured Anaerolineaceae bacterium
GCTTCGGCGACGATGGTGCTGCTGGGCTTGACGGCGTACGGGTGGCTTTCGCTGCCCACCCAGACGGCGCGAATCTCCTGCGGGTTGATACGGCCGCGCATGAGCGCATTGCGAGCGGCTTCAATCGACATGGTGATGACGTCTTCGTCCAGCCCGTTAACCGCTTTTTCCACGATGGGCGTACCGCCCGTGCCGTTGGTCCACATTTTAGAAACCTCGCTGGCGGGCAGGCGGTAGCGGGGTACGTAGGCACCGTAGCCCACAATACCCACCGGGCGGTCCGGTTTCATCAGTCCAGTTTCGGGTTTAAATTCACTCATTTTGTCCTCTATTCGGTATTCCGTAATCTGTAATCGGTATTTAGTAAGAGTTTACCGATGACCGTTCACCGGTTACCGATAACCGCAATAATTCTGCCGCGCGTTCGACGCGGATGTTTTGTTCGGCGACAAGCGTGTCGGCGATTTTTTGCACCATGCCATCCTGGGCGCCGGCGGCCAGGGCTACCTGGCGAGCGTGCAGGCGCATGTGTCCTTTTTGGATGCCGACGGTGGCCAGGGCATTGATAGCTGCCAGGTTTTGCGCCAGCCCCACGGCGGCCATCACCTGGGCCAGCTCGGGGGCAGAGGCCACATTCAAAATTTTCATGGCCGCACGGGCGGTAGGATGCACTTTGGTGGCGCCGCCCACCATGCCGACGGCCAGCGGCAGCGTGATTTCGCCGTACAGATCGCCGTTTTCATCCACGTGCCAATCGGTCAGGGCGCGGTATTGGCCGTCTTTGGCGGCGTAGGCGTGGGCGCCGGCCTCGACGGCGCGCCAGTCGTTGCCGGTAGCGATGCAGACGGCGTCGATGCCGTTCATGATGCCTTTGTTGTGCGTGGCTGCCCGGTACGGGTCCACCACGGCAAAGGCGTTGGCTTCTTCGATTAATTTAGCCACATCGCTGCCGGGGATCTCGGCGGTGGCCAACTGGCCGGCGGGAATGGTGCAGCGGGCGGTGGCGGTGCGCTGGTCGGCCAGGTTAGAGAGGATGCGCAGGTTGGTACGGCCGTTTGTCAATTCGGCAATTTTGGGCGCCAATGATTCCAGCGAGGTATTAATGGCATTGGCCCCCATGGCGTCGCGCGTGTCAAAATGCAGGTGAACCACGAGCATGGGGCCAACGAGCGTGTCGGGGAAAGGTCGGGCTACGATGTCTAATGCGCCGCCGCCCAGGCTGACGATCACCCGGTCACAGCAGTTGGCGATTTCCAGCAGTTCTGCCTTGTTTGCCTCTATGGCGGCGATGGCTGCGTCCATGTCGGGAATATCCAGCACCTGAATCTGGCCAATCATGACCGGATCGGTCGCTTCGGTGTGGAAACCGCCGCCGGCGCGAATTTTCTTGGCGGCGTTGCTGACGGCGGCGACGACGCTGGGTTCTTCGACAGCCATGGGAATGAGGTAATCACGGCCGTTGATCAAAAAGTTGGCGGCGATTCCCAGCGGCAGGGCAAAGGTGCCCAGCGTGTTTTCGATCATTTTATCGGCCTGCTCGTTGGCCAGCCCCTGGCCTTTCAACACTTCTACATCGGCATCGTCCAATCCGGCCCAGTCGGCCACGATGTTTACCCGTTCGTCGAGCGGCCGTTTGTAAAATCCTGGTAATCTTGATGATTTGTCGCCCACTTGTGTCTCCTCATTCTAAAAAAATTAACGCAAAGGCGCGGAGGCGCTGAGAAAGTTGTTTTCATGACTAGGTTTTCCGCTTTGCCTTTCTTATAAAAAGGTTATGAAATGTACGGCCGTTTGCCAGCGAGCAGCGTTGGGCCGCACCATTTCCGAATATAGCGGGGAAAAACTGTCAAAAGCTGTCATGAGAGGGATTGGGAGACAAAATGAGACAAATTTTAAGACGATAAAGGTCTTTCCTAAGAGCGAAATGAGCTTTACCAATTTGGCCAGACAATCCCCATCGCACCAGATTGACTCCGGGGTATTCACAAAAAATATGCTTGACCCGCGATCTATCCTCGTGTAGGATTCTGCACACATGATGACGATGACGTACCCGCAGTTCCTCACCAGGGACATTTGTTGTAACAGGGAATCTCTCTACTCCGGACTTTTTGCATGAAACCAACTTCTCTAACCGGCATAGCCTTAACGTTAGTGATGCTCCTGCTCGTTTTGCTGGCTGCCTTTGTTTTTTTGTTCCAGGGACGGCAGCAGGTGGTGGAGCAGCGTGACGGGCTGGAAACGCAAACGGCCGATCTACAACAAGAGTTAGCCCAAACTGAACTGGACCGGGCCGCTGCCGAATCAACGCGGGCGGCTACGGCCGATGCCCTGGCCACGGCCGAATCCAATGCCGTGCTGCTGGATGGCGAACTGGTGCGCAGCCAGCAAGAAGTTGATGCCCTTACCGAGCAGTTGGACGCCGCCAGCCAGACGATCACCACGCTGCAAAGTCAGCAGGAAGAAGTATTGGCCCAGCCGCCGGAAGTGGCTATTTTGTCGCCGACCAGCGGCCGTATCCTGCCCCAGGGCGAACCGGTAAACATTGTCCTCGTCGCCACCGATCCCAAAGGGGTTACCTCGGTGAATCTGGCGATTAATGACGAACCGGTGGAAACATACATGCCGGGGAACGAGACGTTATTTACGGCCGTTTCCCCCTGGGAGCCCACGCAAGCCAATGAATACGTCATCGCCCTGACAGCCGTCAACAGCGAAGGCATCAGCAGCCGCAACGCCACCGTCACCGTCACCGTTGCCCTGGCCGACGCGGCCAGCCGGCCGGCCAGTGACAACAACGCCGCTCTGCGCCAGGACATCAGCGAGCTGGTGAGCGGCCTGCGTCAGCTCCCCACCGCCGGCAGTGCCGTGGATGAGCAGCTGGTGCCAGGCGTGCTGCTGCGTGAGGCGCAGCGAGAAGACGCCGCCCTCCTGGCTGCGAGCGACCGCTGGCTAATGGCCGGCGCGCTGGGCGCGGCTTTCGATTTTGCCCCGGCGGATTTTGACTACGAGGCATTGCTCCTGGCGGCGCACAATGCGGCCACGCCTGCCCTGTACCGAACACTGGCTGATGAGATGCTGCTGCTGGATGAGGTGGAGGAATTTACGGCCGTTGCCCAACTAGGCTACGTACGGCAGTTGCTGTATCAGATTCAGGACCAAAACTTTGGCCTGGATGGGCTCATCACGGGGGAGCTAACGCTGGATGGTGCGCTGGCGCTGGCGGCGCTGAGCGAAGGGGAGGCGACGGTGGTGCAGGAGAACTTTCTTGCTGCTCGTTACTTGCCGTTGGAAACGGCCGTCATCCGCGAAACGTGGGTGATTGATATGGCCGTATTGGCCGACGCCCCCACCGCCCTCGCCAACCGGCTGCTGTTTCCTTACGAATTTGGCGACGACTTTGCCCGTTTTCTTTATGAAACGGGTGGTTACCCGGCCTTGAATGGCGCATGGGGCAATCCACCACAATCGACCGAGCAAATTCTGCACCCGGAAGCATACGTCGCCGATGAAGGCCCTGCCCTGGTGACGCTGCCGGATTTGCAAACGCTGCTGGGGGATGAGTGGACATTGGCGGCCGAATCGGTGCTGGGCGAATTTATGCTGCGGCAATACCTGGCGCAGCAGTTGAACGACTCTCAGGTGGAAACGGCCGCTTCCGGCTGGGGCGGTGATCGCTTTGCCATTTACACCAATGAGGCAGACGGCAGCTTTGTCATGGTCTTACACACCGTTTGGGACACCGTCACGGACAGCACCGAGTTTGCTGCGCTCTACCCCAACTATCCCACCCGCCTGTTCGGCAGCAGCGGCGAGCTGCAAGCCAACGGCGGCGAGTGCTGGCCGGGCGAAGGCGAACTTATCTGCCTGTACCAGTCTGAGCAAGAAACCCTCGTCGTGCGCGGCCCGGATATGGCCCTGGTTCTGGAAGTCGTCAACGCCATTTTCCCCGCTGAGTGATTTCACGCAAAGGCGCAAAGCTCTAGAGCCCCAGAGAAAACTTACTATCCTCGCTTGTCATTTCCGCGAAGGCGGGAATCCAGCTCTAACCCAAATTGCCATTCTGAATGGAGCGCAGCGAAATGAAGAATCCCTCTAAACTTTGCCAGCCGGAGCCTTTGCTCGCGGCCAAAGTATGCTTTTTTGTTATGCTGTAGGGATGCTTCGCTGTGCTCAGAATGACAATTGGGTTGCCAGAGGTCAGGGAATCTGCACGTCGTCGACAATGCCGACGATGACGGCGCGGACGGGGGCGATTTTCATGTTGAGCACCTGGCGGGCGCCGTTGCCTTCATCGATCACCAGCACCTTATCCCCCACGCCTGCCTGCGCCACATCGACGCAAATGTCATACTCGTCGGTGGGTTCGCCATCTTCCCCCAGCCGGTCAACGATGAGTAGTTTACGGCCGTTAAACGCCGCATGTTTAATCGTTGCCACCACCGTGCCGCTAACCCGTCCTATATACATGCCCTAATCGTAAAGCGAAACCGCCAAATCGACAATCTCAATTTGCTTGTCACCCTCCCTGGCCTATGTTATCCTGTCTGCGTTATTTATGTGCGCAACTTTTTTTGGCTCTTTGGAAATTCAAGGGATGAATAGACCCGTAAGACGTGAAAAGTGATTTACGTCTGGTCACGCTTCACGTTTCACGCATCACGCAAATTCCCATGAAATCCGAATGCCCCTTTACTCTTGGAGAAAAATGGTAGTTGTAGGTGTAATTGGCGCTGGGCTGGTGTGGGGCTGGCTGCTTGTGCTGTTTGTTGATCAGCGCCCGGTTCGCCTGCGCTCCCCTCAAAAAGATGCCGGCGCCGAAGCCATCCCCTCAAAATTTGTTCGTTTCCTGACAGCTTTTGTTGAAAAATGGCAAATGGAAAGACGGCCGTATCTCAACCTTCTTGCCGTGGCCATCTTCACCGCCGGGTTTGCCTGGCTCATCTACACGCTCACCAACGCCACACTGCTCATTCACTTCTTTATTGCCCTTGTCCTCACCTTTTTAATTCATTTTGCCTGGCGGCAGCAGCTGCGCCGGGCGCAAAATAGTTCATAAAACTTTACCGACCGTTCAACAGGAGGAACGACCCATGTATTTTCAGGAAGCCGCAGAGGTAGTAGAAGCAACCCGGATTCAAATTTTAGGAGCTGTTGGCTTTGGTGCCATCATTGGTTGGCTGGTCTATTACATCAACCGGTATCGCACCGGCGATGTCCAGTTTAGCGATCTGGCAACTGTGATTGGTATTCTGGGTGGCGGGGCCATCCTGGCCCTCTTCCCGGCCTCAACCGATCTTTTTGGCGGTTATGGCATTGGCCTGTTCATTGGCTTCTTCAGCTACTTTATTTTTCTCATGATTTGGGTGGCTATTTCTAAGAAATTTGGTGTGGAATGGTTCCTGGACGGCCGTTCCAAAAAGCTGGCCGATGACGAAATGGGGCGCAAAGAAGCCGCCGAAGTTTCTGGTCGTGAACAGACTGCCATGTCCGACAGGGGCGACACCGGCGGACGTGAATAAACCGGGTGACAGGTTACACGTTGCAAGTGGCAAGTAATGTTGGCTTAGGAGCGTTGCCACTTGCTACCTGCCACTTGCTGCTTCTTCTAACAGTGCCAATAAATATTTAGGACAGGTGCAAAATGGCTGATTCCCAACAGATTCGCGCAGAGATTGTGACGCGGCTGCTAAACGATGCCGCATTTTTTGATCGTTTTTCGCAGGACCCGGACGCCGTTCTGGCCGAATACCCTGACCTGGACCGGTTCGACGGCCGTTACCTGAAAGATAAAATTGAAGATTGGGACAGCCTGGCAAAGGTCGCCAACCGGTTTGGCGTCGCGGTGCCGGAACGGCCGTCTGCGCCAATGATCGCCCAATTTGATAATCCACCCCGCTTGCAAATGGTGCTCCATCTGCGGGATGATCCGGCCTTTTTTGCCCTCTTCCACAAAGACCCGGCGGCTGCGCTGGCCGCATACCCCGCCCTGGATGACGATGATGCCGAATACATTCAGGAGTACGTCACCGATGCCGCCCGCCTGCAACAACTCATCGACCGCTACGAGGACGTGGTACGATCGGCTACCCCCTTCACGCCGGGAGACAAAAGTGTCGATGTCCCACCCCCACGCTACGTCAACACCGGCTTTGCCGGCCAAAACACCCCCACCGAGCTCATTGAAAGCTTCAATACGCCGCTGCCTGCGGCCCAGCCCCACTACTTTTGGCTGCAGATTGGCGATCTGATGGCTGAAGGGTTGGCCCAGGAGGGAATCGCTTTGCCTACCGACAAGCTGCCGCCTGAGGCTCGGTTGACGATTGCTCTCTTTTCCTATGAAGGAGAAATCGAGCTCATAGGCGCCGAGACGGGAGAAATTCAGCTTGCCCCCAGAGGCGACATTTTGGTGACGCGCCGGGCCGATGAGCCGGCCGGCGTGCCCGAGAACATTTTGAATCAGCGGCTTTATTTTGCCGTGCGCACGATGAATGGGGAGGTGTACGGCCGTCTCCGCTGCAACATCTACTACCAAAACAACCTTGTCCAATCCCACCTCATTGTGGCCCGCGCGGCCGCCGCCCCGGCGCAGCAGGCGTACCGCATGTTGTGGCACACGTCAGACTACACGCTCTCCAAAAGCCTGGATAGCGAACAGTTGGTGGCGATGGGCGAAAATGTGCTCAGCCTCATGGTGAATGACAACGGCAACGGCAGCCACGGCTTTCGTTTTTTGGGCAAAAATGAGTTTAAAAATGACGCTACCCTCACCGCCGGGGCTATCGGCCAGCTGCAGGATTGGACGCGCGGCGCGCTGCGCAAAGCTGCCTGGGGCGACGATGAAGAATACACGCCGGGCAAAAAATACCAGTATGGCAGCCAGCTAGATATGAAAAAGCTCCAGGCTGATTTGCTCTCCATGACCATCAACGGCTTCCGCGCCTACGACTCTTTAATTGACGCCCTGGCGGGCGACTATGATCAAGCCACGGCGCTCATGGAAATGATGCGCCGGCCAGGGCAGGTGCAAATCGCCACCAAAGAAGCCGCCCAGCTCGTCATCCCCGCCGCCATGTTTTACGATTACCCTTTTCTCGACGGCAATGCGCCCGGCGATTATTCGCTTTGCCCCGAATTTTTAAAGGGGCTGGCGGGCGACAAGCCGCTGGAGGAAGGCGCCTGCTTCCAGGGGGATTGCCCCAGCTACGACGATGAGCTGGTGATTTGCCCCAGCGGATTTTGGGGATTTCGCCATTATCTTGGCTTACCGATGTCGGTGAAGGATTCGGCCGATGCCCCGCTGCGCATTGGTGGCGGCCCACCCAAGATGGCCGTGAGTGTGTGGACGGGGAGTGATTTTAAGGAACGGCCGTCTCACGAACAGCGTTTGCAACAAATGGGCGTCGGCTGGGAGTATGCCGACAGTCGAGACGAATCCCTGAACATGCTCAAAGCTACCGAATCCCAGGTGGTCTACTTCTACTGCCACGGCGGCCTCACGGACAAAGGCGTGCCCTACCTGCTGCTGGGCGATAAAGCCGACGACTGGTTTGTTAGAAGTAATCTACGCCGTCGCGTCAGGTGGGAAAAGATACGGCCGCTGGTTTTCATCAACGGCTGCCACACCACCCAGCTCACCCCGGAACGGGCCCTTGACTTTGTCAGCGGCTTTGTGCAAACCAGCGGTGCGGCCGGCGTCATCGGCACAGAAATTACCATTTTTGAACCCATCGCCACCCAGTTTGCTGAAGAATGCCTGCGCCGCTTCCTGTTTGACGGGCAAACGCTGGGCGAAGCCGTGCGCGGTGCCCGCCTGCACATGCTCAAAAACGGCAATCCCCTCGGCCTTGTCTACATCCCCTACGCCTTACCCGCCCTCAAGCTGGCCTAAACATTCCTGAAACATTCTGTTTTGAAGGGCTCGCCACCATGAATGGGAATTTGTAGCGCGATGGTTCGGCTGGCCCAAGACAACATTCGCGCCAACCCGTGGCCCCGGCAACGCTAATGAAAATTGCCGAAACCGCTCGTTTGCAACTGTGCCACTTCACCCTCGACGATGCCCCATTTATTTTGGAGCTGGTCAACGATCCATCCTGGATTCAGTTTATTGGTGACCGGGGCATCCGCACGCTGGCGCAGGCGGAGGATTACCTGCAAACCGGGCCGATGGCCAGCTACGCTGAAAATGGCTTTGGCCTATACCTGGTGCAGCGCCAGGCGGATGGCGCACGGTTGGGAATGTGTGGATTGGTGAAACGGCCGTCTCTACCCTACGTCGATATCGGCTTTGCTTTTTTGCCCCAGTTCACCGGCCAGGGATATGCGCTTGAGGCGGCAACGGCCGTTCTGCACCATGCCCGGTACGATCTCAACCTTTCGCCCATTGTCGCCATCGTGTCCCCAGGCAACCACCGTTCGATCAAATTACTTGAAAAGCTGGGGCTGCGCTTTCAGAAAATGATCTCCCTGGCCGAGAATCAGCCGGAAAGCATGTTGTTTCACCCCGATATTTTCCTCTGCGAGTAGCCCCTGCGGCCGTGGCAAGAAGTGTGGCCAGAAATTCAATATTTTGGCTGAGAGCGAAGTTGTTTTTGAACCGTTCACCAAGATTTTTGGACACAGATTTACGCGGATTTACACAGATGGATAAGAGAAAATCAGCGTTCATCTGCGTTCTATTCTTTTAGGGGAGCCGCCATATGATCGCGGTGCCGTCTTCGCTGCCGGAAACCAGGGCCGTGCCGTCCGGCGCCCAGTCCAGGGCGATAATGGGGCCAACGTGCTCGTGAAGCTGGGCCAGCGGCTCGCCCGTCTCCGCGTTCCAGATTCTGAGGGTAACGTCCCAGCCGCCGGTTGCCAGTAAACGGCCGTCTCCCACCCAGGCCACACCCGTCGCCAACTCCTGATGCGCTTCTTGCCAAACCAACTCACCTGAGCTGCGATCCCAAACCCGCACCGTAAAGTCGTGAGAAACAGTGGCCAACCGGCGGCCATCGGGTGACCAGGCCACACCGCGCACTGCGTCTGTGTGTCCGGCCAGCGTTAGCAGTTCTTCGCCTGATTGCCGCTGCCAGATACGGGCCACACCATCCCAGCCGCTGCTGGCCAATTCGAACCCGTCCGGTGACCAGGCCAACTGCGAGACGGTGCCATCATGGATTTGTTTATCTGACCAGATTTCGTCTGCTTCCACATCCCACAGCCAGAGGTGGCCGCCAAAATCGGCAATCGCCACGATCGGTTCTGTAGGTGACCAGGCGAGGGCGCTTACCTCGCCATCGGGGTGGGGCCATTGCAGCCGCTCAGCCTGCTGCGCCACATCCCACAGCCGCACCACGCCATCCCCACCGGTGGACACCAAAGCAGATCCATCGGGTGACCAGGCAACGGCCGTTACCCCATACGCATGTCCCGGCAGCATCAGCGGGACTTCACGCCCGGCCTGGTGGATGCGCACCGAGCCGTCGCTGTGACCCATCGCCAGGCGCGTACCGTCGGGTGAAAAGGCAACCGCGCCGGAAACGGCCGTGTGCTCCATCGATCGGGCCGATACCTGCCGTCCTTCGGCGTCCACCACGGCCAAAACGCCGTTGTCCAAAACCATCAGCAGCTGGTTGCCTTCGGCCAGCCAATTGAGGCGTACCGGCACGCTGTTAAAGTTAAACGTGGGCAGCAGCCGCAGCCGGCGGCCTACCAGGCCGCCCCACACCTGGACTGCCCCGTCGCCGCTGGTCGTGATGAGCAGCGCATTGTCCGGCGACCAGACGGCGTCATAAACACCGTACTCCATTCCATCGAGCACAAACCGCTCACGGCCGTCGGCATTCCACACCTGTACCGTTGATTCCTGTAAGTTGGTCAGTAACAGCTGCTCGCCATTGGCCGACCAGCGCAAATTGCCCCGTTCGCTGGGAACGTCTGTAAGCAAGGCGATTTCCTGCCGGCGTTCGGCGTGCCACAGGCGGGCGCTGTCTGTGCTGGCTGAGGCCAGCAGTATGCCGTCGGGCGAAAAGGCAAGATGTGTGATGCTGTCGCCATGCCCAGCCAGTTCGCCCAGGCTGTTGCTGGAGCCTGGCTCCCACAGCAAAATCTGGCTGCCCCAGGTGGTCGAGGCTAGCATGTTGCCGTTTGGTGACCAAGCCAGGGCGATCACCTGGTCCGGGTGGGGAATTTCGCCGAGCTGCTCACCGCTTTCCACCTGCCAGATGCGCACCGTTTGATCCCAACTGCCGGAGGCCAGCTGCCGGCTGTCCGGCGACCAGGCGACACTGCTCACCAACCCGGCGTGGCCTGGCAGCTGCTGTCGCAGCGCCAGCGTGTGTGCATCATAAATCCAGATGCCGGCGCTGCCGCCCACGGCCAGCAGCCGGGAATCGGGGCTGAGCACGGCCGTTTCAATCGACCCTCGTCCAAACTGATTTTGCGGCAGCAACTGCTGCACATTTTCCGGGGTGATTGCGCCGGGAACGGCCGTTTCTGCAGGTTCCTCCCCGTTATTTCTAAGCGCATCCAAAATTCGAGGCACGATAGCGACCGCCAACAGCGCCAAAACAATCAACCCCACAATCCCCCACAGCCAGCGGGGCAACGGGCGTCTGGCAGCCACGGTTTCCGGTTCAGCCGGTTTTGTGGGGGCCGGCTCTTGTGCGGGGGGAACGGCCGTTGGCGGTGGGGCGGGTTGGGCCGGTGGCGTTGGCGCCACGTCTGCCGGCGGCTGTGCTTGATACCGCAGGGCGGAAGAAAGCGTTTCGGCCAGCTGGCTGGCCTTTTCATAGCGAGCGGTGATTTGCTTGGCCGTGGCCCGGGTAATGACGTCTTCGCAGCCGGGTGGCAAATCCGGCTTGATGTCCAGGACGCGGGGCATTGGCTCGGTCATTTGCTTCACCAGCAGCATGGCGGGCGTGTCGGCCTGGTACGGCCGTTCCCCCGTCAACATTTCAAAGACAATGATCCCCAGGGCGTAGATGTCGGTACGGCCGTCCACTACCTTGCCCTCAATTTGCTCCGGGCTCATGTAGGCCGGCGTGCCGATTAACCCGCTGCCGGTGAGCGTGGCGCTGGAATTGGCCATGCGGGCAATGCCGAAGTCGGCCAGGTAGGCGTCGCCGTACTGGTCGAACAAAATGTTGCCCGGCTTCAAATCGCGGTGGATGATGCCTGCCTCATGAGCACGATCCAGGGCTGAGCCAATCCGGTCCAAAATTTTACTGACTTCGTGAATGGGGAGGGGGCCATCTTTTAGCCGGTCGGCCAGGGAGCCACCCTGCATCAGGCGCATGACCAGGTACGGCTGGCCCTCTTCTTCGCCGTAATCATGCACCGGCACAATGGCCGGATGTTCCAGGGCGGCAATGGTTTGCGCTTCGCGGTCAAATCGGGTGCGGAACTGGGGATCCAGCGTCAGCTCACGTGGCAAGATTTTAACGGCCACATCCCGGTTAAAGCGGGGATCGCGAGCGCGGTAAATGGTAGACATCCCGCCACGCCCCAACTGCTCTATTATTTCGTACCGGCCAACTTTTTCAGGAACCATAGAAGCATTGTACACCTAGCGTGTGCCTTGTAAAGCAATGAGCTAAAAATCTAATGGATTCCCGCCTTCGCGGGAATGACAAGGAAACGTTTCATACGCCATTTAGCCTGCTAAGTGATGAAGGCCAAAAATCTGTTTAATCTGTGTAATCTGCTGATAAAAATCTCTTTGGGTTTAGGTTGTCCAGGTTAAGCAAGCTGGACGTCGTCGACAATGCCGACGATGGCGTGATCTACGGGGACAAAGGGGATGGGCATGGCCTGGGCGGCTTCGCGGCTGCCCACGATGAAAACCAGCTCTTCCGGGCCGGCCTGGAAGGTGGCGTCAGCAGCCACCACTGGCTTGCCTTCCGGCTCTTGCTGCTTGGTGAGGGGCTGCACCAGCAGGAACTTGATGCCTTCCAGCCCTTCATATTTTTGGGTGGCCACGACCGTGCCGATTACTTTTGCTAATTGCATGGTTTTGTATCTTTGGGGGTGTGGGCGAGGCAATTGGAGAAGTGGCTGTTTGTTGGGCCAGGGTTTTATCCAATTGCCTCGCCCCTACCGTTCCCCGTTTACCGATTACCGTTCACCGTTCACTGATTACTATCACGCCGGTTCCCAACCAAAATGTTGGCCAAAACGGCCGTATCCATTCACATTGTCCCACATTTCGGCATGAAGCTGGGGGATGACCATTTGCCGCACGAGCTGGTTTTGGGCGATGGCGCTGCCGAGGGCAACGGCCGTCTCCACATCTGCCACCAGCCCATGAAAATAAACCAGCCCCTTGCCGCCTAAACCATCCGCCAGGCGCAGCTGCAGCAATGACACTTCGGCCCCTTTCACGCCGGCATCGGCGGCCAAAATTGCGCTGGCTACGCTGATCGTTTCGATGATGCCCAAGGCATCTTCCTGCGCTGTTTGCCGTCTACCGCCGAGCGCGGTCACCACGTCGGGATGCACGTTGGGCAAAAAAAGCGTGTCGCGCAGGGCTGCCTTTCCGGTTTCTTTACCCGCGGCAAACGCCTCTTCCACCGGGGCCACGTCGCCGGCCACCAATACCAGGTAATGTCCCGGCTGCACCGTGCCGGACTGGATGGTTTGCACCGGCGCGCGCTTCACCATCGCATCGGCCGCTTCAACGCCGGCGGCGATGCTGCTAAATTCCAGAAGGGCAATGGCGGGAAAATCCATAAAAAAGAGATTGGAGACTGGAGATTAGAGATTGGCAATCTCCAATCTCTAATCTCCAAATTTATAAGCTTTTGGTTGAGACGCGCTGCCAGATGGCTTCGGACATGCGGCGCACCACGTTGGGCAGGCCGGATTTAGCCGAGGTGAGCGTCAGCGGCACGCCCTGGGCGATGGCGCGGGCCTGGTTAATGTCGTAGCCAATCTGGAAGGCGACCTTGTTGTTGAGGCCGCGCTCCACGGCCGTTTGCGGCAGTTGGGCTTCTGGGGTGTGCTGGTTCAGGATGTGGGATTTGCGCTTGACCTGAATGCCGGCCTTGTTCAGAACGCGATTGAGCTGAACGGCCGTTTGCACCGAAACCACCTCAGGCGTGATGATGTGCAATCCCATGTCGGCCATCGTCACCGCCTGCAAAAAAGCCGGCGAATAAACGTGCGGCGCATCCACCACCGTAAAGGCCACGTGATGTCTGAGCAAATTTAAAATGGTGTGCACTCGTTCGCCAGAAAGGGCCGATGGGTCCTGTGGTTTGGCCGGTGCGGCCAGCACCCGCAGCCCCGACGGATGAATGATCAGCCGGTTTTTCAGCACGGCCCAATCCAGTTCTTTTTCGGCGGGCAAATCGAGCCAGGAAGAACGCGCCTGGAGCCGCATGTGCATCACGGCCTGGCCGCCTGAAGGGGAAAGATCGACCAGGCATACTTCTTGCTGGCTGGCCCGACGCAGTGCTGCTGCCAGATTCACAGCCAGCGTGGTTTGCCCAACGCCGCCGCGCAGCCCAAAAGTGGTAATGATAATGCCAGATTCCGGGCTGGGCTGACCACCTTTTTTGGCCAGCAAATCATCGACGCGCTCCATCAGCTCCTGCGAGGTGACGGGCTTGCTTAAATAATCGTCCGCACCGCTTTTCAGCGCCGTAGCCCGATCCACTTCCTGGGAGCGGGCGGTAAGGACCAAAATGGGCAGGTCCTCAATATTGGCGTCGGCCCGAATTTCCCGCGCCAAATCGTGGCCGCTCATGTTGGGCATCATCACGTCCAGCACCAGCAAGTCGGGTTTGTCGGCTCTAATTTGTTCTAAGCCGTCCAGCGGATTGTTGATCAGCGTGATGTCGTGGCCGCCACGCTCCAGCATGAGGCCCACCATGCGCAGAAGTTGTTCATCATCATCAATTACAAAGATTCGGGCCACGCCGTCGTCTCCTTATTTTTTGTTATTGTCCAGGCAGAAAATGCCGATTCTGTCTTTGTGAACCAGGATCAAGTCGCCGCTGTAAGAAATCTCTGGATGGACAGATGCCGATGCTTTGGCTGAAAAAACCAGTTGAAAACTGCCCATCGATTGTACCAAAATCTCACGGGCAGAGAATTTGCCCTCGTGCATCGCTTCACCGGCAATTTCAAACGAGGGCACGGTGAGGAAGATGGGAATGCTGCGGCCGCGGGTAAAAATGGAACGGCCGTGCTGGGTGCCCACCGGAATGCCTTCCCGCCTGTCTTGCAGCACAATAAAATTGATGTTGTCTTTGCGAAAAGCGGCCACCTGGTAATTGGCGATGATGTCGCCAGGGGTGTGAATGCGGGAAATATAGGCATCGTGTAGTTCCAAATATTTGGAATTGGGATTGCCCAATTCGGCATGAATACCGCCCACCCCCACTGAGGCCCGCCCCGTCACGCGATAGGCATCGGTAAATAGGTCCAGATTAATAATATTTTGTTTGCCAAAGGTAGACATGACTTCACTTCTCTTTGATTACAGGTTAGGATGCCAATACTTTACTATACAATTCGGAATGAATCTACCAGTGTGCAGCGACGCAGGCGGCTAAAGCTGCGCGGGCCGGTCAACCCTTCTCCTGTTGGGCTGGCAATGGTAAAGGAACAGAACCCTTCGCCGCCATAGCCCAATCCGGCCAGATTGGGTCCATTTTTTACAAAAATGCTGCAATTCATCTCCCGAGCCATGCGGCTGAGGTTGTCTAAATTTTTGGAGTGCATGACGGCCGTATGCCTGAAACCATGTTCCGCTTCCACCGCCAGATCAATGGCTGCATCAGCGTTGGGCATGCGCACCACCGGCATGATGGGCATCATCTGTTCGGACCAAACGGCCGGATGATCTTCCGGCACTTCGGCCACAATCTGGCGCACTTCGGGCCCGGCGGAGATGCCGATTTCGGCCAGCAGCACGCCGGCATTTTTGCCGATGAAATCCTTGTTCATGTCGGCATATTTGCGCGGCCCGCGATCTTTCACGGTGACCGCTTTCCACAGCCGGTTGAACTGCCAGCTATTCAGCTTCACCGCGCCGTGATGGGTCATCACCTGAATCAGTTCATCGACGATGCCGTCGACGGCCAGCGTTTCTTTTTCGGTGGTGCAGACGATGTTGTTGTCAAACGAGCCGCCAATGACGATATCGCGACCGGCCTGCTCTAAATCGGCCGTCTCATCGACGACCACCGGCGGATTGCCCGGCCCGGCGCAAACGGCCCGCTTGCCGCTGCGCATGGCGGCCCGCACCACGGCGGCCCCGCCGGTGACGGTGAGCAGGCGAATATCTTTGTGGTGCATCAGGTTGGTGGCGCTTTCGATGGTGGGGTGGGCAACGGCCGTTAACAAATTGGCCGGTCCGCCCGCTTTTTGTATCGCCTGGTTCAAAATTTGCACGGTATAGTTGGAGGCGTTTTCGGTGCTGGGATGCACGTTGAAGGTGACAGCATTGCCCGCCGCCACCATCGCTATGGCGTTACAGATAACGGTGCTGGTGGGGTTGGTGCTGGGGGTTAGCGCGCCGATGACGCCGTACGGTGCCCATTCCGTGATAGTCAGGCCACCGTCGCCGCTCCAGGCATCGGGTTCCAACGCTTCTACGCCCAGGGTTTTGTCGGCGTTGAGGATGTTTTTGAGCGTTTTGTCTTCCACGCGCCCCATGCCGGATTCGCTCTGGGCCATTTCGGCCAGCACCTGGGCGTATTCGCGCCCGGCCTGGCGCATGTGGGCCACCATATGCTTGCGAATCTCCAGCGGCATCTTGTTGAGCTGGCGAAAGGCGGTTCCGGCGGCGGCGACTGCTTCGTCCAGCGTGGGGAAAACGCCATTGTCGCCGCCAGCGGGAGGTGGTTCCGGTGCGGTTTGTTGGTGTCGTCGGGAAACGGCCGTTTCCCGCGTAACCGGTATCGTCCCGCCAACTTCGCGCGTCACCCGGTCAATAATTGCTTGAATTTCACTGTCTTTCATCGTTTGTATCCTGATGATATGTAATTGAGTAATTGGGTAATTGAGCAATTTGCCAATCAATTACCCATGTACTTAATTACTCAATTACCTAACCTTTCCTGCCGTTTTGCATTCCACTCAGTCATGTTCCAGCCGCTGGCCAGTTCGCTCAGCCGCTCCTCGGGCCAGACAAAATCAGGGTCGCGCCACTGCTGCCAGCTATACCGCGTAAAATCGAGCTGTAAACCCTGCTGAATGGCTTCATCTTTGCTGAAGATGTTGTGGAAGCTGTCGTCTGCCTCTAGCCAGATGGCTTCAGCAGGGACAATGTAAAGGTCGTAAGGATTGAGGAACAGGATGATGTCGATGTCGGAATCGGGGCGCATACGCTCGGTGACGATGCTGCCAATTCCAATGGCCGCTTGCACGGCCGTTTCCGGCAGCAGCACCTTCTCCATAAAATGAAGAAACCGGGCGCGCTTCTCTTGAGTGGCGGGAGTCATCTGTCGTAATGAAGTGATTGGACACTGATGAACACAGATTGACACAGATTTTTAGATTATCTGTGTTCATCTGTGAAAATCTGTGTCCCATTCTATTTGTGGTACTTTTCTTCCCCGGCCACTTCCCAACTATCCACAATGGCCATGATGACGGCGTCACACGGCCGTTTGTCAGTAAATTTGGTCTGGCGGGCCGAGCTGCCCGTCGCCACCATCACCACCTCGTCGAGACCGGCGCCGACAGCATCGGCCGCCACCACGTAGCCCGATTCTTCCTCGTTGTCTACCGTCAGCCGCCGCACCACCAGGAACTTGAGCCCGTCCAGCGACGCCTCTTTTTGTGTAGACACCAGCGTGCCCACTACTTTGCCTAGGAACATTTTTCCGTAATCCGTGTTCGGTAAACGGTAATCCGTAATCGGTCTTTACTGATTACGGATTACCGTCCACCGATTACCCTTACTCAGAGGCGTCTTGTCTGCCTAATGGCAAAACCGTATCCACATTGGCATGAGGCCGCGGGATGACGTGGACGGAAACAACTTCGCCGACCTTTTCGGCGCCACGAGTTCCGGCTTCAACGGCCGCTTTCACGGCGGCCACGTCACCGCGCACGATGGCAGTGACAAAGCCGCCGCCGGTTTTTTCGTAGGCAACCAGCTCGACGCGGGCGGCTTTCACCATCGCGTCAGACGCTTCTACCATGGCGGCAAAGCTGCGACATTCGATCATTCCTAATGCTTCTGTCATCTTAACTCTCCTGTTGCTAGTGGGTGGTGGTTAGTGGCTGTTTGCTAGCAACTAGCCACTAAATCTACTCACTTTTCTGGGTTGGCTGGGAACGGCCGCTCACGCTTTCAATGGCATCAATGGCCGCCTGGTAGCCGGCCATGATGTCCCGCTCGGTACCGCCCAAATAGACGCGGCCAAAGCTGCCAAACGCCGTTACTTCCAAAATGTTTAAATCGGCCCTTTTTTCTGCTTCGTTGGCGGCCAGCGCAGCGTAAGCGGCCGGCTGCACTTCCATCACGTACAGCGTTTGCCCGGCCAAAATCATATGCCCGTGGCGCATCCGGTTAATCAACTGCACCTGGTGCGGATCGATGTTGCGGATAATCTGGCTGGAAACGACGCGCGGCTTCAGACGATCTTCTTCCTTCAGGTCCAGTGCCTCCAAAATGGCGGCTCCGGCGGCGCGCACGTCGGCCTGGCTGCTGGAATGTACTTCTAGCAATCCATAAAGCCGTTCGACAATTTGCATGCCGGGCTTGACGCCCACCGCTTTCAGCGCCACATCGGTAATGCGGTTGATTTCGATACCGGGGGAGATTTCTATCCAAAGGGAGGCATCGCCGGGGAGGGGGAGAAAGCCACGGGCAACGGTGCCCAAAAAGGCGGCGTGTTGGAGCTGTAAATTATCTAAAAAGACATAACTGCGCAGTTCAACGGACACGTTAACGACTCCTTCTATCGGGTTCGGGCTGCCACTGGCCGGCCGGTTCGGCGCGCGGCTGCCATTCATCCATTTCTAAATTGGGTTCTTTGCCGGTGAGCTTGTCGATGAGGTAATGCAGCCGCAGCATGAAAATCTCGTCGTAGTCGGTAACGCCGCAGACGTCGCACTGGTAGGCGGGCACGTTGGGAATGACCATGAGGTGCTCGTTGATGGGGCTGTAGTAGGCTATTTTGGTGGGCTGGAATTTTCCTATCCGACAATGATGACAATCCATGAGAATTTCCTTGTGCTCAAGACCCTAAGGGTTTCCGTTTATTTGAGTTCATCTACCAGGGAGCAAAACCCTTAGGGTCTGGCTCTAGTAGGCTGAGGTGGAAACGGCCGTTCCCCTTTCACCACCTGCTTCTTTTACAATGCGCACCCCGGCGCTTGCGCCCAAGCGGGTAGCCCCGGCGGCAATCATCGTTTGGGCGTCGGCAAAGTTGCGCACGCCGCCGGCGGCCTTCACGCCAATGTCCGGGCCAACTACCTTGCGCATCAGGGCCACATCTGCGGCCGTGGCCCCGCCGGGACCAAAGCCGGTGGACGTTTTCACAAAGTCAGCGCCGGCCAGCTTAGACAGATGGGAGGCGATCACTTTTTCCTCATCTGTCAGCAAGGCCGCTTCGATGATCACTTTCACCAAAGCATTGCCCGCATGGGCCGCACGCACGACTGCGCCAATATCCTCTTTCACCGTCACGTAATCCTGCGATTTGAGCGCGCCGACGTTGATCACCATGTCGATTTCCGTTGCCCCGTCGCGGATGGCCTGCTGGGTTTCGTACGCTTTCACCGTACCGGGCGTTGCCCCCAGTGGAAAGCCAACGACGGTACATACCTTCACCCCGGAATCCTTGAGCAGTTGGGCACACAGCTTCACCTGTGCCGGATTGATGCAGACGGAGGCAAAGCCGTAGGTACGTGCCTCGTAGCAAAGCTGGGCAATCTGGTCCTGCGAGGCGTCTGGCTTGAGCAAGGTGTGGTCAATGTAGCGGGCGATGCTGCTGTCTTGCGGCCGTATGCCTAATGTAGACGTCACGCGGCTGGCGCCAGCCTGAACCACTGTTTCAACCCTGTCGGCGCAGTTTTGCACGCAGGAGCCGTCGGTGCAGTTGCAGCCGTGACCCTCGTCGGCGGTCTGAGGCTGGTTCAGGCGCAGCAGCACCTCGCGGGTGATCTCTTCTATGATTTGTTCAACGGCTGCCTGATTTTGCATTGTTTATTGAGTTTGCAAGTAGCAAGTATGCAAGACACATTCACTTGCCACCTGCAAACTTGCCTACTTGCCTACTTATTAAATCGCTTCTCAATCGCCATAATCTTATCCACCCGGCGGGCGTGGCGGTCGCCGCCAAAGTCGGTGGCCAGCCAGGTTTGCACAATTTGCTGGGCCAGGTTGGCACCGATGAGCCCGGCACCCAGGGTGAGGACGTTGGCGTTGTTGTGTTCTCGGCTGTTAACGGCCGTTGCCTGGTCATAACACATCGCAGCCCGCACGCCGGGAACTTTGTTAGCGGCCATGCAGCTGCCAATGCCCGCCCCGTCGATGATAATGCCGCGCCAGGCGCGCCCGGTGCCCACCAGTTGGGCTACCGCATAGGCGAAGTCTGGATAGTCTACCGAATCCGTGCTGTGTGTGCCACAATCCACCACTTCGTACTCGGGCAGGACGGCAGTCAGCATTTGTTTGAGCGTTTCCTTAAGGCCATAGCCGCCATGATCGGCCCCAATGGCGATAATTGGTTGGCTTGTTGGAGCAATGGCTGTTGCAGTGGCCGTTTGCTCCTCCAATTTTATATGGCGTTCCAGGGCAGCTTGCCGGGCCAGTGGGGTGATGAGCGCGTTGGGTGGAACGGGATAGGGGGCGTTGGGTGGCAGTTGGTTGATGAAGTCGGCGTCGATGAGCGGCCGTTTTGCAGCGGAAGTGGAGGTGACAGTGGCCGATGGGGTATCTTCACCCATTACCCGGTTCACTACTTTGCGCACCAGCGCTTCAATCTCCTCTGGACGATAGCTCATAATCAGTTTAAGGGATGGCTAAAATGGGGCACCGTTTCCCAATCGGTAATGGGCCAGTAAACCACCATCGCCTTGCCAATAATATTTTCTTTCGGCAAAAAGCCCCACGAGTGTGAGTCGCTGGAGCTGTTGCGATTATCACCCAGTACAAAAAATTCATCAGGAGGCACGGTCCAATCGCCGGAGTAAGTTGGGTCGGCTTGAATGTATGGTTCAGCCAGCAAAACGCCGTTTACCATCACCTGCCGGTCACGAATCTCAACGTGGTCCCCCGGCACGCCAATAACCCGCTTAATCAAATTTAGATCGCTGTTGGGATGTTCAAAAACGACAATGTCGCCATGGTCCGGCTCGTTTAGGTAGTAGCTGAAGTTATTGATCAACAAATATTGGCCATTTTCCAGGGTGGGACTCATGCTGCTGCCGTCAATACGGTAACGGCCAACAAAGCTGTTGACCAGCCAGAAGATAAAAAATGTTAGAAGCAGCGTTTCAACAATTTCACGGACGACAAGCTCAGTAGGCTGCTTGACTTCATTGACGGTTGACGTGTCGTGAAATGGGGATTGTGGAACGTTGGACTCAGTTAGAGCCATGAAATGAATTCTCCTGAAGATATTGGGAATTATAAACGACGCAAAAAAGAGCGGCAAACCGCTTTCCTTTGCGCAATTCTGCTTGTTACCCGGTTAGGTTCGCGTATCGTAGTAGAGATTGACGGTTTCGTAAAGGTTTTGCTGAACATGTTTCATAAAATGTTATGGGAATTGTGGACCTGCTGCGGTTTTTCGGGAGTGCACAGGGCACGAAACGGCATAAATTCCCGGTGATGCGCACCATTTTATCTGCGGGCCAACCTGTGGAATTTTGGATTCCAAACGAGCGCCGGTTTTTACTGAATTTGGTTTGCATACCGTATGAGGCCCGGCTATACTTACGCTTCGTGACGGCTCCGTAGCTCAGCTGGCAGAGCAGGTGACTTTTAATCACTTGGTCACAGGTTCGAATCCTGTCGGAGTCATGCGAATGCATTGCCTCCACATCTAGTATGTGGAGGTTTTTTTGATCAGGTTAGCCTCTTCCAGTTTTATGCTTTGCTGTCGATCATTCATTCTTTGGTATGATACGATACTCAGGCAAAATTTCACGAAACGATAGTTAACTCATGACTCAGGAAATGCACAAACGAAACGTTTATTTGGAAGATATTCCCCTTGACGAGGCGCAGGCGGCTTTCCGGGCGGCTTTGCAAGCGGCGGGCTGGTGGCAGCCTTTAGATGCGGAGGAGGTTCCTTTGGCGCAGGCCAACGGCCGTATCACCGCCCGCGCCGTTTGGGCCAAAATTTCCTCGCCCCACTACCATGCCAGCGCCATGGACGGCTACGCCCTGCGCGCCCAGGACAGCGAAGGAGCCACTGAAACCCAGCCGCTCCGATTTGCCCTGGTAGAAAATTGGGACATACCGCCAACGGAACCCCGCCCCACTCGCCCGGTTAATACGGGACAACCATTGCCGCCGTGGGCCAACGCTGTGGTGATGATTGAGCATACGCAAGAAGTTGAACTGCCGGACGGCCGTGCCGGTATTGAAATCCGCGCCAGTTTGCCCCCCTGGCAGCATGTGCGGCCGATGGGCGAAGATATGGTAGCCACCGAGCTGGTGCTGCCGGCTAACCACAAGCTGCGGCCGGTCGATTTGGGGGCGCTGGCCGGTTCGGGACACGCCACCGTGTCTGCCTATCGCCAGCCGCGCGTGGCCATTATTCCCACAGGATCGGAACTGGTGTCCACGGAAAGCGTGGCCGAGAGTGGCATTCAGCCGGGACAGATTATTGAGTACAACAGCATGGTGCTGGCAGCACAGGTGGCCGATTGGGGCGGACTACCTACCCGTTGGCCCATCGTGCCCGACGAGTTTGATGCGATTCAAACGGCCGTGCGCCTGGCAGCCCAGCACCACGATCTCATTCTGCTCAACGCCGGCTCCTCCGCCGGCAGCGAAGATTACACCGCCGCTGTGGTGGAGTCGTTGGGACAACTGCTGGTGCATGGCGTGGCGGTGCGTCCGGGGCATCCGGTTATTTTGGGACTTATTGACAAGGAGACAGATCGCTCGCCCGATCACCTTGTCACCTTGTCACCCCCTCACCTTGTCATTCCAATAATAGGTGTGCCGGGCTACCCCGTCAGCGCCGCCTTGACCGGGGAGATTTTTGTGGAGCCGCTTTTGGCACGCTGGCAGGGCCAACGGCCGTACCAACCACCCACCATCAGCGCCACCCTGACACGCAAGGTCAGTTCGCACACCGGTGACGATGACTTCGTGCGCGTGGCGGTGGGGGAGGTGAACGGCCGCTTTGTCACCACACCCATCAGTCGAGGCGCCGGGGTCATTACCTCGCTGGTGCGCGCCGACGGCATTGTGCGCATTCCCCGCTTCAGCGAAGGCGCCGATGCGGGCAGTGAAGTGACCGTCCATCTTTATCGTGACGCTCGCGACCTGGCGCGCACCATTCTGGCTATCGGTAGCCACGATTTGACGCTGGACCTCATCGCCCAATATTTAGCGGAACGTGGTGGCGGGCGTTTGGCCTCGGCCAACGTGGGCAGCCTGGGCGGATTGGTGGCTCTGCGTCGGGGGGAATGCCATCTGGCGGGCAGCCACCTGCTGGACCCGGAGACGGGCATCTACAACCAGAGCTACGTGCGCCGCTACCTGCCTGACGAAGATGTGGTGCTGGTGACGTTGGTGGGGCGGGAGCAGGGTTGGCTGGTCCCGGCCGGTAATCCCCTGGGCATTCAGGGTTGGGCAGCGGCGGCGCGGGACGATGTGCAGTTGGTGAACCGGCAGCGGGGTGCGGGCACGCGGGTACTGCTGGATTACGAACTGGGCAAATTGGGAATTGCACCGGAGCAGGTGCGCGGTTACGGCCGTGAAGAATACACGCACCTGGCCGTGGCCGCCGCGGTGGCCTCTGGCGCAGCCGATTTGGGGCTGGGCATTCAGGCGGCGGCGCGGGCGCTCAAGCTGGACTTTGTGCCGTTGGCCCAGGAGCAGTACGATCTGGTGCTGACCCGGCAGACGTATGAAAGCGAGCGGATACGGCCGTTGCTGGACCTGCTGCATGATGACGGGTTTAAAACGGCCGTGGTCGCCATGCCCGGCTATGATGTTTCTATAATGGGGAATATTACGGAGATAGACGGCCGTTAAGCCCACCTGACAGATTCGCATGATGCAATAATTGCTGCGAAAAGTTAAAAATCCGGGAAGCGGGTTACAAGTTAAGCAATTGACCCTGTCACCCCTTCACCTTGTCACAAAAACAGGAGTTTTGCATGACCTTTTCTTATGTTGCTGATTTACATAATCACACAACTGCCTCCGATGGCGAATACAGCCCCACCGAGCTGGTACAGGCCGGCAAAGAGTTAGGCTTGCAGGCCATTGGCGTGACGGATCACGACACGCTCAACGGCCTGGATGAAGCGTTGGCTGCCGGCGAAAAGCTGGGCATTCGCGTGGTGCCGGGGGTGGAGGTGTCGCTGCGGTTTAGACGGCCGTATTTCACCGGCACCCTCCACTACTTGCTCTACATCCCTTACGACCTGCTGCAAGACGAAGCGTTCCGCCAGATGGCCACCGACATCTTCAGCCAGGGGCGCGGCGGCAGCTTGGTGCGGGCCCGCGTCGAGGCGATTAATGCGGAGTTTGGCCCCGACGGCAAGCAGCCGCTGCTGAAGCAAGCGTTGACCGCCGAAGAGATCGAAGCTTTGGCCGAGAACGTTTCCCGCCGCCACTTTGCCGTGGCGCTGAAAGAAAATCACGGGCTGGACAAAGAGCAGGTCAATTTGCTCATCGGCAACGACAGTCCGGCCTATGTCCCCTCGGGTATTGATCCCAAGCAGTTGACGCCGCTGCTGAAGAAGTATCCGCAGTTGGTGCGCATCTTTGCTCATCCGGCGGCCGGTTCGTATCCGGGGCAGAGCCTTTACAATGAAGTGCTGCCACCCATCGAAACAGTGGAAATCCTCATGCCGGAATTTTTGGATGACAGTTTGCTGGGGCTAGACGGGCTGGAAGTGGAATATCCCGGCCACGCGCCGCAGCACCGGCAGCTCATGGCCGACTGGGCCAAAAAGTACAACCTCATCACCAGCGGCGGCTCTGATTGCCATGATCGAGTGGATCGGCCGTTGGGGGTGGCCGGCGTCTCGCAGGCCGAGCTGGATACGCTGCTGGCCCGGCTGCTCCACCCCGAGGCCGTGCGCTAACCAGTTCTTAATATTTTCTTGCTCTTTAGGACTCATCTGGCTTGCCAGATGGGTCTTTTTTTGTCTACAATGTGCCTGTTTCTTTCACGCAAAATTTATGCGTACTAGGACTAAATAGCTATGACCAACATGCGATATACGGTCCTGTAAGCACCTCCTACAATACAGGTTGTTGGAAAGATCGGCGCGTTGATAAATAACTCTGCATTTATTCTTAATTGTGCGCAACGGCCGTTTCCAACCCAATATTTAACTTAACTATTCTAGGAAGGAAGCTATGTTGCAGTCGAAGCGTATATCTCATCAATCTGGCCGGCGAACGGCCGTTTCCATTCGAGGCTATTTTTTCTTCTACCAAGCAGCAGACAAAAAATCATTCAAACTCTACAAAATGATTGTGTTGGCATTGGTGGTCAGTTTGTTGCTGCCGATGAGCGTTTTTGCTGCGGCTCCGGTATTTACAAATAGTGGGCCATTTTCCGTGGCAGAAAACAGCTCAACGGGTACATTTGTGGGGCAAGTAGTAGCCACAGGTGCCACCAGCTTTGCCATCACGGCCGGTAACGGAACGGGCGGCGGCGCCTTTTCAATTGATAACGGTGGCAACATTCGCGTGGCCGACGGGACACAACTTGATTATGAAACGACCCCTCAATTTTCATTAACCGTCGAAGCGACCAATGCTGATGGCACAACGCCAGCAACGGTGATTATCGATGTCCAAAACGCGAACGATCCGCCACAGATGGATTCTCCTAGCTACGATTTCACTATTGCTGAGAACGAAAGTGATGGGACGTTGGTGGGGCAGGTATCAGCGACTGACCCCGATCCTGGAGACACGCTTGTTTATTCGATTATTCTTGCCTCACCCTCTGGCATTTTTTCTATAGACAGCGATGATGGTGAAATACGCGTTGCCGATACAAGCCAGATTAATTTTGAAACAGGACCTATAGAATATACGATTTTTGTGCAGGCATCTGATGGTGGTTTGGCGGATGTCGTCCCTGTCACAATTACGATTAACGATGCCAATGACGCGCCTGTGGCTGTGGATGATGGCCCCTATAATGCCACAGAAGACACACAATTGAATATCGCTGCGAATAACGGTGTGTTGGCCAATGACACCGATGAAGACCAAAATCCGGTCGACACATTAACGGCCGTACTAGACACCCAACCGACCAACGGAACCGTCATTCTCAATCCTGACGGTAGTTTTAGCTATACGCCCAATGCCCAGTTCGATGGCACAGACTCCTTCACCTACCACGCCAACGACGGTTCGGCTGACTCCAAGATTGCTACTGTAACGATTGAAGTTGCCGGCACCAATGATGCCCCCACCGCCAATAATGACACCTATGCAACTGACGAAGATACAGCGCTCAATATCCCGGCAGATGGCGTGCTCGGCAACGATACCGACCCGGAAAACGATTCCCTAACCGTTACTGTTTTTGACGCAACAAGTACGATGGGCGCAGCCGTTTCAGTCAATGCCGACGGCAGTTTTAGCTACGACCCGACGGGTTCGGCTGCCATTCAAGCCCTCGATGCCGGTGATATTGCGGCCGATACGTTCACCTACACCATCTCCGATGGCGCCATGGGAGATACAGCCACGGTTACCATTAACCTGACAGGCCTGAACGATACTCCCAGCGCCAGCGATGACGGGCCCTACAATGCTACCGAAGATACGAGTTTGGTTGTTAACGCAGCCAGTGGTGTGCTGGCCAATGATACAGATGCTGATGCGGATGATTTTTTTGGTAATTTAACGGCCGTCTTAAACACAACAACCAGCAATGGAACCCTAACCTTAAACGCCGATGGCAGTTTCAGCTATATGCCGAATGCCAACTATAATGGTCCGGACTCCTTCACCTATTTTGCCAACGACGGCACCGTTAACTCCAATAGCGCCACGGTTACCATCAACGTTGCCAGCGATAATGATGCGCCAGTAATTACTGAAGGGGCGACCATCGGCGTAACCATGAGTGAAGACGGCTCGCCAACTGCCTTTGCGCTGACGCTAAATGCCACAGACGCAGATGGTGATACCCTGACCTGGAGCATTTCCTCACCGGCCACACGCGGAACCGCGTCTACCAGTGGCACTGGTAATTCAAAAGCTATTGATTATGTGCCTAATGCCAACTACAACGGCCTGGACAGTTTTGAAGTTCAAGTAGCAGATGGCAATGGTGGCTTTGATACGATTACGGTAAACGTAACGATTAATCCAGTCAATGATCCGCCCGTAGCCAATGATGATACAGGCCTCTGGGCCACGAATGAGGATACTGTGCTCAATGTTTCTGCGGCTGGTGTGTTGGCCAATGACACTGACCCGGAAAACGATCCCTTAACCGTGTCAACCGCTGATACGACCAGTGCGATGGGAGCGGCCGTTACAGTAAATGCCGACGGCAGCTTTAGCTACGATCCAACAGGAGCCAGCGCGGTTCAAGCCCTGGATGCGGGCGATTCGGACAGCGATACCTTCAGCTACACCGCCTCAGACGGCAATGGCGGCACAGACACGGCCACGGTCACCATTGCCTTAACCGGGGTGAACGATGCACCAGTCGCTGTAGCCGACAGCTACAATGCCACCGAAGATACAAATTTGGTGGTCGACGCTGTCACCGGCGTGCTGGACAACGATACGGATGTGGACGCGGATGACGCCAATACGTTAACGGCCGTTCTAGACACAACCACCAGCAACGGCGCGCTAACGCTTAACCCCGACGGCAGCTTCACCTACATGCCCAATGCCAACTACAACGGTCCGGATTCCTTTACCTATCATGCCAACGACGGCGTTGTTGATTCCAATATCGTGACGGTGAACATTAACGTGGCCGCGCAAAACGATCCGCCAGTGGCCAATGATGATAGTGACGTTACCTGGGCCACGGACGAAGATAACGTCCTCAACATTCCTGCGACGGGCGTTCTAGCCAATGACACCGACCCGGAAAGTGATCCCTTAACCGTGTCCACCGCCGACACCACCAGCGCGATGGGAGCGGCCGTTACAGTAAATGCCGACGGCAGCTTTAGCTACGATCCAACAGGAGCCAGCGCGGTTCAAGCCCTGGATGCGGGCGATTCGGACAGCGATACCTTCAGCTACACCGCCTCAGACGGCAATGGCGGCACAGACACGGCCACGGTCACCATTGCCTTAACCGGGGTGAACGATGCACCAGTCGCTGTAGCCGACAGCTACAATGCCACCGAAGATACAAATTTGGTGGTCGACGCTGTCACCGGCGTGCTGGACAACGATACGGATGTGGACGCGGATGACGCCAATACGTTAACGGCCGTTCTAGACACAACCACCAGCAACGGCGCGCTGACCTTTAACCCCGACGGCAGCTTCACCTACGTGCCCAATGCCAACTACAACGGTCCGGACTCTTTTACTTACCACGCCAACGATGGAGATGTTGATTCCAATACGGTTACCGTGACGATTAACGTTGTCGCAAGTAATGACCTGCCCATCATCACTGAAGGTGCTTCAACCAACGTCACCATGTCTGAAGATGGCAGCCCGACGGCCTTTAGCCTGACGCTCAACGCCACGGACCCGGACGGCAACACGCTCACCTGGAGCATTCAAACCCAGGCCGGCTACGGCACGGCCACGGCCACCGGCACCGGTAACTCTAAGGTAATCGGCTACACGCCCACCGCCAACTACAACGGCAGCGACAGTTTTGTCGTGCAGGTGAGTGACGGCTTCGGTGGCAGCGATACCATTACCGTGAACGTGACAATTACTCCCGTTAATGATGCCCCTGTTGCCGTCAATGATTCAGCCTCTACCCAGCCGGATACGGCCGTCGTTATCAACGTGCTCAACAATGACACCGATGTAGAAAATGACAGCCTGACGGTGACGGCCGTTACCCAGGGCAGCAAAGGCAGCGTCAGCCATAACGGCACAACGGTGACCTATACACCCAACCCCAATGAATCCGGCAGCGACAGCTTCACCTACACCATCAGCGACGGCAACGGCGGCAGCGATACGGCTACCGTGACGGTACAGTTGGGCGATTACGAAATCTTCTTGCCGATGGTAGTGAATAATTTTGTCAGCGCCCCCGACCTGGTGGTAACCCACATCAACGCCAGCAGCGATCTGATTGAGGTAACCATCGAGAACCAGGGCTCACAGGCTACCAGCAGCGGCTTCTGGGTTGATTTCTACATTGATCCCGATCCCGTGCCCACGCATGAAAACCAGCTGTGGCCGCACGTTTCTGATGAAGGGATTGCCTGGGGTGTGAATGTTTCCATCCCGGCAGGCGACTCGCTGACGTTGAGCTACAGCACTGCGCCCGGAGCGCCCAATCTTTATTACTCGCCAGAAAATAGTGATTACAGCGGCAGTTTGCCGGTAGGCACGCCGGTGTATGCTCAGGTAGATTCGGCGCACCTGAATACAACCTACGGCGGCGTACTTGAAACACACGAGATTTTGGGTCAAGCCTATAACAATGTGAGTTCAGAATATACGGCCGTTGCCTCGGCAACCTCAGTTGTTTCCGCAGAGCCGGCGGCCGGCTACAGTGGTGTGCCGCCGCTGGGTTTGCCGCTGCGTTAAAGGATTAATTTTTCAAGCAATGAATCGAAATCATCATGATGATGAGGGAGTGACGAACATGAAGCAAAAATTTGTGGGAAACGGCCGTATCGGCATCTACTATCTAATAGCTTTGTTTAGCTTTGCCGCCTTTGTATTGCTGCTGCTCGGCGCAACATCGGCCACCGCAGAAGATTATGATCTGCCGCCGCGTGAAGACACGGCAACAACCCCCAACGGCGTTGAGCCGATAGAGGCAACCGGCCAGGGAGCGCGGGTGCATCTACAGGCGCACTTCAGCCAGGATTGGCCCTGGGATACCATGCATTGGCAGGAAGATTTGTGGCTCAAGGTGCAATGGCTGGATGATAAAGGCAACTGGCAAGATGTTGCTGGTTGGGAAGGGACTTTGGATGCTATTGAGCACGCTGAAGATTGGATGGGCATGAAGGAACTGTGGCTGGCAGATGCGCATCTGGGCACAGGGCCGTACCGTTGGCAGGTGTTTGATAAGCATCATGATCGTTTGCTGGTGACCAGTGACGAGTTTTACCTGCCCAGCAAGAGCGGCGATTTAATGGCTGTGGATATGATGCTCGAACCGTAATTCCGTATATGCAACTAATAGATTGATAAGAACTGGCTTCATAAAGATGGAGCCAGTTTTTTTTTGCGCTGTGAGATGGTTGAGTTGTGCTAAAATGATCCAAGACGCAACAAAACGCAAAAAACAGCGGTAACAAAATGATTTTATGGAATGTGGGCATTACTGTTTTGCTGGGAACGGCCGTACTCCTGTACGGAATCGGTTGGCGGCGGTCGCCAACCACTACATCCCCTGCCTTGCTGCCGCACGCCTGGCGAGCTGTCACTTTTGTTATGGCTGTGCTGGTGTTACTCCTCGCGCTCTTTTCTCCTATTCATGCCCTGGCAGACCGCTATTTTTCTATGCATGTGTTGCAGCGCCTTTTGCTGGTGGCCGTGATACCCTCTCTCTTTTTTAGCGGCAATCCTTTGCCCATTTTGTTTGCTGGTTTACCCGCCGAGCTGCAAAAAAAAATGACCAGACTGCCGCAAACGGCACCGAAATTGATAAACCTGATCATCCGCTGTACTGCACCCGTGCCCGTCTGGTTTGTGTTTGTTTCCACCTTTTGGCTTTGGCACGATGCGCAGCTGAATCGCCTGCTGCTGCAGGCCGATTGGGTACATCGGCTGGAAAACGTGACGTTGCTGGGAACGGCCGTTTTCTACTGGTGGCACATCATGGCGGCATCCCCCCGCCTGCATCCCGCCATGCCCCCCTTATGGCGCGTAGGATATGCGGCACTGGGCGCGGCTCCTGTGAAGATAGTGGGCCTGGTGCTCATGTTTACCCCAACGGCGGTTTACCACTATCCGGCTGAGATTTCATACTACAACTTAGAAATTACGGATCAAAGTTTGGGAGCAGCCATTGTCTGGGCCGTGGGCGGGGTGGTGTTTACCTGGACAGCCGTGTTGCTCATGCGCAGTTGGCTGAAAGAAGAAAGCGACAAACCGCGCTTACCAGAATCCGCCTGGTCTTCAGAGGAGATGATGCTGGCGCCGGGATTTGGCAAAACACCGCCTTACGCACCCCCTAAAAAATAGCTTGTCAAAAATTAGCAAATCGTCTAATGTATCAGGTGCAAATTGTAAAAGCGTTCCGTTTTTACTCAACAACGCAGGGAACGAGGGTTAAAGAATGTCCAAATATAAAGAGTTAGTGCAAAGCTACAGTCACGCGCGCAGGTCATTTCGTAATTATGAAGAGACCTGCCGCAACTTTGCCCGAGATTTGATATTTGGCATGGTAGAATATTTTGAATGGCCGCAAGACCGGGAAATAACCTATATTCCCCTGGGTGAAGAACTGGATCCAAACAACAAATTTTATGCTCTGGCCGGTGCCATGCGCATGGATGCCGAATCATTTTGGCATTTTGGGGTAGAACTCAACTTGATGGAAGCGTCTGGCGCTTATCCGCTATCGCTCGTGCTCAGCTTTTTTATTAAAAAGGTGGGACCAAACTTTATCGTAAAGCTCGGCCCTCAGGGACGTGAGATAAAAATTCCAGAAGATAAACAAGGTGAATTGGAGCCGTTTTATGAAGCGGTTTTTCGCCAAATTAAAGAATTCCTGGCCAAACGGTATATTCAGGCAATCACCAGCCAGGAGAAAGATTACGGTTTTATCACGATATTATAGGCCCAATCCCACTGCAAACTTTTCCGGCTATATGGCGACCACTGCGTTTCTCAGCCACTCAAACGGCCGTTTAGCATCAGTTACAATTCACGTCTTTTTCAACCGGAATGAACGCCTCTTTTAGCAAGTTGTGTATCGTCTGGAGTAGAATACAGCTTGCCTGGCAATTAATGTGAACCTTAAGTAATAATGGCTACCTTATTGACAAGCTTGCACAATGCACGCATTAAAAACATCCTCAAGCTAAACAATCGGCGTCAGCGGGACGCGCAAAAGAGGACAATTGTAGAAGGGATACGTGAAACTGAACGCGCTTTGCAGTGTGGCATTGTTCCCCAAGAAGCCTATGTTTGCCCGGAACTTATTACAACAGATGAAGCAACGGCCGTTTGGCACCAGCTTCAAGCACTGGAGAAAGAGGGGCAGCTAGCTCTCTTTACGGTTACAACTGACCTCTTTGCCAAAGCCGCCTATCGTGGGCAAAGTGGTGGTATTTTACTGGTCATACCTTACCTGGATTATTCCCTGTCCAGCTTGTCTCTAACTACATCCCCCTTGCTGCTTGTTATTGATGGGGGAGAAAAACCAGGCAATCTGGGTGCTATTTTGCGCACGGCGGACGCCGCCGGAATTGATGCCGTTATCGTAACCGGCCAGACAAATGGCGGTACCGATATTCACAATCCAAACGTTGTGCGGGCGAGTTTGGGCGCTCTGTTTTCATTGCCGGTGGTTGAGGTGGCGACAGAAACATTGCTGCCCTGGCTGCGCCAAAAGCAGATGCAAATTGCTGTGCTGACGCCAGACGGTGAACGGCCGTACACCGAAGCTGATCTGAAAGGCGCAGTCGCTTTGGTGATGGGCAGCGAAGCGTTTGGCGTGGGCCCGGAATGGCTGGCAGCGGCAGACCTTCGCCTGAAGATTCCAATGTTTGGCCTGGTTGATAGCCTGAATTTGTCGGTGGCAACGGCCGTTGTCGTCTTTGAAGCCGTCCGTCAGCGAAACAGACCTGAGTAAACAGCTCATGCGAATTGCTTTAATTTCAGATGTTCATGGAAATCTCGTATCTCTACAAGCAGTCATAACAGACGTTGAACGGCAAAACGTCAATGAAATCATCTTCCTTGGGGATGCAGCAACGCTTGGCCCTCAACCCCATGAAGTTTTGCAGCGGATAAAAGAGCTGGGCTGTCCTTGCGTCATTGGTAACCATGAAACCTATTTGTTCAAACCGTCATTGGGTCAGGCCTATATGCACGGCACACAATGGTTTAACGATGTCCTTTCCTGGTGCCGGGCACGCCTTGACCCTGAAGATTACAAGTTTATGCGGTCGTTCCAGCCAATGCTAAAAGTAAAGCTGGAAGGCGACAGTACCCTGATTTGCTTTCATGGCTCACCCCGCCGCCATACGGACAACATTTTAGCCACAACACCTCCCCAAGAACTTAATGACATGTTAGCTGGCAGACGAGCTACCGTCATGGCCGGTGGTCACACCCATGTACAAATGATGCGACAACATATGGGGGCGCTTATTGTTAATGCCGGTAGCGTTGGTATGCCCTTTGAGCAGATGCCCTTTGGCGAACGTGGTCCGCGCGTTATGCCCTGGGCCGAATATACGATTATTACCTCACAAAATAACTCTATTAGCGTTGATCTTCGTCGTGTCCCCGTGGATATTAATGCAATTAAGCAGGCAGGCCTAGATGCCAGAATGCCAGAAACCAGTGATTGGTTACGCAACTGGATTTCTATAACAGAACAACTTAGCCGGATTTAATTTGCCACTGCTTCCAACCTCTCCTTGAAAATAATACAGAATTCAGTTGCGAGTTTTAGCGCCTTAGCGATAATTGCATAAATTTGTTCGCTGAATCGTGAATTTAGTTCAACCTCTACTCTTAAGGAGAGTTTCATGTCAAGACAAAATATTAAAGTAGCCGTTACGGGTGCAGCCGGCCAAATTGGGTATTCACTTTTGTTTCGCCTGGCTTCCGGTGAAGTTTTTGGTGCAGATACAAAAGTTTCACTCCAGTTGTTGGAGATCACGCCTGTCTTGCCCGCATTGGAAGGCGTGGTTATGGAACTAGACGATTGTGCCTTTCCCTTGTTGGAAAATGTAGTCGTGACCGATAATGCCGAAACTGCCTTTGACGGCGTGAGCTGGGCGCTGCTGGTCGGTTCAAAACCACGCGGTGCGGGCATGGAGCGCGGCGACCTGATTCGTGAAAATGGCCCTATTTTTGTGGGCCAGGGCCGGGCCCTGAACAAGGCAGCCGACGATGCGCGTGTCTTGGTGGTAGGCAATCCGGCTAATACCAACTGCCTGATCGCCATGAACAATTCAGACCTGCCAGACAATCGGTTTAGCGCGCTGACCCGGCTGGACCAAAATCGCGCCTGTGCTCAACTGGCGCAAAAGGTAGATGTGCCCGTAAGCGCCGTCAGCAATGTAACGATTTGGGGCAATCACAGCGCCACCCAATACCCTGACGCTGAAAATGCCAAAATTAACGGCAAACCGGCTATGGACGTGATTACCGATCATGATTGGCTGCGTGGCGATTTTATTACCACAGTACAGAAGCGTGGCGCGGCTATCATTGCCGCCAGGGGTAAATCTTCGGCGGCTTCGGCGGCGAACGCGGCCCTGGACCACGTTATGAGCTTTGAGGCCAAAACGCCTGACGGCCACTGGTTCTCTGCGGCCGTTCCCTCTGATGGCAGCTATGGCATTGAAGAAGGGCTAATCTTCTCTTTCCCCATTACCAGTGATGGAGCCGGTGGTTATTCTATTGTTCAGGGACTTAACTGGAGCGATTTTGCTCGTGAGAAGATTGTCATTACTGAGAACGAGCTGAAGGAAGAGAAGTCGGTTGTTACTGACCTGCTGAACTGATCTTTTGGCATTTTGATTGAAACGCAACATCCGATGTGCTTTTGGTGCATCGGATGTTGTTGTTTCAAGTGAGTATAGTTTTGGTACACAAGCGCAGCTCCAGTCGAGCCCTGTTATCTGATTCAAAATGGCTGACGCTTTGGCATTGGCTGTTTAATTTATCACTTACGGCCGTTTTCTTCACACTGGTATTAAACTGGCCAAATCTTCTGCTGCATTTACGTCTCGCCGCAAATAACTCTATTTTTCAGAGCGGTTGGCTGGTGCTAATTGTTATGACCATGCTGCTTTTGTTAACCGCCACGGTTCATGAACTGGGGCATCTTTTGGCAGGATATTTGGTTCGCTTTCGCTTTCAGGTGTTGGTAGTGGGGCCGCTGCGTATTTCGGGAGGAAACGGCCGACTACGTTGGCAGCGCCAGAGAGGCGGGTCGCTTTTTAATGGATTGGCTGCCAGCCTGCCGGATGAGATGGACAATTTAGGGCGGCGCCTGCTTTATTTTGCGCTGGGCGGACCGTTGGCCAGCCTGCTGCTTTCTCTTGTTGCGTTGGCCATCGTGCTCTTTTTGAGCAGCGATTTAAGGCGGATGCTGGATTATTTATGGCTGTGGGAGTGCAGCTTGTTTACGGCCGTTGTCTCCTACTTTTTTTTGCTTACTTCTATGCGTCCCGGCACTTATCATAACGGCACGGTGGCCGACGGCGGTCGAATCTTGATGGTAGCAACCAGGTCACCTGAGGCTGAACGCTGGCAGGCGTTGGTCAAGTTGAATGCGGCTGATCTGGCGGGGCAACGGCCGTTTCAGTGGGATGAAGCGCTGCTGCGGCAAAGCGTCTCGCTGCCAGATAATAGCCTTGATTATCTCACCGGCGTTGTGATGAATTATCATCATTGGCTGGACAAAAATGAGCCGCAAAGGGCCCGCCGTTATCTGGAAGAGGCGCTGAATTCATCCGTTGCCTGGGAGACCGGAATGCGTACGCGATTGGTGTTGGAAAAAGCATTCTTAGCCGCAGCCCATCTACAGGATTTGCGTATGGCTCGCGAAACATTGGCTCAAGTCAAGGTGAGTCGCCGCCAGGTAAACAGTTTGTTTTGGCGGGCCAAGGCGGCCATCCATTTGCTGGCTGGCGATCGTGAAGATGCGCGGGAAACGGCCGTTCACGGAATTGCCGTCATGTCTGACGATGACCAGACTGGATTGCAAAAAGCAGAGCGTGCCTGGCTTAATGCATTGATCGCCAAAGCTAGGGCATAGAACACAAAAAGCCTCGCTTAGCGAGGCTTCTTGCGGGAAGAGGAGAAGAAGGAGAAAAGAGGAAATTGGAGGATAAATAATAAATAAAAGTACAGTTTTGTTACGCTTACCAGTACAAAATTGAAAATCAATACAACTCAATTACGTTTTGTAGTTTAATCTACTTTCGGCCGTTGGGTTAGTGAACTGGATACATGGAAAATGTAAACTCCTTTACATTTTAGACAGTGTTATAGGGAAGCTGAGGAAAATGATAAAGAAAGTGAATCATATTGCGGTGGTTGTACCAGACTTGGATGCCTCAATGGGTTTTTGGGTAGATGCGTTGGGTCTAGAATTGTCTCATAAAGAACATGTTGCCAGCCAGGCGGTGGACGTGGCCTTTTTGCCGGTAGGGGATAGTAAAATTGAATTGCTGCAGCCTACGGATAGTGAAAGCGGTGTCGCGCGCTATTTAGATAAAAAAGGACCGGGCATGCATCACATCTGTTTTGAAGTGAATGACATTGAAGCAGCGTTGGCCAAACTGGCAAAAGCTGATGTCCAGCTTATCAACGAGTCGCCGGTAGTCGGATCAGACGGGCGTAAATTTGCCTTCATTCACCCTAAATCTGCCAATGGCGTGTTGGTAGAATTGTATGAACTTGTTAAGAATTAAAGCGCCGCTGCTGGAGAATTGATACTTGAAGAATGTCATAATTTGCGCATGACAAATGGCACTATGTAGGCGGGGCAAAGCTGATATGATATACGCATAAGCCGCCGATTAAGATGAAACGGCAGAGTCAAAACATAATGTGTAATCTGGATTGACTTGGTTGTTGATTACAGGTTTGTAACAGCACCAGCTTCCTAAATTTTGTGGTTATGATTGCACTCCACAGCGTGTAATCTTAACGTCGGCTTAACATAAACTGCCTCTTCAAGATAGTAGTTTTTGGGTGAGCCAGTATCCTGCCAGGGATACTCTTACAGCGAGTTGTTGAATCGGGTTGTTGTAAACTAGGTGCCCTGCCTCGTTTACTTCACAGTAGGTGTTTACTTCCATAGCGAGAGGCCAGGCG
>CALBTC010000394.1 GCA_937967805.1 uncultured Anaerolineaceae bacterium
GGCCTTGACGCCCAACAGTTTGGCCGCCAGCGCCAGCCCCTGGGCATGGTTGCCGCTGGAATGGGTAACAACGCCTGCTGCTTTCTGTACTTCACTTAGCTGGCGGACGGCGTTGTATGCGCCGCGAAACTTAAAGGCGCCGACGCGCTGGAAGTTTTCACATTTAAGGTAAATTTGGTGGCCGGTTTGCCGGTTGAGGGTACGGGAAGTGTGAATGGGCGTGCGGTTAGCGACGTTTACAATACGGTCGGCGGCGTCTAAAACGGCCGTTGGTTCTGGCAGCATGATCATTGGGAATTCCACAAAAACAACCACAGATTTCGCAGTATGGCCCATGCTGTTGGGCAATCCCCTCTGCGGCTCTGCGCCTTTGCGTTGGTTTTAATTACAACGGACGTGTCATTTCAATGCGGCGAAACGAGTCAAAGTAGCCAACCCTTTGGAAGCCCAGCCATTTTTCATCTTCGCACAAATTTTCGGCAATGGAGTCCTGGCGTTTGTGCCGCTGGTGCAGAACCGTCAGAATCGCTTCCGTTACTTCAACGGGATCGCCTACGGTGACTTCGACAATAAGCCGGGTGAGCTGTAATAGTCCGGCGTGGTAAGTAACCCAGCCGCGCCCGCCATTCTTTAGCTCCACCAGCAGGGCAGAGAGATTGCGTACATTTTGCAGGGATTCTGTTTCGTTGAGCCAATTCGGCCGTTCCTGCCGGTGTGAAAGCAAAATAATGGCATCTTCATGGTTGAGGGTAGTAATGCGCCGGATTTGGTCGAAAATGGCTTTGTTAAACTCGGCTTTGGGTGCACGACGGGCTACGATGAGTTCCCGTGTTTCCTCAAAATCATATTTGCGGAAAAGTTTGTGGGCAGGGTCGTTCCCCTTAATCACTTCCAGCCACACCGTTTTAGCTGATTCGTTTTCCGCTGCTTCCAGCAAGCCTTCCATGAGCGCGCTGCCGGTGCCTTTGCGGCGACCGGCCGGCAGGACGCCCAGTCGCGTAATCCAGGCGCGCTCGTGGCGCACGCCCAGCATGCCCAAACCCAACATAACCTCATCTTCGACAGCAACGCATGAATGTTCCAGGGAAACATCATAAACCCGACAATATTCCATCAGTCGGGCTACGTTCATCGGCATAGGGACCAGATAATCGATGCGCGTTTCATTGTAGGCATCGGTTAGCTGCTCAAAAGTAAAATTGTTCGCGTAATGAAGTTCCATTCGTGACGTTGCTACTGTAAGTTCGGTTATGGGCTTAGGCGTCATTATAAAAATAGGCTGCGACTTGATCGGCGAAGGTTTTTACATTGATGGGCTTGGTGATGCAGCCATCACAACCGTATCTTTGGGCCATTTCCAGGGCTTTGTCTGATGGCCAGGCGGTGATAGCCACGATGGGGATGTTTTCCATATCTGGAATTTGCTTGAGCAAGGGGACGCCCGTTTGCCCGTCTACGTCCGGTAAGCCCATATCGACCATAATCAGTTCTGGCTTTTCTTCCAGGGCCAGGGCGACACCGGTTTCACCATCGGCTGCGTGGAGCAAACGGTAATTGTAGGGTTCTAAAACACGCTCAACGAGCAGGCGATTGGCGTGATTATCTTCAATTTGCAGAATGGTTTTCATGTCTTATCAGTTTAGGTGGATGGGGGTGGAACGGGAAGGTCGGCAACGGCCGTATCTCGCCATTTCATCCCTTCATCAATCAACATCACCGGAATACCGTCTCGGATGGGATATTTCATATTTGTGTCGGCGCAAACCAGCCAACAATTATGAACAAGTTCTAATTTCCCAGGGTCGTCCCCATATTCGGTAGATTGCACTGCCAGAGGACAGCGCAGAATTTCTAGCAATTGGGGACTAATTGGTAAATCATTGGTGTTTGTCATTAAACGCCTCGCTTATTCTTAATAGAAATTTGTGACTATTCATCTATCGGTGTTGCAACGCACATCTAACAAAAGACCCTAAGGGTTTGCACTCGATTAATTCACCTGATGAACGGCCAAACCGTTAGGGACTGCCCAGTGTTCCTGGCAATCATACGCGTCTTTAGGAATGCTGCAAGCGCTGTCGGGTTGGGTTTACGGGTCGCGGACGCAGCGAAAACCAACGGCCGAACTGATAAAATCTGGTGACAGCGAGCTGCGATTGGTGGCCCGAATGCGGTCGGCCCGGTTGTTAAATGGCCAGGCCCCTCCCCGAATGACGCGGGCAAAGCCGGTTTCCGGCCCGGTGGGGTTGCTGATGTTGCTTTCGGCGTACCAGGTTTCTTTGTACCAATCGGCCGTCCACTCCCAAAGGCTGCCCGCCATGCCAAAGATGCCAAACGGGCTGGCCCCGTCGGGCAGGGCATCTACCGGCACGAGGTCCTCGTAACTTTCGCTTTGGAAGACGGCAAGATTGCCGCCGGGCTCGGGCTGGATATTGCCCCATGGATAGATGCGATCATCTGTGCCGCGGGCGGCGTATTCCCATTCCGCCTCCGTCGGCAGCCGGGCCCCTACCGATTCGCAATACAATTTAGCCCCGTGCCAGCTTACATGATTGACGGGATAGCTGGCAAAGCCGGTAAGCGGATAATATTGCACGGTGCCATCCCCCAAATCCTGGCGAATCAGGTAGCTGGTGTATCCGGCCAGTTCGCGGTGCCAGGCGCAATCCACTCCTTCACAGGCCCGTTCATAGGAACCCAGCCGGTTGAGGAAGGCGGCGTACTGCTCTACGTTGACTTCAAATTTGTCCATGTAAAACTGGGAGAGTCGCACTTCGTGTCGCGGTTTTTCGTCTGGCGCAGCGATGAAGTCGTTTTCAGCAGCGCCCATAATAAAGGTGCCGGCCGGGATGAGCATCATTTCCATGCCATCTTGCTGACGAATGATCGTTTCAGGATACCGGTCCGGAGTGGCGGTGGGTGTGCTGGTGGGTGTGTTTGTTGGGGTAGGTGTCGGCGTTTCTGTTGGTGTTGGTGAAGGCGTTTCGGTAGGTAAAGGTGTTTCAGTGGCCGCGCTCTCCAGAATGGAGGCAATGGTATCGGCTTCAGCCTGAATTTCTGGTGTGGGGGGGACGGCCGTCGGTGTGGCCGTGGCCACGCCCAAAAATCCGGCTATACGTTGGCCCATCAGCGAATCACGCGTTGATGTGTAAAGTAAAATGGAAGATGCCAGCAAAACGATGGCCACCAGCAGCAGCGCATAAAAAGAGCGATTCTGCCGAAATTCCCATTGGTGGGTGAGTCTAAACGCTTGCTTAACCGCATTGCTGCCCTGTAGATCATAGGTGGGTAAGGGTTCGGAGCCATTTTTGGCGGCAAATTTATGGACCGCAGCCACATCGGCAACGGTGATTTGGGCCAGCTCATATTGCTGCTGGTGCTCGTACAAAGCATGACACAATTGGTGTGTTTTGTAAGGATGGCCGGCAGTCACATGATAGATATATTGGGCGACATCCTGCACCAGGGCAAATGAAACGGGCTGCCTGACCAGCGCAATCGTTTCATCTTCATTTAGGGGCGGCAGCCGGTACAAGAGGCTGTCTTGCAGAGCTGGCAGCCCGGCTGGGCTGCCGTCCGGATCATCCGTGATGGCAAACAACGTGCGGGCCGTGGTTTCACCGGTGAGGTGGGCGTGTAATGTAGGCAGCGTGTTGGCCGGCAGAACGCCGGCTTCTATTTGCTCCAGCAGCAGTTCGGTATTGTCGAATAAGAAGAGTAGCCGGCGCTGGCTGTTTGGGGAGAACGGCCCTCTCTCTTGCAGCAGTTTTTCGGTGGGCAGCAAAAATTGCTTCTGTATCGCCTTAACCGGATCGGCAATGAACTCTGTGTGATTGAGCGTGTCTAGCTCTACGTTTTGCCGCGCCAGGGCGGTTAAGCCGGCGTTGGCAATTTCCCAATAAAGTGCGCTTAAACTGTCCAGGGCAATTTGGGCAAAATTGAGATAAATGCCTACAAAAGGCGGATGCAGCGCGCCGGATTCAATTTGTTTGAGAACGGCCGTTTTGCCAATTTTGGCCGGCCCATGCAGAATGAGCAGTTGGTCTGCCGTCAGGTCATCGGCCGTTTGCTCTAAAATCCAACTGAAAACATTTTGCCGCCCAAAAAAGAGACGGCCGCCCTCAGCGCCATTCAGGTGATATGGGTTGTCGGAAATTGCTGTCTTCGACATGTGCATAATTTTATGTGTAAATGGGCGGAGTTACAACGTGGCTAACAGAAATGGTTTTGGAGGATTATACGGCCGTTTCCACCATCTTATTTAACGCTGCTTCCACACGATCACATTCAACCCGGATTTGCGCCAGTTTTGGTGCTGCTTTGGCCAGCTTTTCTTCTTTAGCCATCATTTCCAACTCGCGGCAGAGTTGGGAAAGCGTCGTCATGCCCATGCTGGCGCTGCTGCCCTTTAACGTATGGGCAGCATGGTGAATTTCTGGACTGTCCTGACCCTGCACGGCAACGCCCAGTTTTTGCAGAATGTTTTTTGTATCTTCCAGGAAGATAGGAGACATCATCTGAAGGAATTCATGCGTGTTTTCACCAACTAATTGGGCCAATTCTACCAGATCAATAGGATTGGTAACTCCAATTGTTGGGTCTGCAGCTGCTTCTTCATCGGTGGCAGGAAACAGGCTGTCTGGCTCAGACGGCGCCAAATATTGATTGTGGTAATTGACGGCCTGATAAAGCACCTCTACCAGCCGGTTCATTGTCACCGGCTTGCTGACGTATTCGTTCATGCCTACGGAAAGATAATATTCCCGGTCGCCTTCTAGAGCGTGGGCCGTGACGGTAATGATGTACGGCCGTTCCTGCCCGGAACAAGCGGCTAAAATACGCTGTGTTGCTTCCACACCATCCATAACAGGCATCTGAATATCCATCAAAATGACGTCATACTTTTTCTCAGCCGCTAACTGTACCGCAATGTGGCCATTAACGGCCACATCTGTCTGGTAGCCTAACTTGTTGAGCATATTTTTCAGAACGCGCCGATTAATGTCATTATCTTCAACGGTTAAAATGCGCAAAGGATGCCGGTCGGCCATCGTTTGGTACTGCTCGTGATCGGACATCGCGACATTGCTCCTGGAAAAGACATTGAGCAAGAGATCGTACAGTTGCGAGCTGAAAACGGGCATGGGGAGCGTGCCGGAAAAAGGTTCGGGGATACTGTTGGCAGCGGTTGGCTGTTCGTCGTCTGCCGGTACCAACAAGATTATGGGCAGCACGTGAAAAGATTCTTTATGACGCAGCAGGGCCAGAGCAGGCGGGTCTTCTTGCCAGACGGCCGTATCCAAAAGCACGGCGTCAAACGGCTGCGAATGATTAATCCAGTAGGCGGCCTCTTGGGTGCTGGCTGCCGCGTATACCTCTAAGCCTCCCAAACGGGCTTCTTTGCTGATGTGGCGGCGTTCCCCGGCATCTTTGGTAATGACCAGCAGCCGCTTTCCGGCCAGCGTTGCTTTGTGCTGCCGCAGGGCAGTTTTTCAATGAAGCCGCTGAATTCTTCGATCCGATCCAGGGTGCTG
>CALBTC010000395.1 GCA_937967805.1 uncultured Anaerolineaceae bacterium
GCCCAATCCTGGTTGAGGCCGCGCCAGAACCAGTAGGCCAGCCCCAGCGAAGGCACAATGAGCGCCCAGAAAGAGAGCAGTCCGGTAAAGCCCAGCCCCAGCCAGCGCCAGCGCCCCAGCTTCACGGGCTTTTGGGCGCGGGCTACGCCAATGGAAACGCGGGCGTAGCGGGCTTTGCCCTGGCTGCGCTGCTCCAAAATGAGGATGACGGCCGTAACCAGCACCAGCACCAACGCCATCGCCGCCGCCATGTCCAGCTTGTAGCCCAGGTATCGGTTGTAGATGATGCGGGTAAAGGTAGAATATTGCAGCATAGTTACTGCGCCAAAGTCACGCAGAGTGTAAAGCATGACCAGCAAACCACCGGCGGCGATAGACGGCCGTAAATAAGGCAGCGTCACCCGCCAAAAGGCCCGCCACGGGGACAGACCCAAACTGCGCGCTGCTTCCACCAGTGCCGGGTCCATCTTTTTCAAGGCGCTGCGCACCGTAAGGAAGATGAACGGGTAGCTGATCAGCGTCAGCACCAGAAAAGCGCCGGGGAAGCCGTAAAAGTTCGGCAGCCGTTCGACGCCGAAAATGGGATGCAAAATTTGTTGCAATAATCCTTTAGGGGTGAGAATCGAGGCAAAAAGATAAGCCGCCACGTAGCTGGGCACCACCAGCGGCAGGGCCACAATCACGGCCCAGAATCGTTTGCCCGGCAAATCGGTGCAGGTGGTGAGCCAGGCCAGGGGCACAGCGATGAAGGCGGATGCGGCCGTAACCGCCAGCGCCAATCCCAACGTATTGCCCAAAATTTGCAGTGTACGCGGCTGGGAGAGGGTTTGCCACGCCTCAGCCCAACCAGTGCCCACCCGCAGCAGCAAGTAAGCCGGCACCAGCAAAATCAATGCGGCAACGATGCCGGCGCTGCCAACCAGCAGCCAATGAAACGGCGACCAGTGCCTCTGGCGCAGCCACGATCGATCTAATTCAATTTGGATTCTGGGCAATGTGCGGACATTGCCAAAATCAGTAACACCCATGTTGGCTTCCTACAGTTTGGAAAATTTGTGCCGAAAAGGTCCGGCTACCCTCTGTAAGATTATCCCGGGATCAACTATTGAAACAAGGGGGGGCGGTCAACTTTTTAGTTAACGAACGATCAGGCAAAACATGCGACCGGTTAAGTCAAAAGTTAACCATAGTTAATAATCCCTGATTTGTCATTCCGAGTGCAACGAGGAATCTTTCGTCGTTGCCAGTCGTAGGATTCCTCACTGCGTTCGGAATGACAGTGTTAGTTAGGCTACTCGATAATGCCGAGTGCCAGGAGCATCTCCTGGGTGCCTTCCAGGTCGGCCAGGTCGTTCATGGAGATGTTGAGCGCCACGGCATCCAGTTCAGAGAACGGTGGTAAGGCAGGATCGATGGCGACGCCTTCGACAACGGGGTACTCAAATGTCTCATCGGCAAAGTATTGCTGAGCTTCCAGCGACAGCAAAAAGTCGATGAACTGCTGGGCATTGGCCGCATTGGGTGCGGTGTTGAGGATGCCCGCGCCGGAAACCATCACCAGCGAGCCGGGACCGCCGCCGGGCAGGAAATAGTTGCGCGCCGGGAAGCTTTCCCCTTCTTCGGCCAGGAAGCGGTAAAGGTAGTAATGGTTGACAAAGCCAACATCCACCTCGCCGGCGGCGACGCCAGAAACGATGGGGGTGTTGCCGCTGTAAACGACGGGGTTGTTGGCCTGAATGCCATTCAGCCATTCGCGGGTTTGCTCGTCACCCCAGGTGGCGCGCATGGCGGTAACCATCGCCTGGAAAGAGCCGTTGGTCGGGGCCCAACCGATACGGCCGTCCCACACCGGATCGACAAAATCAAAAATGTCCGCCGGCAGTTCCGCAAATGGATCGGTGATCGCATTTGTGTTGTACACAACCACTCTGGCTCGCCCTGAGATGCCGACCCAAGAGCTATCTTCGGGGACAAAACGATCCGGCACAATGGCCAGGGTTTCATCGGGCAGGGTGGCAAACATGCCGGCGCCTGAGATGGCACCTAAACCACCAGGGTCCTGGGCGTAGAAAACGTCGGCCGGGCTGTTGGCACCCTCTTCCAGCAATACGCCGGCCATCTCTGAAGTGCTGCCGTAGCGCACTTCCACGTTGATGCCCGTTTCGGCGGCAAACTGCTCAATAATTGGCGCCACCAGGCTTTCGCTACGGCCGGAGTAAATGACGAGATCACCCGCCTCATCGCCGCCTTCGCTAACGACGACGGCTTCAGGATCGGGGTCGGGGTCTGGCTCGGCGACGACGTTGTCGTTTGTGTTGGCTTCTTCCGTGGTAGATTGGCAGGCGGCCAACAGCGAAGCCAGCAGCAACAAGATTAGAGTCAAGACAAGCTGCTTGATTTTTTGGTTTAGCATGAAAGTTCTCCTTCGTGCAGAACCTCCCGCACGTCTATTATGGATTACGAATTTATCGGGTAACCGAAACTTTACTTGTCACTCCCGCCTTCGCAGGAATGACACGGCAACCTGATTATTTTGTAAAAGCACAAACAGCCTGCGGGAGGTTGGTCTGTTTAAGATATGAGAACGATTATGCCGGAGGGGCGCGGGGGAAAACAAGACCAGCCGATCATTTAAAAATGAACGGCCGTTTGCAAAAAATTTTACGGCCGTTCACCCAAATAAGATCGCCGGTTAAACGAGAAGTTAACTCTGGTTCACTACTTAATTTTGCCACAGAGAACTCCCACTCTCTTTTTTCTCTGTGAACTCTGCGGCTATCTTTAAATCAATTCGTGGATTTGGGCGACGGCAACGGCCGTTTCTGCATCATCCACCACCACGCTGATGCTGCACTCAGACGACCCCTGGGCAATGGCAATGACGTTGACGCCTTGCTCGCCCAGCGCCATGAAGATGCGCCCGGCAATGCCGGGCGTACCGCGCATCCCCGCCCCCACAATCGTTACAATCGACACCGGCTCCTGCGCCCAAATACGGTCGATGTCTTTGCGCGCCAACTCCACCTTAAATTCAGCCTCCAGGCTGCCAATAATGCTGTCTGTAGCCTGGTCCGGCGCAGCAAAGCAGATAGATTGCTCCGACGACGCCTGGCTGATGAGCAAAACACTCTGGTTGTCGCGGGCCACGGCGCCAAACGTGCGGGCGGCGATGCCGGGGATACCCATCATGCCCTTGCCCTCCACCGTAATGAGCCCCAGGTTGTTGATGGCCGTAACCGCCTTGATGCCGCCGTTGCCGTTGGGCG
>CALBTC010000396.1 GCA_937967805.1 uncultured Anaerolineaceae bacterium
GGGCTCCTTAACGGATGGATTCAGCTCGTGATGGCCGTTGGCCACCTCGTTCGCCTGGCCGTCACGAACTCATGGATTAAACAGGAAAGATTGATATTTGTGCGCCTACGCTCTCCTGGTTGAGATAGGCACTGCCGTTCGTGTTGAACAGCCAGATAGCATAAACCTCGCTTAATTTGGTGCTTGCGCTGTATCTCGCCAATCAGTTCAAGCGCGCGACCAGGGTAGCTTTCGCGTGGCGCATATCCCACATCGTCAATGGCGTTGGAGAAGATTGTTTTGAAAACATGTCAGTAAGCCGCTGAGCCGTCCTGGTTCAATGGCGGCAAGGCTGGCAGCGCAAAAGAGGCAGGCAAGTTCGGCCTAAGTCGCCGATTGAATTGGCTGCCCTTCGGCTACACGGTCCAGGATTTTCCGGCAATGGGCACGGTAAAGCGTCTCGGTTTTGGGCGAAAGCAGCTCGGTGGGCCTCAGGTATTTGAAGGCTTGCCAGATGAGATCGGCCTGTGCCGGATGGCGCTTTTGCGCCCTGGCGATCTTTGACGTCTTCTTCCGTCAAGAGACGATGGAAGAGGGCCAGGGGTAACTGGTCTGCCTGTGTTGCAGTGTGCATTGTGTGATTTCTCCTTGGGTGGATTCGTGACGGGCGCGGCCGGCACGTGGGCCGCGCCCGTCACGATTGGGTTAATGGTTGTTGGGGATTCTGGCCTTGTCCTCGAAGTAGATTTTCCACTCACGATTAAGCGCCGCGATCTCCTGCCGGTAGGCAGAAAGGGAACACTCGCCAATGACCAGCAGCGTCCAGGGGTCTTCGCCTTTATCAACATCTTTCTTGGGGACCGGCAGGTACCCGGTATATCCTGTCATATTGAAATAGATATTTCCCCACACCTCGCCGTAAAACAGCACTTCGTAATCATCTTTTCTTTGCAGAATGGCTTTCTTCTCGCTCTTGCGCAGCGTGATCGCCTTTTTGCCTTGGGCAGCCAGCGCCACGCGCCTGCCTTCTTCGGCCGCTTTCTGCTCGGCTTTCTCTCGGACCATCCTGGCCAGAATCCCTTCGGTTTCCGGCGTGAAGGTGATGGCCTCCATCGGGTCCTCGTCGGTGTCGATGCTGGTGGCCACGTCGCCGAAATGCGCGGCATAAGCAAAGTCGTCGGGCTTGGGCTGTCGGGTAGCGTACTCTCCGGCACAATGACGGCAGAGCGTGCCGATGAGCCAGCCGTCGTCAGGTTCCCAAAAGCGGATTGGGCCATAGGTGGGTTCGTCCAGCTGAGTTTGGGGCTGGTAGCCACAAATGCGGCAGTAGTTGTAAGAGATGCCAACTTTTGTCAGATCAAATGTTTTAGCGGTTTTCATGCGACTCATCCCCTTGTTCATTGCGGATTGCTTCTAAACGCGCGATGGCTGCCCCTTCCGTCTCGAACGGTGCCCAAAGGAGGGTTCGATTTGTTTCAAAATGACGGTAGTAGATGCCCCACAAGTCAGGGGCAAAACAGGCTGTGTCGCAGATTTGATAATCACCGTTTGAGCCGTGTCTCACCGGTTCAATACTGGCTGTAGCCAGGAAGTTGCTTGTTTTCAGACGGGCGTCTGCATGCTCAAACTCGCAGCTGATCCAGGTATCGATCTCTGCGTGAAGCTCATCCCAACCCACCCCATAGTTGGCATCATGGTTTTCAACCAGGTTGTCGAGGATGACCATTGCTGCATCGTGGTCGATCAGGTGGCCGCCAACCTTCCCTGGGGCCACTTCAATCACATCTGCAAGTGACCAGTTGATTGCAGCTTGCCCCATTGCTTGTAACAGCCGGGGGGCGAGCTGCCGGGCATGTTCCTTTGTGAGCGCAAGGGCAGGAAGGTGAGGGGCTCGGTCTCGTTCGTACTTTGGTTTGAGAATGACGTGACAAAACCTGTCTAAAACCCTATTCACTACGAATGGTTCTTCATTTGTCAACATGGTGTGCACGTCCCGGCAAATTAGCTTGCTCATGGTGTGATTTCTCCTGGCAAATTCGTGACGGCTGGGCGCTGGCAGCCAGCGCCCAGCCGTCATGAAAATAAAAAGCCCGACCTTTCGGCCGGGCTGGTCATTAGATATATGATTCTGGCTGCCGCTTGGGGCAGGCAATAGGCATCGGGGATTACTCAGTGGTGGTAAGCCTCTCCTAACGAACACGGGGAACAGAACGCATACCGAGATGATGAATAATAAAACGAGATTGGTTACTTCATCAGGCTTTCAGGGCCAATCAGGTTAACCTGGCACAGCATGGCCAGCTGTACAACTATCTACTGCAGCAGCCTCTCAATCTCCTTTCGGTAAGCGCGTTCGGCGGCCAATTCCAGGCTGTCGTTTTCCAACACGGCTTTTTTGATCATGATCCTGACCTGGAAAATGGCCTCAGTGGTGAGAAAAAGCCTTGCCTGTTACAGAGCGAAATTGGAGATACCCGTATTTTAGCTGTGGTGTTCGATGAGGTGTTGGGCACTTTCTTGCTGCAGCTGCCTCAACTCGGTGTGGTCGGCCCCAACATTCCGGCCGCTGTTAACGCACCGGATTTGCCGTTCGTAGTCTGCTGTTGGCTCAAAACAGTCAGGCGATTGGGCGGCCAAATCAGCCTGATGTTGCTTCTTGTTCACCGGTGCTTTTCTCTCCAGCAGATGCCGGCGGCCGCCAGCCATAGCGCCGCCACATCTCCCGGCAATAGTGGTGATCGTTTGCCTGCTCGTCACTCCTCCCCTGCCCTGCTGCCGGTGACACCGGCCGCCCACAGCGAAAGCAGATGTTTTCGCGCACCACCTGCCACGCTTTCTCATAAGAACTTTCGCCAATCTCTTTGACCACCAGCCAGACCGGTACGGCCGTGTGGCGCGTGCCCGGTTTCTCCGGCCACAGCAGCCAGCGATAAAGTAGATATTTCTCCCCGTCCGCCAGGTACGCCGGCCGGGGAAAGGTAACTGCGTGGCCGGGCACAGTGGGAGCGGCCGACGGCCGTACGTGCCAGGTTTGGAGAAAACGCCGCAAATCCTGGTGCAGGCGGCTGTCCGGCAGGTATTGTTCCAGGCAAGACGCGGCCGTTTCCAGGTCGCGCTTCTCGGCCCAGGTGAGACCGGAGATGCGGACAAAAGCCGATTCTGGCCAGCTTTCGCGGCGGCCGTCCGGCCAGCATAACTGGTAGCTGCCGTGCTGATGGGGGTCATAAACGGTCGGAGGATGACCGTAAAACGACCAGTTGTAAACATCACCTAAAGCACAGGCGTGCAGGCCGGCTCGCAGTGGTCCCTCCTGGCCATCGGTGAGGGCCGGATTTCCTGGCCGGCAGTCATCCCGGTGGCAATCTGGCGTATGGCGCACAGCCAACAGATCACCGCCGTTTTTGCAAACCATCGTCAGCATTAACCCGCCGGCACGCGGCAGCAGGTAATGGCTCTCTTTATAGCTGAGATGTTCCCAGGTGCAATCCACCACAAAGCCGGGATCGCCGGCCGTGTAACGCACAGTGAATTGGGCATTGCACTGTTGGCACCAGACCTGGGTCAACTCAACGGAGACGAAGGCGGTGCCCTGGCAGAGAGGGCAGTGAATCAGGCGAAAGGGCTGCTGCCAGCGGTCTACCTGTTCCAGATAAACACCCCAATCTTCCCAGGCTATTTGTGCCAGCGGACGGCCGTTTTGCAGCGCTGCCACTACCTGAGTGTCGGTGAGAATGGTGGCTTCATCAGCGGTCAGTGGCTGCTCGCGGGCCACCACCCGGCCATCGGCCAGGCGGTAATGATGCGGGTAGGGATAATCCGTATCCGGCGCCGGTGGCAGGTGCAGCAGCCAGGTGCCGGGGGGTAAAGTCAGGTCCACCCACGCTTGATGCAGGGGTGGTTGGGCGTAGATGTCCCCACGTACGGGACGGGAAAATGGCAAGGGAAAATCCAAAATGTAAGTCGTGGTCATCATTTTTTCCTTTTGGAGTTGGGGTGTGTTGGCACACGCGGAACAGATTCGCGTCAGTATATGTCGCCTGTTAGGGCAAGTCAGTTGGAAAACACGCGGTGGGCGTTTATCCACCCCACCGAATGTTATTGCTTAATCCAGGTGTGATTCTTGGAAATAATTTCGGGCAAAGGTCAACCAGGCATGGACCTGGAGGCATCCACGTGTATGACACACGCGGATCTCCCCTGTGAGGGTTACCAAGTTTCAAATCACAGCCTTGATTATTGTGGGAGGGACTGAGGATTAGTTTGGATTAAACGAGATGTCTGGTTGTTTAACCAACTGGCACAGATATGGGGAGAGGGCTCGTTGGCTTCAGCCACGCTGTATACGGGTAATAGGCAACGAACCCAAATCGCTGATGAAGGATACTTTAACGAGATTATTCAGAGGCTTCCGGGAACAGTTGGACAAAAGCATCCAGGGAATCAACCGTCATTGCCTGGCGAAGTGTTGACCGTAACATGTCTATATTCTCAACCTGGTCCAGCTGAGTAACTATCTTGTCTGATACCTCACCAAAGCGGACGGTAAGCACATCTACAATGCTCTCTCGAATACCTTTTTGTTTACCTTCTTTCCTTGCCAGCCGTTCCATACTTGTTACGTATTGCATCTTCATTTCCTCTTCAAACTGGGTCAGCTCATGCCTGAACTGCTGCGTCAGATTGCCCAGCAGTGTCATTATCCAGTCGGTAAAACGAGGTAATTCCGAGATTATTCAGATGTTTCCGGCAATAACTGGACAATAGCATCCAGGGAATCGACCGTCATTGCCTGGCGCCGTAATGAACGCAATGTGTCTACGTCCTCAACTTGATCCAGACGAGTAACAATCTCATCCGATACCTCGCCAAAACGGACGGTAAGCGCATCGACAATGCTCTCGCGAATGCCTTCCTGTATGCCTTCTTGTATGCCTTCCTGTATGCCTTCCTGCTTGCCCTCTTGCTTACCTTCCTCACTTGCCAGCCGTTCGATACTTGTAACGTATTGCATCTTCATTTCCTCTTCAAACTGAGTCAGCTCATGTCTGAACTGCTGCGCCAGATTGTCCGGCAACGTCATCACCCAGTCAATAAAGCGTAGTAATTCCAATATATCCTGACGGCCGTAACCCCGCTGGTAGAGCATTTTAGCCAGCCGCAGCTTGGCTGCATATCGCTCTGCTGGCTCCTGCCGCGTGGCCATTGTCTGCAAGTGGGCTAACACGGCCGCGGCAAAGGGATTGACACTCGTCGTCAGTTCGTCTTGTCTCTCTTCATAGTCTAGCAGTTTTACCGTGGGAAAGTCTAGTGATAGTCGGCAGCCCCACCGTTCGTAACGATAGTGATCCGGCCGCCAGTGACGCTGGTCATCCGTCAAAATCGCCAGGCTCACCACCTGCCGGCGGTAGCGATCAAAGATGCGGTAATGGTAGATATACATCCGTTCGGCAAAGTTCGCTTCCCGTTGGCCCTGCACTTCGATGTGAATAAGCAGCCACGTTTCCTGACCATCCTGGAGGAAAACCTTGACCAGCTTGTCTACGCGCCGTTGGCCTGTTTCGGCCTCCCGCACGACCTGCTGTAGCTCTTTGTCCAGGAAGGTATACGGCCGTTTCCAATCTATCTCCCTATAAGCCTGGGGGAAGAAGAACGCCATGAAATCGGGAAAATAGCGTTCAATGATTTCCTTCCAGGGCGAGTCAAAATCTGCTTGTGGGGTTGGTGATGTCATCGTTTATCCTCAATGATATGAAGGGAAATTATAACAGGAGGTTTAGAAGATTAGAAATGATCGGCTTTCGCAATCTTGAAAACACACGCTTTCATCATCACATCTCTGAACAACTGCCTGCTTCATTTTTCTATAACTCTCTTTTTGTATCAAATGCCTGGTCCAGGGCTGCCAGGGTCAGCCGCCGGGAGGTCATCACCGGCGGCGACAGGTTAAAGGCTGTTGACAGCACCGAAATTTCCCGCTGTAATACCCACTGGCTGCAATAGTGGGCTAGTATGGCAGCGATAAAGGTGTTGACCATCAACGCCTGCTCTTCCCGCAGCGTTCGTACAGCACAGGAACTGTTCTCTTGCGGCGGCGATATATCCGGCCGAAGCAGTGCCGGGTCTTGAATCGCGGGGCTGGGCAGGCCATTACAAACACAAAGCGTCTCGTCTACAGATAGGTGCTTCCGCTCCACGGCATTGCCGATGTAGACATTGCCGTTTTCATAGGCGTTGCCGGCATCCAGCCACCAGACATTGCCATGGCCGGCAGCCACAGTTTGGGCCAGTGACTGACGGGCTTCGTGATTGTCTACGGCACCGATGATCAGCTTCTTAGTCGTGTTGTTGCTAAAGTGGTAGGGGCTATAGCCTGTTTTCAGCACCATCTCCGGCTGAAAGGAAGCGGGGATAGCCCGGATATCCAGACCGAATGCGGCGTTTAATCTTAAAGAGAGAGAAATAGATTTTTCATAGCCTACTTCAGCTTGGCAAAAGCGCTGGCGGCCTAAGTTAGCCTCGCTGATCACATCCGGGTCAATGATTGTCAGGCTGATGTCCATTCCCTTTTGCCGGGCATGATAGACCAAACGAGCCAGGGCATCGGCCAGCGCCGAGCCGGTCCCCCCTGCCCCCACCAGGTAGAGGTGCATGTTGTGTGCTTCGCCTAACAAAGCGCGGTAAGTGGGGGTGAAATCAACAGGAATACTTTCTGTCATCCTTCTTTTCTCCTATCAAGTAATTTTAGACCGTACCGGTCGCCCTCCCCCGATTGTTCCTCTGCGACAGACGGCCGTTATCTCCCTCACAGAGAGATTCAAGTTCAGGCAAAAGTTGTCAGCAGTATCTACAGCCAGGCGTAAGTCGCCTTGTTTCGGGACTCCATATGAAAAAGGGCAGCCATAGGCACCTCCATCCAGTGGCCGTAAATACCCAGGCGAAACTTGAACCGGGGCACGTTATCGAGGCTGCCGATAACCCCATAGAAGCGCAGCCTCGTCTCATCATGATCATCAGTGGGACTAAAGAAGGGAGCGCTACGGCCGTGTGAATGGATGTCCATGACGATCAATTTGTCTGTTTCCACAGTGTGACTGCGGACGGCGGCAACGGTGCCTTGCTGGTCGGCCGGTTTGTGTAGCCGGTAACGGCCGTTTTTCCAGGTGACGTAATAGAGGGTTTCGTCCAGGTTATGGGTATCCTGGGCATCGGTAACAGCCTGCTCCAGGATGGCAAAGGGGATTTTCGGCACTTTCAGCCGCAGCCAGCCCATGAGGGGTTGAAGACCACGAATCATTATGCCGGGCGGCAGAGGTGCCGTGACCCGGAGGCAGGCATCGACAAAATCATTTTCGGCACGGACAAAGACGCCGTTGGCGGCGGTTATATATTGGTAGAAGACGGCATCGTTGGCGGGTAAAACTTCGTCTTGATGCAGGGTGTAAGTAACCAGGTTATGCATAGGTCATTCCTTTTTCTCAGAGGGTTTGGCGGTTAGGACATCAGTTGTCCCAGGCGCTGGCGGGCAGACACCAGCTCTGCATGGGGAAATTTCCGTTTACCATCCAACTGCTGCCACAGGTCTAGTGTGTTTTCCGGGAAGCTGTGACAGCGGTTCTGGCTGTTGTCGTGGTTAAATTCGCTGCCTTCCATAAACAGATTCAGGGCGGCCCCGATGGTGTCTCTGCCAGCCGCCGGAAAAGGGACGCTGCCCCGGCAGATACGGCCGTCCCCATTCACATTGGGTACCGGCAAGTGGTAGAGAATGGCATCGGCTGACATGGGCTTCCGTTTAACAGCAAAGACCGTGTACTGTTGCCCGTAGCCAATGAACACCATGCCCGGCATCGGCAAGGCGTAATGCCGCTCGTAGGCGATGGGCTGCCAGCGGCGCGGCGGGACGTAAATGGCAATACATTCCATTCCGCCCGCCTGTCGCCAGAACAGGGTGTTGGGCGGCAGCAGACCGGTAGAGAGCGGTATCTGGTTGAGTTGGGCCGCCAGGTCAGCCGGGGAGATGGGATGGGCGATATGAGAGCCATCTGTCAGCACTTTTTCCAGGATGGTGGCTTCGGGATAGATGCTGATAATCACATGATCCAGTTCTGTCGCATGGTTCATAAAAGAGGTTCCTTTTGTTAATATAGGCCAGGAAAACGGCACTGCGCACGGCCGGCAGCCGGGTGGGCTCGTCGGCCGCTACCCAGTTGATAATCTGCCGTTCCACCTCGATCAGAGCCTGGGCTGCCTGCCATTCTTGTCGCAGCCAGGTCACGTTGTCCGGCTGCCACTCCGGCAGGGAGATGCCGCCCTGAGCCAGGGTGCTGTAAGACCAATCCAGCCACGCGTTGCCGCTGGTATGCCTGACCAGGTCCAGCAACACGGGCAAACCGTCCCGAATAGGTGCCGGCAGCGGCATGGTGGGGATGATCTCACTCAGGCCATCCAGGTCGATTAGGGGTAATTCGTCCGTCTCCTCCTCAATGGCCATGCCGGGGAAATAGGCGTTTAACTCGGCCGCAGCCAGGATAAGGCAAGTCCGCACCGGCTCCGGATGCTGATCCAGGTCGGCAAAATCTGGGTCCAGATCATAGCCGGCGGGAATGAGGTCAATGACCTCCAATCTTCCGGCCAGGTACTCAAGCTCGTCTACCCACACTTCTTCCTCGACCGGAAAGTATTGTTCGTTAACGGCCGTCAGGAAAGATTCTACACCGGCCGCCAGGCTGGTTTCGTCGAGGGTCGGCACGTCTGCAACCCACGTTTTATTATCTGGAAAGTATTGAGCAAAGCGCAAGCCCAACGCCAGATAAACATCCAGGCGGGCCACTTCCATCGCCGAGAGCGCAGCCCCATGCCAGGTGGCTTCATGCTGGACATGGTCAATGAGGTCGCCCACCTGGTACAGCAAGCTTTCGTCTTCCCAGACCGGATAGCGTCTTTCCCAAATGGCTGCCAGCAGCGTGGTGATGACCACAGCCACGCTGTCACCTTTTACGTAGACAGCGACTTCAGGAAAAGGCTCGGCAAAGAGGGAGTGCCATAGCTGTACGGCTGTGAGCATCCTGTCTACCTGGTCCAGCTCGTCCAGCCGGTAGCCTGGTGAAACGGAAGGGTTGTGGCGTGGCGGCAGTGCGTGTGTTGGAGGAGATTGGTTGTTGGTCATGAGCATACAATAATTGGATTAGGGCTAAAATCTGCTTCATTCGATCCGCTTCGGCTTCAGCTACCCAGGCCATCAGTTCACCAATTTGTTTGTCTATGCCCAGGGCTGCTTCATACTGCGCTTTGAGGGCCTGCACATTCTCCGGTGACCACTCGATAGGACTTTCATCAATGAAGCAGTCGTAGTAAACGTCGATATCGAAATCCAGCCAGGGGTTGCCGGTGGCATTGGCGATGTATTCGGCCGCTTCGGCCAGGTAGCAAAGCGGCGGCGGCAACTGGGCCTGTCGTATTAAAACGGCCGTATTGCGCACGGACCAATTTGGTGGCAGCAGCATCTCGTGTTGACAAGAGGGCAGCATATCCGGCTCTATCTCATAACGATACGTTTCCTGGAATAAGCCCCAACTGAGGAAATCCAGAGGCGGCTTGAAGGAATCTGGGAAGTGATAGTGCGGGTCAGCGATGACATCCACGCCCCAGGGCGCGATGGGGATGGCGGCCAGTTCGTTGGCATCAAAGTTTTCGCCGGGGATAATGCGCTTCAACCAATCCAGGGAGAACGCCAGGGGAAAGAGATCCTCAGCAAAACGCAGGCAGAGGGTGACCAGGGCGTGACGGACACCACCAATGGTTGGTTGGTAAGGCTGTTGCTGCCATTCCGGCCGGTTGGGGAAGGCGATGGCGTAGATGTGGTGAAGTTGGGCCAGAATCTTCACACAGTCCAGAAAGCCACGATTGGGCCATAACGACATGCGCGGCCGGGCTGGTTTACTCAAAATCCGATGGGGACAACGGCCGCGCTCACCGGCGGTAAGGCACAACATGCACTTAATATCTCCTGAGATGCGGACAACTGGGATTGGATGTAGGCTGCAGCCGCCTGAATCTCCGCTGCATTCTCGGCCAGCGTTTCGACAGTGAAGGGACCGGTCCCCAACTTTTGGTACAGCGCCACGGCCTCATGATCTATTTCCGGCAGGGCAGCCGCCAGGGACATGAACAGAGTATGTTCATTTCCTTTGCTGGTCACCTGCTTGTGGAAGGTTACTACCAGGACGCCGTTCTCAATTTTCTCGGTGTGCGTGGCATTACCCAGCTCCGGTAAGAAAGCGGCCAGGTGTTTCTTGACCGCCTCAATAGCCATCCCGGTAGGCACGTTGGGGATTTCCTTGCCGTCATATAAGAAGCGCCGGCTGTGATAGATTTCTGCTTGTTTCTGTTCTTCTTGGGTCGTCATACTTACCTCATCTGCATAGGGTGCAGGGGAGTCTCTCCCCTACATCGTGCTTGCTGGTCAAAAGAGTGTGTCCAGGTTGGCCTGGGGTTTCGGTTTCGGCTTCTCGGCGGGAGGCGAATCAGCTATCTCCTCAGCTTCTTCCTGACTCTCTGTTTCAGTTGGTGTCTCTGCGGCTGCCTGGGTCAGTTCAGCGTGCGTGCCATAGGCCAGCCACGCCTGGCGAATCGGGGCTGCTTCCAGAACTTCATCTAGAACGGCCGTAACAATGACCGGCACCTGCCCTGGCAGGCCGGCGGCAATCGTCACCGGTCGCTGTCCGGTTTCATCCGGTTTGCCGACCAGGATATTGATCGTCACTTCCGCTTCCGCCAGAGGGTCTTGAAAGGTGAGAGGATCGCTCATTTCTGCTTGCCCTCCGGCTGGTTGTGCTGCTGCCGGTAGATTTCCCAATCCAGGCGCTTATAGGCAGCAAACTGCACCCCGGCTCCGTCTACAGGCAGGGTTGTGGGATAAGCAGCCTGGTCATGCCACAGACCCAAAGCCCAGACCAGCAGGGTATAGAGTTGGGCATCTGACAGCTCGCCGATGTTCTGTGCCAGCTGCTTCTTAAACCAGTCGCGGTGACTCTCGGCTTTAAGCGGGCGGCCGGTCAACCACTCCAGCGCACCGTAGTCTCGCCCTTTGAGTGAGCCACCCATCTTCTCCGTGTGGGCCAGGATGTGGGTTTTGAACCATTCGCGCGGCATTTCCGGCGGGCTGGGATGGGCCGGAATGCGTTCTTTCCAGGGCTGGGTCGAAGTGAACTGGCCACAGATAGGAATATGTGGCCCCTTGGCCTTGCCGGCCGGAACCAGGACGTGAAAATCTGCTTTGATCGAGCCTTTGGCCCAGTCGCAGTGGGGCACGTCCGAGTCTTTGACCGGGCTGTCCTCTCGCCTGTACTGGCAGAAGGCGCATTGGGAAGCGAGGGGATGCTTAACGGTCAGTTCCAGGTGGTGTTCCATGAAAGAGGCAATACGAGCCCGCTTCTGCTGCACCGGTGATGGAGCGGTGGGTTCGGCTGTGGCTGTGGTGCCGTTTGCGGCCGTATCATTCTTTCCTTCTGCTGCTGGTTGCGGTGCCGCTGCCGGCGCTGGTTGCGCCGCTGCCTGCGCCTCTTTCTCTGCGGCCAGTCGCTGGGCCTCAGCCTCATCTTCTGCCTGTTCTTTGGCTTGCTGCGCCTGCCACGCCTGGGTCAACGCTTCTGCCCCGGTGACAAAGTATTGGCCAGCTTCGCCGGTCACGCCATCGTTGTCGGCCCATTCAGCCGGGACCCGCAGGATATAGGTGTCATTGGCCGCCGCGCCGTGCAGACAGCGGGCCACCGTCTGGGCGCGACGGCACGGCATGCCGGTGGCTCCCTGGCTGTTGCCGTCCACATCGGTCCGCAGCCGGGTGGCCGGCAGCTGGCTGAGGGGACAGGTCTCACAGGAGACCTCCGGCAGCATAAAGTGGATGAGCTGCGTCCAGTTAATGCCCTCTTCCTCGCTGTAGTAAGGGCCATTGCCAAAAACCTTAACCCACATCTGCATCTTCTGCGGGTCGGCCCAGGGTTCCTCGTGCAGGTCCCGGTGGATGAGACCACAGGCAGCCGCCCAGGCATCGTCCGGGTATTCGGCCAGGGTATCGTGCCATAGATTGACCAGGATACGGGCAATGTTGCGGTTGGCCTGGTGCGGTGACATGAGCGGCAGCTGCAAACCGGGCCATTCGCGTAATGTTTTGGC
>CALBTC010000397.1 GCA_937967805.1 uncultured Anaerolineaceae bacterium
ATTGAGCCGGACAAAGGGGAAGTGATCACCGATCCTAACGAGCGCATCGCCGTTTTGCAGCAGGACCAGTTTGCCTTTGATGATTACACCGTGCTGGAAACGGTCATCATGGGGCACAAGCAGCTTTATGACGTGCAGCAGGCGCGCGACGCCATCTACGCCAAGCCCAATTTTTCTGAAGAAGACGGCATCCTGGCCGCCGAGCTGGAAGCCACCTTCGCCGAACTCAATGGTTACGAAGCTGAGTCGGAAGCGGCCACGCTGCTCAAAGGTTTGGGCATTGAGGAGGAACTGTTGGGGCGGCACATGCGCGAGCTGGAAGGGACGCAAAAGGTACGCGTGCTGCTGGCCCAGGCCATGTTTGGCAATCCAGACATCCTGCTGTTGGACGAACCGACCAACCAGCTAGACCTAGACACCATTCGCTGGCTGGAAGATTTTCTGTTCCGCTTCAACAATACCGTCATCGTTGTGTCGCATGACCGGCACTTTCTAAACAACGTCTGCACCCATATCGCCGATATTGATTTTGGCAAGATTCAGCTTTACGTGGGCAACTACGAATTCTGGTATGAATCCAGCCAACTGGCGATGGAGCAGCGCAAAAATGAGAAGAAAAAGCGGGAAGACAAAATCAAGGAGTTGGAAGAGTTTGTGCGCCGCTTTAGCGCCAACGTGGCCAAGGCGCGCCAGGCCACCTCGCGCAAAAAGCTCATCGAAAAGCTGACGGTGGATGAGCTGCCGGCCAGCACGCGCCGCTTTCCTTTTGTAGGGTTTGATCCGGAACGGCCGTGTGGCAAAGTGGTCCTCCGCGTGCAAAATCTCTGTAAATCTGTCGATGACCAGCTTATCCTCAACAATTTTTGTCTGGAGGTAAACCAGAACGACAAAATCGCCTTCATCGGCGACAACGATCTGGTAAAAACGACCCTGTTTGACATTTTAGCCGGTGAGCTGGAGCCAGACAGCGGCAGCTATGAATGGGGCACCACCATCACCATGTCTTACTTCCCCAAAGAAAACAGCGCCTACTTCGACACCGATCTGAACCTGGTGGAATGGTTGCGCCAGTACGCCACCGTCGATGACAGCGAAACGTTCCTGCGCGGCTTTTTGGGGCGGATGCTCTTCTCTGGCGAGGAGGCGCTAAAAAACACGCGCGTACTTTCTGGCGGCGAAAAGGTACGCTGCATGTTGGCCCGCCTGATGCTCAGCGGGGCCAACGTGCTGATGCTGGACGAGCCAACCAACCATCTGGACCTGGAAGCGATCACCGCTCTCAACAAGGGACTTACCAAATTCCCCGAAGTGGTTCTGTTTGCCTCCCACGATTATGAATTTGTCAACACCATCGCCAACCGCATCGTGGAAATCACCCCCGGCGGCGTCATCGACCGGGTGCTGAGTCTGGAAGCGTACCTGAAAGACCCAACCATCACTACGCTGCGCCGCGAACATTACCACGGCGAACATGCACTAACGTTGTAAATTTATCCACAGATTTCACAGATGCCGCAGACTTTATTTCTTCTCTGTGTAATCTTCATGAAACTCTGCGTTCCGCTTTTCAAGGGAGACAACATGAGCGCAAGCTCAACGTTCGGCTGAGCTCACGTCGAAGCCATCATGAATGGAAATCTCACGCCAAGCTGCCAAGTGCCCCAAACGGTCTTTGCAACTTTGCGTGAGGCTATTTTCGAATACGACAGATGGAAACGAACAGGGACAAGAAAGGGAGAGTGGGGGAGGGAATATACGGCCGTTTCCATCCTTGCTAAACAAATCCCACAAAGCCATAATCAGCATCCACAAAAGGAGTTGAAAAGATGGCCAAGTTAACAGAATCAGAGATTGCCAGAGGGGCCAACAGCAGTTCTTTTGAAAAGGGCTACAACTATTACCACAACGGCTATGTACTCGAAATTACGCAGCGGGGTGAGCAGATTACGGCCGAAGTGGAAGGGAGAGAATATCAACCGTATCAGGTGCAGGTGACGGTGAAGGAGGGCAAAATTATCACGGCCAATTGTAGTTGTCCTTATGATTGGGGCGGGTATTGCAAACATATCGTGGCCACACTGCTGCACACCATTCACGAACCCGGCGCAGTAGAACAACAAGAACCGTTGGCCACTTTACTGGCTGATCTAACGGCCGAACAGTTGCAGCAGCTCATTATCCAAGTGGCTGCGGAAAATATAGATTTTGTGCGAGCCATTGAGCGGGGATTGCAATGGTCGAAGGGTGTGCCAACGAAGGATGAGGCGGCCCCGGTGCCTGTTGTGAGCCGGGTGGACGTGACGGCCGTCAAACGCAACATTCGCGTGGGGATGCGCAAGATGGGCCCTAAAGGCTATGACGATTATTACTACTATGAGGAAGGGGGTGCTGATGAAGAACTGCATCAAATATTGGCACCTTATTTGGAGCAAACATTAGCCCTATTGGCGGCGGGCGGGTTAGATGAAGCAGGGATGTTGATAACGGCCGTTATGGAAGCGTTCTGTGATAATTTGGATTTGATTGAAGATTATTACGAGTATACCGAGGGTATGTATGATGGAGATACCGACCTGGACGAAGTGCTGACAGAGGTGATTTTAAGCCACGACTTGACGAGCAAAACACGGCAAGCGTGGCAACGCAAAGTGCGCGATTGGCAAGAGGTTTTGGGCGAGTTGGGGATGGCGGAAACGGCCGTTACCCACGGTTGGGATTACGCGCCGTTGGTCTCGGTTTTGCAGGGCAACATCACCAATAAAGGGGCATGGGAAGATGAAGCGCCGTGGTTTGCTGACGAGCTGGTCGCTATTCGGCTCAACGTGCTGGAGCGGCAAGGACGCCTCCAGGAAGCTATTTATTTGGCCGAGGCAGAGGGACAGATAGAACGATACATTCACCTGTTGGTGCAAACCGGCCAAATTGAGCAAGCGGTGCAGGAAGCAAAGCAATACTTTCACCGGGCGGGGCAGGTTTTGGCTCTGGCTAAGCGATTGCAGGAGATGGGGGAGCAGACGGCCGTTTGGACCATCGGTAGTCACGGCTTAACGTTAGAAGACAGTTGGCAGCACGATAAAGGGAAACTGGGACAATGGCTGCGCGATGTGGCTGAAGCCGCCGGGGATAGGGAACTCGCTTTGCAAGCCGCCCAGGTAGCGGTTTTGTCTACCCATGAGTTAGCCGATTATACGGCCGTGCAGCGGCTGGCCGGCGATCAGTGGGAGACGCTCCAACCCCAATTATTAGATAAGATTGAGGTCGGCGACTATTCGTCAGCCAAGTTGGATATTTTGGTAGAGGCGGGGCGGCTAACGGCCGTGATGCGCGCCCTGGACAAAAAATACCATTACGCTACCGGCGACCTGCTGCGGATGTTGGCACCAACCAAAGACAAATATCCCGACTGGGGTATTCAAAAATGCAAAAATTTGGCCGAAGCGATTATGAATGCGGGCAGATCTGGGGAGTACGATACGGCCGTTACCTGGCTGCGCCGCGCCAAAGAAATTTATCTCCATCACCAGCGCCAGGCTGAATGGCACAGCTATCTGGATGGCCTGTTGGCGCAGCACGGCCGTAAATACAAGCTGGTGCCGATGTTACAGGCGATACGGTGATGGGTGAGGAACGGCCGTTCCTCCCTGTGAGTGATTGGGATATAGGGTAATCGCATACTCGATTTTCGGCTGTGCTCGCAGAGGCGTAAACGCCCCTGCTACCAAATGAAAGGCCCTGCGGGCCTGGTTTTTAGCCCCGTAGGGGCTTCCCTATTTGTAGCCGGGGCGCTTCAGCCTCCGGTGGGGCTTCATCTGTCCAGGCCAGCTTTCTACTCATCCAGCAGCTCTTTTTCCGTTACCTGGCCTTGCTTGAACTGTTCAATAGAACGGGCAAGATGAGCCGCATTGGCCGGGGATTTCAGTAAGTGAACGGTTTCGAGCAAGCTGTTAAAGGAGTCTAAAGACATCACCACGGTATCTTCAGCATCCCGTCGCGTAATCACTGTATAGTCAGCGTCATCTACGACGCGATCCAAAATGCGCTTTAGGTTATTTCTCGCTTGTGAATAGGTAACAACTTTCATGGGCAACCCTCCGAAAAAAAGATATGCTACCATTATAATCATACACGGGAAGTTGTACAATATATTGAACAGGTTTTGGTGGGGAACGGCCGTACCTATCTGTGCATGACGGGGGTTAGACGGCCGTATTCTCCAAACGGTGCGGCATCAACTGATACCCCATTGCCCGCATAATGGCGCTGATGTTGTCCAGGCGTGGATTGCCTTTGGCCGAGAGTGCCTTTTGCAGACCCTGTCGCGTCATCCCTATTTCTTCGGCCATGGTGGAAATGCCTTTGACGCGGGCAATGATGCGCAGGGCAGAGAGCAGCGTGGCCGAATCGCTATCCTGGGCGTAATCGGCGAAGGTTTCATTAAGAAAAGCGTCGATCTCTTCAGGATGTTGGCTGAAATATTCGACGGTGACATCATCCAGCGTGCGGTAATCAATCATGAGATTTGTGCTCCTGCCAGGAATAGTTCTAAACAATGATGGTTTTGGCGTTGGTCATGAACAAGCCTTTTGTGATGTGTAAAGTGTAGCAGCGCAAACTATAGTTTGCAATCAGTTGGCACGACGATTCTGCTTTATCAGAGAAATGGGGATAAGAATTCGGCCGTTTTGCAACCCATCCCCCCAACGCTATACTTCCACCATGACAAACGCGCCCACTCCTACAAACGCCATTTTGACCACAACACTTGATCGGCTGGGTGTTCATTTTATTGCGGGACAGGTGGATACTCACCCTGAAATTGCCGAATCGCCCGTTGCCTTGCTGCGCGGTCTGGCCAGCAGCGACGAGGCCCGGCTGCGGTTGGCCTTAATTCCGCTGTTTCTTAAGCGTCCCGATTATGCTTTGCATGTTGAAAACGCACTGATTGGCCTGTCGCCTACGGCGCAGCATTTTTTGCGCTGTTACTACACCGCTGCGCAACTGCTCCAGCAGAAGAATTACCAAACTTTGACTGAGTTATTTGGCAATTTAGCAATCCTGCCTTCCTTATTTGAAGAAACCTTAAACCTGGATTCTACTGATTCACCAAACACCCGTTTGCAGCAGCTTGCCAAAAAACAAGCCAGGTTAATTGGCAGGCCATTAAACTGGTACGGCACCTATGAACATGCCTATACTCGCCTCGTACAACATAGCCGCAGGAGATTGCAGTGGAGTCCCTAAGTCGCTCGCAAATTGATCGGTTTTTAACGGCCGTTGGCCAACGCTGTGAGCCTGACACAACTTTATACTTGTTGGGTGGTGGGGCTTTGGAACTGTTAGGTGGGGCACGACCCACAATTGATCTCGACTACGTAAGTGATGATTTGCAATCTGACAGCTTGCAACAACTGTTGACCCAAACGGCCGATGAGATGCAAATCGAACTGGAAGCAGTGCCCATTGCCGAATTTGTGCCGCTTCCCCCAGATGCCGACAATCGGGCTGTCTTCGTCGGAGAGTTTGGCAATTTGACGGTGTATGTGTTTGATCCCTACACCATTGCTCTGAGTAAACTGGATCGAGGCTTCGATACGGATATTGAAGATATTCTTTTCCTGGTGCAGCGTCAGCTTATCTTGGTAGAAACGTTAGCAGATTTTGTGGAAACGGCCGTTACCCAAGCCAAACAATTTGATTTAGACCCCACAGCCATGCGTCAACGCCTGCAAATTGTTCGCGAATCCATATAAGTTGTTATACTTCCCCTCATGACAGATGTGTTCCTTGAATTGACCCCCACCCAACAGGCCGCCATCATGGCGGAACAGACCAGCTTTTTGCTCGGCCCGGCGGGGATGGGCAAAACGGCCGCACTCCAAAACCGCCTCCTCCGCCTGCTGCGTGAAGGCGAACCGGCCTACACTCTCCTGGTCATCGTCGCCGAGCCGGACCAGGCCCCCACGTACCTGGACGCGGTACACCGGTCCGGCCTGGGGCCGTATGCCGACCTGAAGATCAGTACCTACAACCAGATGGCGATGGAAATGGTACAGCTGTTTTGGCCCCTGGTGGCGCGTCCGGCCGGGTTTGAACGGCCGTATCACCCCCCCACCTTCCTCAGCTATGACCTGGCCCAGCTGCTGATGTGGCACATCATCACCCCCATGCTCAACGAAGGCGCTTTTGCCGACCTGCGCCTGCGCCCCCAGCAAATTGTCAGCCAGCTTTTAGACACGCTCAATCGCGCCGCGCTCAACAGCCTGAGCCTGGACGACGCCATTGAGCGGCAAATTCGCACCTGGACCGGCGAGCCGGAACGCATCCGCCACCTGAACGAAGCGGCCAGCGCCGCCCGCCAGTTCCGCGCCACCTGCCTGCGCGACAGCCTGCTCGATTTGTCCCTGGCCGTGGAGGTGTTTGACACGCAGCTGGTGCAGCATCCCGAATTCCACAAATATTTCAGCGAGCGCTACCGCCACCTCATCGTCGATAACATCGAGGAGCAAACGCCCGCCGGGCAAAATTTTGTGGCTGAACTGATGAACGAAACGGTGACAACGGCCGTGGCCTACGATGCCGCCGGAGGCTACAAACGGTTCCTCGCCGCCGATCCGCTGGGGGCCAACAAATTCCGCAGCCTCAGCGCCTATGCCTTTGACTTCAAAGAGTCGTTCATCACCAACACACCGCTGACCCACCTGGCAAACCTGGTGGAAAATCATTTGATGAACACGAGCAAGCCGTTTGCCGAAGCGCAGCAGGCGATCTTAGGCACGGTTGGCGGCCGTTATCGCCGCGAGATGGTGGTCCAACTGGCCGATACGCTGCACGAGCTCATGGCCGAGCACGATCTGCACCCGTCCGAAATAGCCATCATCGCCCCCTACCTGGACGGGGCGCTGCGCTACATGCTGGAAAACGCCTTCCGCGATGCCGGACTGCCCTACTACCTGCTGCGCCGCCGCTCCAGCCCGCGCGACGAGCCGCGCGTGCGCGCCTGGCTCACCTGGCTGGCCCTGGCCCATCCCGCTTGGGACATTCCCGTCAGCCCGTTTGACGTGGCCGAGGCGCTCACCCTTAGCATCAGCGGCCTGGATGCCGCCCGCGCCGAACTGCTCACCGAATCGCTCTACCGGGTGGAGGGGCCGGAACTGCTGCCCATTTCTGAGCTACCGGACCGGATTGTGAGCCGGGTGGGGATGGATTTTGTCGGGCTGTACGAGGAAATTCGTTTGTGGCTGGCGGGGCAAGACGGCCGTTCCGCCATCGACGTCTTTCTGCACCGCCTGTTTACCCTGCTGTCCGAGCGCCGCTTCCAGCCCGAGCCGGACGTGGCCGGCGCGGCCGTGTGCGACTGGCTGGTGCAGGCCGCCACCCGCCTGCGCCAATCGGCCGACGCCATTGGGCTGCATTCCGCGGCCGCCGTGGGCAACGCCTTCATCGACGGCATCAACCAGGGGCTGGTGACGGCCAATCCGCCCGAGCTGGGCGACCCGCCCGACCTCAACGGCATCATGATCTCCACGATTTACGGCTACCTGCTGGCCGGTTCGCCGGTGCGGGTGCAGGTGTGGCTGGAAACGGCTGCTACAGGCTGGTGGGACATCCCCAACCAACCGCTCAGCAACGCCTTTGTCCTGGCGCAAAGCTACGACCCCAGCCAGCCGTGGACGATGGACAACGATTTCCACATCCGCAACCAACTGCTCAGCCGCATCGTGCGCGGCCTCACGGCGCGGTGCAGCGACGGCATTCTGCTGGCCAGCAGCGACCTGGACCGCCGCGGCGTGCGCCAGGAAGGCCCGCTGTGGCGCGCTTTGCAGCCGGTGCGCAGTATTCCCTGACCAATTTCCCTGTGAACGGACAGTAAAAATCAGATTTTGGCTAGAAACGGCCGTCTCCCCCTGTGCTATACTGCGCTACATGGTCATAAGGCTAATTGAAACATTAGCCATTACACTAAAAATAAAGTCAGTTCACTCTCTCGGTTTGTCAGATGTTAATTCAGTAAAAGAGGATATGTTGAGGGCAAC
>CALBTC010000398.1 GCA_937967805.1 uncultured Anaerolineaceae bacterium
TAGACGCCCACTTTGGCCCCTTCACCGTCCCCACCGACCAACCTTCTTACAACGGCATGGCCGCGGCGCCAACGCCGTTTGCCACCTTTTTAGCCTCGATTGGCACCTGCGCCGGCATCTACGTCTTGGGTTTCTGTCAGCAGCGCGGCATTTCGGCCGAAGGCGTGCGCCTGGTGCAAAGCTTAGAGGTCAACCGGATGACCGGCATGGTGAGCAAAATTAAGCTGGATATTCAGCTGCCGCCCAACTTCCCGGAGAAGTATAAAACGGCCGTCATCCGCGCCGCCGATCAATGTGCCGTCAAGAAACATTTTGAAAACCCACCCCAATTTGAAATCCAGACCAGCATTGCCCCCGAATTAGCTTCTGCCTAATTTTTCAAAAGAATGGAACGCAGATACACACAGATTGACACAGATTTTATTTTATATCTGTGTCAATCTGTGAAAATCTGTGTCCTATTTTAGCGCACTGCTGGTATGATGGGGTGCATGGATAAAGATCAAGAAGCGCTGATTACGGCCGTTACCAGCGCCATCAAAAGCTCCCGCAAATACGGCGACACCAGCGAAGCCACCATTCGCCAACTGGCTGAAGAGGCAGCACGGCAGCACAAAAAGCCCAAAGCCGCTATCAAAGCGGTGCGTGCCCGGCTGCACAGCATCATGGCCCCTTATTTGGGAGATCCGGATTATACGGCCGTTACCCAACAGCTCACCCAAGCCTTTGCCAACCACGATGAAGAACGCATCACCCAGCTCTGCCTGGAAAGCCTGGAGGCCCACCTCTCCACGCGCGAGCGCCTGCCCATCATGGCTGACTTTTACGCCCAAATCTTCACCGTCACCGGCCGGCCCCAAGCCATCTTAGACATCGCCTGCGCCTTGAACCCGCTGGCGCTGCGCTGGATGTTCCCGAATTTTAGTAATCAATATTCAGTGGGCAGTCATCAGTTACGGTTTTATGCGTATGATATTCATGAGCCGCGCATTGCGTTTATTAATCACTACTTCCGGCTGGAGGGGCTGGCGCCGCTGGCGCGGGTACAGGATGTGGCCATACACTTTCCGCAGGAGCAAGCAGACGTGGCCCTGTTCCTTAAAGAGATGCCCCGGTTTGCGCGAAACTACGGTGATTTGGGACGGCCGTTGCTGCAAGCCCTCAACGTCCGCTGGCTGGTCATCTCCTACCCCAGCGTCAGCACCCACGGCGGCCGTAACCTCACCGGCCGCTACCGCGACTTCATGCACCAGCTCATCGATGGCCTCAACTGGCCCGTCACAGAATTGTTGTTTGAGGGGGAATTGGTGTTTGTAATTGAAAAAGTAGGGCAATAGCGGGCTATTGCCCTACTCCACTGCGTCTTTTTCTTAATCTGCCAGGTCCGCCGCAATCTCCAACTCGCCTTGCTCAACTGCCTCTGTCGGCCGTACGCGGTGGTGCTTGGGCACGGTGACCGTTTCGGCCACCACTTTTTTGGTGTCCTTGATGTTGAGCTGGTCAAACAAAAACTCAAACTGGTCTTGCAGCAGCTCACCAATGTGGGCCTGCGCCTCGGCCGGTATATCCCACCACTGCTGCTTCAGCGGACCAAAAGCTCGTTTGCGCTCCTTGTAGAAGAATTGGTCCTCTGTCTGCCCTTCTTTCTGCTCAAACTTGGCCCGGATGTAATCATAGGCGGCTTCCACCATTTCCGCCGGAGCGTTTTCGTAGATCATGTTTTGGAAGCCGGTCGCCAGATGAATCTCCACCGTGCCCACCTCAGGGAACTTGTTAAACGCATTCGGCGGCAGCGTGGAGGCCCCGTGCTGTACCGCACCGCCGATGCCGTACTCATCTCGGGCGGCGGCGCTGAGGGCGCGAAGCGTTTCAAAATCAACGTTCACCTGGGCCAGCGTGCCGTCAGGCAGTACCACACCGCCGTGGCTGGTGCCGGTCTGCACCGAAATCTTGGAGATGCCGGTCTGCCCATCCAGCTCGCGCCGGTAACCTTGCATGAACGCATGAAGCTCTTCCACAGTGGAATTTTTGTGGCCTACTTCGCCAATCTCGCCACCTAAAGAGATGGTTACATCGTTCGGCTCCAGCTCGCGAGCATAGCGGGTGAGGTCGGCACACAGCTGGTAGTTAAGGCGCTGCTGCTCATCCAGTGTAGGGTAATCCAAATCCACCAGGGTCGAGGTGTCGATGTCGATGTTGTAAAAACCGGCGGCAATCGCTTCCTTCATTAAATCTTTTACGGCCGTTAGCTCTTTGTCGGGGTCTGCCTGGTACCCTTTAGCCGACACCTGGAAATGGTCGCCCTGAATGAAGAGCGGGCCACGGAACCCTTCTTTAATGGCTGCGCCAATGAGGGAAGTGACGTATTCATACGGCCGTTGCCCCGTATACCCTATCTCTGAGCGGGCAATTTCCAGCAGAATGGCCCCGGCATTGTATTTATTCGCCGCCCGGAAAACCGCCCGGCCGGTGTTAAAGTTCATGCCGCGCACGTTAATCGCCGGCACGGTAAAGTTATGGGGTACGTCGCCGCGACCAATGGCCATATATAATTCATGAATTGAAGCGGGATAGATGCCCAGCGCCTGCCCCAGCTCCCACAGCAGCCAGCGCGCCGTATCACGAACGAGGCCTTTGCCGAAGACGGCCGTATACACAACGTCATAAATCTTCTCCTTGAGCGCCGCCTCATTTGTCACCGTCACCTTACTGTCCGCAATCGAGGCACCCTCTGCGATGGTACCAAACAACAGATCTATCGATTCCAAAGCCTTCATGAATTTATCTCCTTTTCCAAGCCATCCAATGGCAGCCATATAATGGCAATCACGCTAAATAATGCATCACCATCTTAAAACAAATGATGGTAGCCTAAAGAAATAGTATAGTAGTGAGAGAAAAGGTCAAGCCATTACAATGGACGGCAAAAGATTATGATTTTTGTCACATCTCGCCGGAGGTTAAATGGGTATTCTGGTTGAGGTGCGAGAAGACTTAAAGCAACCAACTCACTCACTTACCCCACTGACCGTTCAGTAATGATGTAATTGAGTAATTGCCCCGTTTAATTACCCAATTACTCAATTACCCGGTTACGAATCTAAGTAGCCGTTCGGAATTAACAAAGCGATTTCGGAACCGAACGGCTACTTTAAGCTCATTCGCCAATTCCGCTAACTTATTTGCGAATGGGCACTAAGAGGGAGTAGAAATGCTATGAAACGTTTAGGGGTTTTGACAAGTGGCGGCGACGCCCAAGGCATGAACGCGGCCGTGCGGGCCGTGGTGCGCATGGCGCTGGATCAGGATGTTGAAGTTTATGCCATTTACGAAGGCTACCAGGGCATGGTTGATAGCGGCGACCAGATTCGGCCGATAGGGTGGAACGATGTAGGCGGCATTTTGCACCAGGGCGGTACGGTCATTGGTTCGGCGCGCTGTGCCGAGTTCCAAGAACGTGCCGGGCGGCTTAAAGCGGTGCGCAACCTGGTGGGGCATGAAATTGACGCCCTGGTCATTATCGGGGGCGATGGCAGCCTGACCGGCGCACACTTCCTGTACGATGAGTGGCCAGGCCTGGTGGACGAGCTGGCCGAAAGCGGCCAAATCAGCCGGGAAACTGCGGCCCGGCACCAGCACATTAAAATCGCCGGCATCATCGGTTCCATCGACAATGACATGTTTGGCTCCGATGTCACTACCGGCTCAGACACGGCGCTGCACCGCATTGTCGAGGCTATCGACGCCATTTCCAGCACCGCCGCCAGCCACCAGCGCATTTTTGTGGTAGAAGTGATGGGCCGCCGCTGCGGCTACCTGGCCTTGATGGGGGCGATGGCCGGTGGTGGCGACTGGGTATTTATCCCGGAGAACCCGCCCAACCTAGACAATTGGGAAGAGAAAATGTGCAGCCTGCTGCACCAGGGCCGCGAAGCAGGCCGGCGCGACATCATCGTGGTGGTGGCCGAAGGGGCGCAGGACCGGCACGGCAACGCCATCACCAGCGAATATGTAAAGCGGGTGCTGGAAGAGCGCCTGGAGGAAGATACGCGCATCACGGTGTTGGGGCATGTGCAGCGCGGCGGCGCCCCCAGCGCTTTCGATCGTAACTTGAGCACCCTGTTAGGCGCAGCGGCCGTAGACAATCTGCTGGCGGCGGCTGAAAATGAGAAACCGTTTGTCATGGGCATTCGCGGCAACAAAATTACGCGCACGCCGCTGGATGAAGCACTGGAAAAAACTCAGGCTGTAGCCCAGGCAGTGCGGGACCACAACTTTGCCGAGGCGCTGCAACTGCGCGGCAGCAGCTTTAATGAATCGTTTGAGATCGTGCGCACGATGGTGCGCGTTTTGCCCCATCCCCCTCTGCCAGACCAGCAGCGGATGCGCATTGCGGTGATGAATGCCGGTGGTCCGGCTCCGGGGATGAATACGGCCGTACGAACGGCCGTGCGCCTGGGCACAGACAAAGGCCACATCATGTTGGGCGTGCAAAACGGCATTCGCGGCCTGGTAGCCGGCGATATTCGGGAAATGGATTGGATGAGCGTCTCCGGCTGGGCTTCCCGCGGTGGTTCGGAGCTGGGCACCAACCGCACCTTGCCCGAAGGCAGCGATTTTTACGCCATCGCCCGCACCCTGGAAGAATACAAAATTGACGGCCTGCTGATGTTCGGCGGCTGGACCGTCTATGAAAGCGTTCTGGAGCTTATGGAAAATCGCCATACCTTCACTGCCAACAACATCCCCATCGTCTGCGTGCCGGCCAGCATCAACAACAATTTGCCGGGCGCAGAATTGAGCATTGGCGCCGACACGGCCCTGAATAACATCGTCAATGCCGTGGATAAAATCAAGCAGTCGGCCGTGGCTTCGCGCCGGGTGTTTGTAGTAGAAGTTATGGGGCGTAACTGCGGCTACCTGGCCCTGATGAGCGCCCTGGCCACCGGCGCTGAGCGCGTCTACATCAACGAAGAAGGCGTCACCTCCAGCGACCTGGTTAATGATGTTAAGGAATTGATTACCGGCTTTAGCAAAGGCAAACGGCTCGGATTAATGATCCGCAACGAGAATGCCAACAAGGTGTACACCACCGCCTTCATAAGCGCCCTGTTCGAAGAGGAAGGCGGCGATCTGTTTGACGTGCGCGAGGCAATTCTGGGACATTTGCAGCAAGGCGGCGATCCATCACCTTTTGACCGTATTTTGGCCACACGACTGGCCTCTCACGCCATGAACCGGCTGGAACAACAAATCGCAGCTTCTGATCCGACCTGCACCTGCCTGGGACAAGTTGGCGGGTCGCTGGTTTTCACCAACATGGAAGATGTGCCGCGCATGTTTGATATGGAGAAAAAACGGCCGAAAAAACAATGGTGGATGGATTTGCGTCCTATTGCTAGAATATTAGCCAAACCCGCTCCACACTGAACTTGCAAATAATCGACACCAAAGTAAAGACCTGACAGGTTTTTTGATGTTACAATGTTTGGTTACATGATGATCAAGCTGTCAGGTCAAATCTGACTGCCTACAGTTTTAGGTAAAGGAGCAAAAGATGACAAAAATTGGAATTTTAACAGGCGGTGGCGATGTGCCCGGCCTGAATCCCTGTATTAAAGCGGTGGTCAATCGGGCCATTGATGAAGGTTATGAAGTGGTTGGTATTCGGCGTGGCTGGGGTGGCTTGCTGGAACTTAATCCAGACGACCCAGCATCGGTTGAAAAGCACATCATGCCCCTGAACAAAAATGCGGTGCGCACCATTGACCGTACCGGCGGCACTATGCTGCACACCAGCCGAACCCATCCGGGAAAGGTAAGACCCAAAGCCGTGCCCGACTTTTTAAAAGACCCGGAGCATCCCGAAGCGGAAGAGGCCGACAAAAGCCTGCGTGACTTTACCCCTCATGTTATGAAAAATCTGGAATTCCTGGGCATCGACACGCTGATTCCCATTGGCGGCGATGACACGTTGAGCTACGGCGAGCGGCTGCACAGTGAAGGCATTCGCGTGCTGGCCATCCCCAAAACGATGGACAATGATGTATACGGCACGGATTACTGCATTGGCTTTAGTACGGCCGTCACCCGCAGCGTCCAGTTTATCCACCAACTGCGCACCAGCACCGGTTCCCACGAGCGCATTGCCGTCATTGAGCTGTTCGGCCGAAACTCCGGCGAAACCAGCCTCATTAGCTCTTACCTCGCCGGGGTCGATCGCGCTCTTATTTCCGAGGTGCCTTTTGATCCGGAAAAATTGGCAGAACTGGTAGTGCAGGATAAACAAGCCAATCCCAGCAATTACGCCATGGTCACCGTGAGTGAAGGGGCGCACATGGTAGGCGGCAAAGTGGTTGAATACGGCGAGGCAGATGCCTATGGACACCGCAAGCTGGGCGGCATCGGCGAGATTACCGGCGAGGCGCTCAAGAAGATCACCGGCGAAGGGATTATCAACCAGAAAGTGTCTTACCTGATGCGCTCCGGAGCACCGGACGCTTTGGACCTGATGGTGGCTACCAACTACGCGCATCTGGCGGTCAATCTGATCATGAATGATGTCAGCGGCCGTATGGTGGCCCTGCGCGACGGCAAATACACCCACATCCCCATGAGCACCGTCACCAGCGGCATCAAGCGTGTGGACGTAGACGAACTGTACGACGTCAAAAAGTACCGGCCACGCATCCGCCACGTCATGGGCAAGCCGATGTTCTTGTATTAAGCGATTAGCCACATGCATCGCTTTTTTGTGGACCCAGAAATTTTGGCTGGCGACCGGGTTGTTTTACCCGCAGCGCAGGCACACCAGATTCGCAACGTGCTGCGCTTGCGGGCCGGTTCGGCCATTCTGGTATTGGATAACAGCGGCGCGGAGTATGAGGTGGTCCTGCGCCAGGTTGATAAGCAGCAGGTGGTAGGTGAGGCGATTGCTAAACGGCCGTCTCCCAACGAACCCGCCGTCCACCTTACACTCTATCAAGCCCTCATGAAGCGGGACAAGTTCGAATGGGTGCTGCAAAAAGGGACCGAAATCGGCGTCAGCCGGTTTGTGCCGCTGGTGACACAGCGCAGCCTGGTGCAGGTTGTTGACATAAAAGCCAGCAAGCAGGCCCGCTGGCATAAAATCATCACCGAAGCGGCCGAACAATCGCGCCGGGGCTGCATCCCCGAATTGCACCCACCACAAACGCTGGCCCAGGCGCTGGCGGATCATCCGCCACAGCCCGGCCTCATCGCCTGGGAAGAGGAAGACAGCTTAACATTGCGCGAGGCGCTGAGCGGGGCAGAACGGCCGTCTCACATCTCACTCTTCATCGGACCGGAGGGCGGCTTTGCCGCAGAAGAAGTTGCGGCCGCTGAAGCAGCAGGCATAAAGGCAATTACGCTTGGCAAACGAACACTCAGGGCAGAAACGGCCGCCCTCGTTGCCTCTGCCCTCGTTTTACATCATCTCGATGATGTATAATTCAATCAGCTATTGGGTTGCGATCATTGCAAAGTTGCCAAAAGTATTTATAGGTGAAAGATGATTACCATAAAAATTGAGGATTTCGAGCAGACTTTTCAGAAGTATCTAAACCGCCTGGAAGCAGGTGAAACAATTATTCTGACCCGCGAAGGAAAACCGGTAGCGGAAATTACGCCCACGGCACAAAAACCGAAAAAGTTACGGCCGTATGGATTAAGCGCACATAAATTTGTGACTCCTGATGATTTTAATGATCCACTGCCAGCCGAAATCTTGGACGCTTTTGAAGGGAAATGAAGCTACTTTTAGATACTCACATTTTTTTATGGTACATTGGTGCCGATAAGAAACTACCCTCAAGTTTCCTTGAAGAAATTCGAAATCCTGAAAATGAAGTTTATTTAAGCACGATTTCACTTTGGGAAATTATTATCAAAAACCAAATTGGCAAGCTACCTTTACCAGAACCGCCTCAGGATTTTATTCCTTTAGAAAGACAGCAGCATTCTATTGAAAGTCTTCCTCTAGATGAGAACAGTGTTCGCTACTTAGCAGAGCTACCCTCCTTGCACCGCTATCCATTTGACAGAATGCTTATTTGTCAGGCAAAAGCAAATCAGATGATTTTGGTCACATCGGATAGTGCCATTTTGCAATATTCGATCCCCACTCTTCTTTAAGAAAACCCCATGCTTTATCTGGTAGCTACCCCAATCGGCAATCTCGGTGACATTACTTTGCGGGCGCTGGAAACGCTGCACCAGGTAGATGTGGTGGCCAGCGAGGATACCCGCAAGACGGGTTTGCTGCTCAAGCATTTTGATATCAGCAAGCCGCAGCTTTCTTTCCATGAACACAATGAAGCCAAAGCCGGACAAAAAATCATGAACCTGCTGGCAGAAGGCAAGTCCGTGGCGGTGGTGACGGATGCGGGCACGCCGGGCATTTCCGATCCCGGCTACTCGCTGGTGCAGCGAGCCGTGGCGGAAAATCTGCCCGTGACGATGATTCCCGGTCCGACAGCACTCATCATGGCGTTGGTGCTATCCGGTCTGCCCGCTCACGCCTTCACTTTTCGCGGCTTTGCCCCGCGCAAAAGCGGCAAGCGGCAGCGTTTTTTGGCCGTCGATGCCGAATCGCCGCACACCCTCATTTTTTATGAGAGTCCCTACCGGCTGAAGCCATTTTTAGAAGATGCACTGGAAGTTTATGGGGATCGGGAAACGGCCGTTTGCAACGAACTCACCAAGCTGTATGAGTCGGTCCACCGGGGCCGCCTCACCGAACTCATTGCCCATTTTGAGAATGAAGAACCACGTGGAGAGTATGTCGTCGTCATCGGTGGTCGGTAATCCGTAATCAGTGTTCCGTAATCGGTAAACAGAATCGGGTCACCGTTCACCGTTCACCGATAACCGCTATTTATGGTACTGCTCCCCCGCCAGAATGGTGCAGGCGCGATACAGTTGTTCCAGCAGCAAAATGCGGGCCAGTTCGTGGGTAAAGGTAAGGGGGGAGAGGGAGATTTGTTCGTGGCAGGCGGTGAGCACCTCGTTTGAAAAGCCCAGCGGACCACCGATAAGGAAGGCGATACGGCCGTCATCCACCACCCGTTTTTGCAGCCATCGTGCCAGGTTGGGACTGCTGCGCAGCTTACCTGTCGGCGTCAGGGCCACAAGACGATGACTGTCAGAGACCGCTTGCAAAAGCTGCTCCCCTTCCCGTGCCATCGCCACTTCATCCGGGATGCTCCGCCCCACCACATCTTTTACTTCAACCAGTTCAAGCGTGGTGTAACGCCCCAATCGCTTGACATAATCGTCTTGGGCAGCCAGCCACGCCTTGTTTTTGATCTTCCCCACGGCGGCGATGGTGAGACGGCCGTTCAAGCGCATCGTTCGGTAATGTCGCTGGGCGACCGCTACGCGTACGGTGAACGGTAATCGGTAAACCGTTTACCGATAACGGCTTACCGATTACCAATCTACCGGATAATCCCAAGCTGCCGGCCACCCTCAATAATCGTGTCGGCGCAGTAATTAATATCGTCCATCTGGTGCGCGGCTGAGACACAGGCACGCAGCCGGGCCTGGCCTTCCGGCACGACGCCTGCACAAAAATACCGCGATCCTGGCAATATTTGGCCAGCGTCGCTGCCCGGTCTGTGCTGCCACATATCACCGGCACGATGGCTGTTTCCGTGTAGAGCAGATCGAAACCGGCTTCACGCAGCCGTCCGGCAAAATGATCATAATTTTCTTGCAGCTTCTTCACGCGCCACGGCTCGGCCTCAATCACGTCAAAGGCTGCTTTGGCAGCACCGGCCGAAGCGGGCGGTACAGCCGCCGAAAAAATAAAGGCACGCGCCTCATGCTTTAGAAACTGGATAAGTTCATGATTGCCGGCCACATAGCCGCCGGCACTGGGAATCGCTTTGCTGAGCGTGCCCATTTTGATGTCGATGCTGTCAGGGGCCATGCCAAAATGCTCTTCAATGCCGTGCCCCCCTTCGCCTAACACACCGATGGAGTGTGCCTCATCGATCATCAGGTAAGCACCATATTTGCGGCACAGGCGCACCACTTCAGGCAAATTGATGATATCGCCATCCATGCTGAACACAGCGTCAGCGATGACCAGTTTACGGCCGTCTCCGTCCGCTTCCTGCAACCGCCTTTCCAAATGATCCATGTCGTTATGGCGGAAGCGCAAAAACTTAGCCATTGCCAGCAAGCAGCCATCGACAATGCTGGCGTGGTTGAGCTTATCGCAAATCACCGTATCCCCTTTGCGCAGCAGACTGGAAATTGTGGCAAGATTGGTCACGTACCCACTGGAGAAAGTAATAGCTTCTTCAGTTTGCTTAAAAGCCGCAATACGCGCCTCCAGCTCGTTGTGCAACTTCAGGGACCCGGCCAGCAGGCGCACGCCATGCGTACCGGTGCCATAACGCTCAACGGCCGCTTGCGCTGCGGCGTTAATTTGGGGATGGCCAATCAGGCCCAGGTAAGAGTAGCTCCCCAGCATAATCATTTCGCCATGGTTTTCTACATTAACACGGCCGTTTGGCAAAATATCCTGTGTCGCTTCCAGGTAAAAATAAAGCCCAA
>CALBTC010000399.1 GCA_937967805.1 uncultured Anaerolineaceae bacterium
ACTTTGGTAATGTACTCTTCGGTTCGTTTACCTGGACGAATGCCCGGAATAAATCCACCCTGCCGCTGCAAGGTTTGCGGAATGTTCTGCTGGCGCACCATGACGTCGGTGTAGAAGAAGGTAAAGCCAACAACCAGAATAAAGAAGGACAACCAGTAAATGGTAAAGCCAACGGGAGCAACTGTAGGATCGGCATTACCAAAACGGCTTAGAGAGGTAGCAATTGTATCCACAAAGCCGCCTTCCCCGGTAATAAAAATCCCGGCCAGAACTGAGGGGAAAATCAGAATAGACTGGGCAAAGATTATCGGGATCATACCGGCGGTGTTTACCTTGAGCGGCACGTAGCTGCTCTGGCCCTGGTACACTTTTCGACCGCGTACACGACGGCCGTACTGCACTGGTATGCGCCTCTGCCCTTCCTGCACAATCACAATGACAAAAATTGTCAGGACCGTGATGATGAAGAAGGCAACGATTGTAAAGATTCGTGCGGTGGCGTCGTCCAGTTGGAACAAACTCGCCAGTCCAGGCAATATCTGGGCCACAATGCCGCCAAAGATGATCAGCGAAATGCCTTGACCAATGCCTTCCTCCGTTATCAGGTTGCCCAACCAAATGGCAAACATGGTGCCCCCCAACATGGCCAACAGCGTGGTCAGGGTTGGCAGCAGTTGATCCGGGGCAAAGCCAAAGTTCGGCATAATTTGGGCCAGACCATCGGCACCGCCTACGCCCAGACTAAAACCAACCAGGCGAATCTGACCAATTGCCTGTAACAAAGACAGTGGTACGGTCAAATAATAAGTGATGCGATTTTTCCGATTTCGACCAGACTCGCCCTCAGAATCCATCTCCTGCAACTGCGGGATAATGGGTGTGAGGAGCTGGATAATGATGGACGCTGTAATGTATGGATAAACTCCCATTGCCATTACAGAGAAGTTACGTACTGCACCACCAGAAAGTAAATCCAGGAAGTTAACCACCTGATTGGTTGAGGTGGCATTGGTGAAGTTTAACCAGGCCGCCAGGTCAACGCCCGGCACCGGAATATTGGCCACCAGGCGGTAGATAACCAGAATAAACACCGTAAAAAAAATACGGCGGCGCAGGTCTGGCAAAGTAAAAGCAGCTCTGACTGATTCGATCATGATTTTCCTCCAAGAGTTGGTGTTATAAACTGGGCAATTTACCCACTACAACACGTTATGAAAGGGGGAGCACCTCGATCGTACCTCCAGCTGCTTCAATTTTCTCTTTAGCAGATGCAGAAAAACGATGGGCTTTTACTGTGAGCGCCACGTCTAGATCGCCATCACCCAAAACAACGACCGGATCGGTCGGTTTTCTGATGAGGCCAACAATAGCCATGACTTCAGGCGTTACATCTTCACCTTCAAAATCAAATTCGGCCAGGCTCTTGAGATTAACGGGCTTGTAATAAACTTTGTTGATGTTGGTAAAACCGCGTTTGTAGGGCAAACGGCGGGCCAGTGGCAGCTGACCACCCTCAAAGTAAATACCTTTTCCCCCACCACTGCGAGCGCCTTGTCCCTTGGTACCACGGCCAGCAGTTTTCCCCTGCCCGGCAGCAATACCACGACCCACTCGCTTGCGCTTTTGTTTTTTGCCTTCATTTGGGCGCAGATCGTGTAATTTCATTTTATTCAACCTCTTCCACTGTCACCAAGTGACTGACTTTATTGACCATGCCGCGGATGACGGCCGTATCCTCGTGCTCAACCGTCTGGTTCAGCCTGGTGAGCCCCAGGGCACGAATGGTCCCTTTTTGATCTTCCTTGTAACCGATTGAACTCTTCGAATATGTAATGCGTAACTTAGCCATTAGCCACGACTCCAAAACGGTGTAACTTCAGCCGCATCCTTGCCACGATCCGAAGCGACCTCTTGAACGCTCTTCAAATTGCGCAAACCGTTCATGGTGGCCTGCAATACATTCAGAGCGTTCGCGCTACCCAGGGATTTAGACAAGATGTCCTTGTACCCGGCCGCTTCAATGACGGCACGCACACCACCCCCGGCAATAACACCGGTACCAGGCGAAGCCGGCTTGAGCAAAACGCGCGCCGCACCATGTACTCCAATAATCTCATGCGGAACTGTGTTACCAACAATCGGCACCTTGGTCATCGATTTACGAGCGGCATCCAGCGCCTTGCGAATAGCATCCGGCACGGAACGTGCTTTACCAACGCCAACGCTGACGCGTCCTTTGTTATCACCAACCACAACAGTCACGCGAAACGCAAACCGGCGACCACCCTTCACAACTTTGGCAACACGGGTAATGTCGATGATTCGCTCATCATATTCCTGTTCAAAATTTTGTCGTCTTTGACCCATTTCTTTCTCCGTCCTGTACCTAAATCAATCAGGAACATACTTGTGCAAAGCTGTCTTTAGAAATCAAGACCACTTTCGCGGGCACCATCAGCCAGAGCTTTCACACGGCCGTGGTACAGATAACCACCCCGGTCAAACAGAACCGTTGAAACGCCGGCCGCCTTGGCCCGCTCGGCAATTGCCTGGCCAACCAGGGTTGCCTGTTCTTTCTTGTTCTTGCCAGACACCTTGCCGCGCAGCTCTTTATCTACGGTAGAGGCCGAGGCGAGCGTCTTGCCGGCCACATCATCAATTACCTGAGCATAGATGTGGTCCAGGCTGCGAAAAACGTTCAAACGCGGCCGTTCCGCAGTACCTGAAATTCTTGTGCGAATGCGACGATGACGTCGCTTGCGTGCAACTTTTGATTTAATAGCCATTGCTAACTACCTTTTAGACCTTGCCAGCTTTACCAGCTTT
>CALBTC010000400.1 GCA_937967805.1 uncultured Anaerolineaceae bacterium
AGCAAACCCAGACGCTGCACATCACCTGCGGCCGTACCGAGGCCAACATCAAGGGGATCGATGCCCAGGAGTTCCCGCTGGTACCGCAGCCGGATCAGAACAACAGGATTCGGGTGGAAACGGCCGTGCTCAAACAAATGATCAACCAGGTAGCCATGGCCGCCGCCACCGACGATACCCGCCCCACCCTCACCGGCGTCTCCACCCATTTTGAAGAAAGCAAAATGCTCATGGCCGCCACCGACGGTTTTCGCCTCTCGCTGCGCTCTGCCCACATTCCCGGCTACGTGGAAAATCCGGTGGACATCATCATTCCGGCCCGGGCACTCATCGAGCTGGCCCGCATCGCCAGCGATGACACCGATGCCGTCTACATTTCCATGCCCGAGGGCCGCAACCAGGTAGTGTTTGACATGGACAATGTGGTGTTGGTCTCCCAGCTTATTAACGAAACATTCCCCGACTACACGCCCATCATCCCCAAAAAGCTGCATACACGCACCGTCCTGAGCACGGCCGAATTCCGCAGCGCCTGCAAACGGGCCGAAATTTTTGCCCGCGAATCGAGCCACACCGCCCGCGTACGCATCGAGCCGGGCGATGAATTGAGTCCGGGTTCGGCCGTCATTGCCGCCACCAGCACCGAAACTGGCGACTCCGTCGCCCCCATCGATGCCGATGTCGATGGTGACTCCATCGAAATAGCGTTCAACGTGAAATACATGACAGACGTGCTAAGCGTCATCGACACGCCGCAGGTGGCGCTGGAAACCACTAATCCGATGGAACCCGGTGTGATAAAACCTGTCGGCGACAACGATTTTGTGCATATCATCATGCCCATGCATTTTGGCCGGTAGTCACCACCGGCAATTTCAGGCATAAAAAAAGAGCACATCAGGCGATGTGCTCTTTTTGGTTGCAAGTTAGAGATGCTAATCAGCGATTCGGTTTACCTCTTGGGCCTGTAGCCCCCGAGGACCTTCTGCCACTGCAAATTCTACCCGCTGGCCATCTTCCAATGAACGATAGCCACTGCCCTGGATGGCACTGTAATGAACAAAGATGTCACCACCTGCGTCCCGTTCAATAAAGCCATAACCTTTGTCATTATTGAACCATTTCACAGTACCTGCTTCGCGTTCTGCCACGGTTTCCAACCTCCTACGATTAAACAAAGCAGCTTTCTCATTGTTAAATATTTTTCAAGAAAACTGCCATACAAAACTGGCTAAAAACTATCATAATTTTAAATGCTTGTCAAAGCGGTATAAGCAAGAGCAGGTTCACAATTGATTTACCCTGCAAGAAAAACGGTAATTCAGGATGACAGGGAGTCGCTGCATGATACAATTGCGGCTTGTGCTGCGGCACCGTGTATAACGTAAACCGCATAAAGTTCTGGGAAAAACCAATGGCTATTCGCGGTTTACGTTTAGGAGAACAAAGGCTTCTTTAAGTTGAACCTATTTTTATGGTTTTGTTCTCCACAAAGACATTGAGGCTTTTTTGAAACGTATTTATTTTGTGGTCGGCGTTGCCATCAGCGCCGTTTTTCTTTGGCTGGCGCTGCGCGGGCTGGAACTGAGTGAAGTCTGGCTTGATTTGCAATCGGCCAATTATTGGTGGCTGCTGCCGGGTGTGACCGTTTATTTTGTGGCAGTGTGGGCGCGAACATGGCGCTGGGATTACATGTTACGGCCGTTAAAAGAGATCCCCTTACGCCAACTTTTCCCCGTCGTCGTGATCGGCTACATGGGCAACAACATTTACCCGTTCCGCGCCGGCGAAGTGCTGCGTTCCTACGTGCTGCGCCGCCGTGAAGCCGTGCCCATGAGCGCCAGCCTGGCCACCGTCATTGTGGAGCGCGTTTTTGACGGGCTGGTGATGCTGGTGTTTGTTTTTGTCGCCCTGCCCTTCACGCCCATCCCCGGCGATGATGGCTCCATTCGCACGATTGTCATCACCGCCAGCGTGCTCTTTTTTGTGGCGATGGTCATCTTTTTTGCCCTGGCGGCCATGCCGGAGCGTTTTTTTGCCCTGGCCGAGTGGTTGGGGGATAAAGTTTTGCCGGAGCGTGTGCAACGGCCGTTACTCGACTTTCTCGCTCGCTTTCTTACCGGATTAGAATCCCTGCGCAGCTTCCAAAACGTCCTGATGATTTTCTTTACCTCGATCATCATCTGGTTGCTGGAAACGGTGAAATATTGGTTTGTGATGCACGCCTTCAATTTTGAAGTCAATTTTTTTGCCCTGATGCTGATGAACGGCATTGTTAATCTGGCCACAACGCTGCCGTCTGCGCCGGGCTATGTGGGCACGTTTGATGGTCCCGGCATTGCCGTGCTCACGCTCTACGGCGTTGAGCAAGGATTGGCCACAGCGTACACGCTGGTGCTGCACGCGGCCCTCTGGCTGCCCATCACCCTGCTGGGCGGCTATTACATGATCCAGGAAGGCCTGGGCTGGGCCGATTTTAACCGGGCGGTGCAGGTGGCGGAGCAGGAGGCCGGCGTATGAAAATAGCCATTGTGGGGGCGGGGTTGACCGGCCTGGCGGCGGCGTATGATTTGCTGCAAGCCGGTCACGACGTGACCCTGTTTGAGGCCAGCGGGCAGACCGGCGGGTTGGCTACCGGCTTTAAAGATGAAAAGTGGGCGTGGCCACTGGAGAAATTTTACCATCACCTGTTTGAAACAGACGAGGCCATCATTGACCTGGTTGAAGAGCTGGGCTTTAAAGACAGACTGTTTTTCCCCACGCCGCGCACGTCTATTTTGTATGAAGGGGAAATTTATCCGTTTAGCAATCCGGTTGATTGGTATAAGTTTCCCGGTTACAACATCATCGACTTTTTCCGTTTTGGCGTGGTGGGGGCGTTTATACGGTACACTAAGTTTTGGCGCTATCTTGAGAAGCACACGGCCGTTGCCTGGACCCGCCGCTTTTATGGCCAAAAAATTTACGAGGTTTCCTGGAAGCCGCTGCTGATCGGCAAATTTGGGGACTATTACGACAAGGTCAACATGGCCTGGCTGTGGGCCAGATTGCACGTGCGCAGCTTTAAGCTGGGCTATTTTGAGGGTGGCTTTCAGGCGTTTATTGATGTGTTGGAAACGGCCGTTACCCAACGCGGCAGCCACATCAAGCTGAACTGCCCGGTTCAGGCAATCACGCCAACAGGCAATAAACAGTTTGACATAACGGCGGGCGGTGAGACGAAACGGTTTGATGCCTGCCTGGTCACGACGTCGCCAAAGCTGTTCAGCAAAATGGCCCCCAGCCTGCCGCAAGATTATCTGGGCCAACTGCTTAAGCTAAAAAGCATGGGGGCGGTAGTATTGACGTTGGCTTTGAAACGGCCGCTCATGGCCGACAGCAACACGTACTGGCTTAACATCCCGGCCACCTCGCCGGACAAAACCAAAAACGCGCTGCCGTTTCTGGCGCTGGTAGAGCATACCAATTACATCGACCGGGAGCATTACGGCGGCGATCACATCATCTACTGTGGCGATTATGTTAAGCCAGATCATCCTTACATGACAATGAGCCAGGAGGCGTTAGAAAAACTGTTCACCGACGCATTATGCCAAATCAATCCGGAGTTCCGGCCAGACTGGATTCGCAAAAGCTGGCTGTTCCGCGCCGGCTATGCCCAGCCGGTGCCATTTGTTAACCATTCACAAAATATCCCGGCAGTGCAAACGCCGGTTCCCGGCCTATATTTTGCCAGTATGAGCCAGGTGTATCCCTGGGACCGCGGCACAAATTTTGCGGTGGAAATCGGCCGTCGTGCGGCCAGCTTAATGTGTAAAAGTGGGAAGCCTTCTTGAATTGGGTTAAATCGCTTCGCCCGCTTTTTTTGCAGTGGAGGGTAGTAGTCTGCTGAAAGTACAAATGTAAGAGTGTCACAGTACCGTCAAATATGTTATTTTTGGAGCCGGTTTGTGTCTGTTCATAAACAAATTAACAAAAAGAATAAATCCTCAAAGTTTTGCCAAACCTTCGCACCTTTTTCAATCCAAACATTTTTGTAAAACTTTGGTATCATTTCAAGTCCAACTGATATTTGCCAGTTGAAGGAGTAAGTAAGATGAAAATTATTGTTGTTGGCACCGGTTTTGTAGGTTTGCCCCATGCGGCCGTTTTGTC